>JARLIN010000178.1 GCA_031291715.1 Rhodopila sp. | reverse complement strand
TGATTTACACTGGTGCGCAGACCTTGGCGTCGGGTTCGAGGCCTCTCTGGCATTCGCGCGAGCGAATGCGGTGGGGGCGGCCATTTTCGGCGGTCCTCTTCCCGCGATGTCGCCCCCGGCAGGCGGCTGTTGATGCTTCGGCTCGTGGAATAAAGGGGCGTCCCCGTCGTCTATAGAGAGGCCCATCGTAGCGAACCGGCGCCGACGTACCGACTCGGGCCGGCGGGGTGATGTTCAACAACATCCCTACCCGAGGGAGATGCTTCCAATGATGAAATCGTCCTTGTGTGCCTTGCTTGCGGTACCGCTGCTCGGCGCGGTCACCTCCTTTCTAGCTGTACTCTCCGCGCGCGCGGACGACGAAGGCGCGATACTAGACAATTTGCGCAACATCGCACCCGTCGCCTCGACTGTTCCGGTGAATGGCGACGTCAACCCGTACGGCGTGGCGCTGGTGCCGCAGACCGAGGGCCGCCTGCGCCAGGGGCACATCCTGGTCAGCAATTTTAACAACAAGGCGAATTTCCAGGGCACAGGCACCACGATCGTCGATGTGGCGCCGAACGGCGCAGCCAAGCTGTTCGCCCGGATCGACGCGAGCAAGCTGCCCGGCCCGTGCCCCGGCGGCGTCGGATTGACCACGGCGCTGGTAGTGCTGCGGGCAGGCTGGGTCATCGTCGGCAGCCTGCCGACCTCTGACGGCACGTGTGCGACGGCCGAGGCGGGTTGCCTTATCGTCCTGAACAGCAACGGCGTGCCGGTGAAGACCTTCGCCGGATCGCCGATCAACGGCCCGTGGGACATGACCGCGGTTGATCGCGGCTCCGATGCGACCCTGTTCTTCACGAATGTGCTCAACGGCATCGTCGCGGCGAACGGCCAGGTGGTCAACGAGGCGACCGTCGTGCGCCTCGATCTCGACATGGACGACGAGCCCTCGGCCAGATCGCTCACGGTGATTGCGTCGGGACTTCCCGAACGCACGGACCCGGCCGCGCTGGTCATCGGTCCGACGGGGCTTCGGCTTATCACGCAAGCCTCGTGCGCCCCGGCTGAAGCGGCGGACTGCGCGCGGTCCCGGAGCAGCGACGACGATCAGGTGCTGTATGTCGCGGACACGCTGAACAACCGGGTAACCGTCGTCGACAATCCGCTCACGCGCCGCGATTCGGCCGGGACGGGCGCCACCCTGTCGGCGAACGGGTTCCTGAATGGCCCACTCGGGCTCGCGGTCGCGCCCAACGGCCACATACTGACCGTCAACTCAAATGACGGCTTCATCACGGAGATCGCGCCGGACGGCATGCAGCTCGCCCATGAATTGCTGGACGATACCGGCAGCCCACCCGGCGCGGGGACGCTGTTTGGCGTGCTGACGGTCGGGAACGGTGCCATCTATTTCGTCGATGACGGCAGCAACACGTTGAACCTGCTGCACTGATTTCCGTCATGGGGGCGGCCTGCTCGCGCCAGGTGCCTTTTCCTTCAGCAAGCCGGATTTCCGAAATCCATACTCCCGAGAAGAGCAATTATCGGAAGCTATGAAGCTATAAGCCAGGACGAACGAAGCCAACCCCGGCTTTATCAAAGTCATTGACATGTTCCGAACAGCAGCAGAGTGATGACCCGCACAGGACTTCGCTCGAGGCGTATAGTGACGAACGTCGCGACGCGAGTGCCGGCGGGCCTCGAGGGCATCGTTGCCCGATATTCATCAGGGGCTGAACGCCCGGGAAGGGTCGATGAAAGCGCCACAGGTTGGTTTCACTGTATTTTGGTTGCTCGCAGCGGTGGGTTCCGCGCTGGCCCAGCAATCGCCGACGTCCTCGCCGGAACCGGTGAGGCTTGGCCTCATCCTCGACATGTCGAGTGTCTACGCCGACGTCACCGGTGCCGGTAGCGAGACCGCCGCACGGATGGCCGTCGAGGATTTCGGCCGCAAGGTGCTCGGACGGCCGATTGAGGTGCTGGTTGCTGACCATCAAAACAAAGCCGATATCGCCGGCGCGGTGGCGGCCAAATGGTTTGATGTCGACCATGTCGCCGCCCTGCTGGACGTCGCCGCCTCCAGCCCGGCGCTGGCCGCGATGGCCGTGGCGAAGGCGCATGACAAGATTATCCTGATGAGCGGGCCGGGTGCGACCAGCATCACCAATGAGGCCTGCATCCCGACGGCGGTCCACTATGCCTACAACACCTATGCTCTCGCCCACACGACGGGCAAGGCAGTGCTCCAGCAGGGCGGCAAGTCTTGGTTCTTCCTGACCGCGGACTACACGTTCGGTCATCAGCTTGAAGCCGATACAGCTGCGGTGGTGAAGGCAGCAGGCGGGCAGGTGCTGGGCCACGCGTTGGCGCCGATTGGCACCTCGGACTACTCGTCCTATCTCCTCCAGGCGCAACAGTCGAACGCGCAGGTGGTCGGCTTCGCGGTGGCCGGTACCGACCTCGTCAACGCAGTGAAGCAGGCCGCCGAGTTCGGCCTCAACCAGACCGGCCAGAAGCTCACCGGACTGTTGATCTACATCAACGACGTCCACGGTCTCGGCCTGCAGGCGACCCAGGGCATGTTGTTGAGCTCGGCTTTCTACTGGGACCGCGACGATGACACGCGCAAATGGGCGAAGCGTTTCTTCGAGAGGCTGCACAAAATGCCCAACATGTCACAGGCCGGGGTCTATTCATCGACCATGCACTACCTGCGGGCCGTTCAGACCGCGGGCACAACGGACACCGTAGCGGTTATGCGCGCCATGCGTGATGCGCCGATCAACGACTTCTTCGCCCATAACGGACATATCCGGGCCGACGGGCTAATGGTGCATGACATGTATTTGTTCCAGGTCAAGTCGCCGGCGGAGTCGAAGGCGCCGTGGGACTATTACAAGCTGGTCGCGACGATCCCGGGCGATGAAGCCTTCCAGTCGCTCGCCGAATCGCGATGCCCCCTTGTCGGCCAGAAGTAACGAAGCGCCCTCCTCCCACGCATTCGTCCAGGAAAACCTGTCGGAGATCGAATTAAGAGTTTCTGTGGCGCGAAGCCGATGCAGAAGCTCGGTGGGGCGAGATCCGCGATCGCACCTCAGCATCGCGCCTCCGGCCTGAACTTCCTCGTCACCGCGATCATGCTGTGGAACACGCGGTATCTGGAGCGCGCCGTTGCAGCCCTGCGTGAAGTCGAGGACGTGCCGGACCAGCTGCTCGCCCATCTCTCGCCGCTCGGCTGGGAGCACGTGAACCTCACCGGCGACTACGTCTGGGGCACCCGAGCAGCATATCGGAAATCCTCGACGGATTGAGGCCGCTGCGCACCGGGCCCGAACCTTACGCGAGGACCGCGTGACGTTCCCGATTTGTCCGCTTATGCGTACCAGGAGGCCAGTTCGTTACCTCTGGCCATCAAGGTGCAGGGCCGCTGGTGTTATCTCTACCGCGCCATCGACCACTCCGGCGCGCTGGTGGACGTGAGGTTCAGCGAGCACCGAGACATGACGGCAGCCAAGGCGTTCTTCCGCTCGGCGAAGGCGGTGATGGGAGTGACCTCGGACCGGGTCACGACAGACGGCCACGACAGCTACCCCCGTGCGATCCGCACCGAGCTTGGCAAAGACATCCGACACCGGACCAGTGCTTGTTGAACAACCGGCTGGAGCAAGGATCACCGCGGTATCAAAGGTCGCTACCGGCCCATGCGAGGCTTCAAGTGCCCACGATCAGCGGCCCGGTTCTGTCGGGCTCACGATGAACTGCGCAACTTCCTCCGTCTTCGATCCCACCCTTACCAGCAGTTCCTGCCGATCGGTGCCGGTTACAAAACCTCCGCCGCACCGCGACGATGCTGGCAGTCCTGGAAGCCGCCTGAGGAGACGTTGCCATCCGCCTGAAGGCGCAGGCGTTACTCGGTGGCACGAGATCTGACTGAACCCTGAACGACCTGTTCGAGGCCGACCGAGCCGAGCAGGAGCAGGCGGCCCCGCCGTCCCGCCGCGCGGTCGGCGACTGACAGCCCAGAGCCTCGTTATTCGAGCGGGTGATTCAGGTCTTCGGCGATTCCGCCTCCGACGATTATGCGCTACCGCTGCAGACGGTCCCGCAGCGTCGCGACAGAAGCGGGTTGAATGGGCGCCGCGGCGTTGCCCCACGCATTGCGAATATAGGTCAGCACATCTGCAACCTCCGCGTCATTGAGATTCCAGCCGAAAGCTGGCATGGCGGGGGCTGTCGGCGCAGCCGCAGTCGCGCCCGCGCGGCTGCCGATCAACACGACCCGGATCAACGAAGTGGGGTCATCGGACTGTATCAGGGGAGCCTTCGCCAGGCGCGGGAACAGGGTCGGGGCGCCAGCGCCGCTGGAGACGTGGCAAGCCGCGCAACGGTCTTCATAGATCGCCTGGCCCGCGACCATTCGCCGGTCATTGCCCGCGAGGGCCGCGACCGCGGGCCCATTGCGGGGAGGACTGTCCTTCAGATAGGTCGCGATCGCCAGGAGATCGGCATCGGTCATGTGCGAGGTCGAGTTCTCGACGGCTTCGGCCATGGGACCCGATGCGATGTCGAAGGAGTTGGCACCGGTCTTGAGATAACGGACGATCTCCTCGACCGCCCAGCTGCCGATGCCGGTCCGCAGATCCGTCGTCACGTCGGGTGCGTACCAGTTCTGCAGCAATGCCCCTTGCAGCACCATGTCGCCGCGATCCCCGCCGGTGATGTTCTTCGGCGTATGACAGGTTCCGCAATGGCCGAGACCCTCAACAAGATAGGCACCACGGTTCCAGGTTTCTGACTTGGCCGGATCGGGCTCGAATACGCCGGGCTTAAAATTGATCAGGTCCCAGGTGGCTGTGGCCGGCCGTCGGGCGTTGAACGGGAATAACAGCTGGTTTGACTGAACCGCGTTACCTACTGGCTCCAGCGTACGCAGATAGGCCCATATGGCCGACGCGTCGTCGCGGGTGACCTTTGTGTAGGCCGGATAAGGCATCGCCGGATAGAGCCGGGTTCCATTCTTCCCGATCCCTTCGGACATGGCGCGCAGAAAATCCGCTTCGGACCACGCACCGATCCCGGTCGCGACATCCGGCGTAATGTTCGGACCCACCAGCGCCCCGAACGGTGTCTCCAACGCGGCGCCGCCGGCAAAGGGCTTGCCACCCGGTACGGTATGGCAGGCACTGCAATCGCCCGCCACGGCGAGGTACCGGCCCCGTTCGATCTTTGCGAAAGACTGATCGTCGCCCACCGCCCGCAGGGAAACCCCGCCGGTTATGCAGGCCGCAAACGCTAAAGCCGTCAGGGTGCGAATTCTCATGCTGGGAACACCGCCGATGTTTCCATCAGGTCTGCACGAGCGGGCCGGGGTTCTTCAGGTATTGGTTCACGATCGCGTCCGCCGCCCAATAGGCGAGGGCGCATACCGTATCCGTGGGATTGTATCCGGCGTTCTGCGGAAAGGCGGTGGCGCCCATCACGAACAGGTTTGGCACATCCCAACTTTGCAGATATCGGTTCACCGCGCTGATGCTGCGATCGGTACCCATAACCGCGCCGCCACAGGTATGTGTTGTCTGGTATTGCGTGGACGTGTAGGGGCCTGTGCGCGGCAGCTTCACGATCTGCCGCGGTCCCATTTTCTGTACGACTTCGGCCAGACGGTCGGTCAGGTACTGCGACATCTTGAGTTCGTTTTCGTGAAAATCGAATGTGATCCGCATCAGCTTCCGGCCCAAACGATCCGTGTATGTCGGGTCGAGGTCGCAATACACATCGCGATAGCTGTAGCTGCTGGCATGCACCATCGTTTCGTAGCTGCTGAGATAGTTGTCTGCCACCGCCTTCTTCCACTGTGCACCCCAGGCCGGCGTCCCCGGCGGCGTTCTCGTGGTCAGAATCGGCCGCCCCCCGGTCTGCACCGCGCCCATGTAGCCGCCGCCGACAAAGCCATGTGGCCCATGGTCGAAATTGTCGCCGTTGAATTCATCGATGCACATCCCGATGGAGCCGGATGAGATGAAGGGATTGAAATTCTTGTCGTCAAAGAACGCGTCAACATTGGACGTCACCTGGTACGAATAGTTGCGTCCGATCACGCCTTCGTTCCGGCTGGGGTTGTAGGGCTTGCCAATACCGGAAGTCAGCAGCAATTGTACATTGAACAGCTGGAAGGCGCAGAGCAACACGAGGTCGGCCGGCTGCTCCCATTCCTGATCGCTGGTGTCGATATAGGTTACCCCGGTGGCGCGCTTGCCGGATTTGTCGAGATTGATCCGCACCACTTCGCAGTTCGTACGCGCCTCGAAATTAGGCTGCCGTATCAACGCGGGCAGGATCGTGGTCTGCGGGCTGGCTTTCGAGTAGTTGCCGCATCCGAACCATTCGCAAAAGCCGCAGAAGGTGCAAGCGCCGAGTGTGACGCCGAGCGGGTTTGTATATGCCTGCGACAGGTTTCCGGAAGGCTGCGGAAACGGAAAATAACCCAGCTCCTTCGCGGCCTGCGCGAACAGGACGGCGGCGTAGGGTTGTCTTTGCGGCGGGGTCGGGTATTCGCGGGAACGGGGTCCCTCGAACGGGTTACCGCCGGCCTGCTTCTGGCCGTTGAGGTTGCCAGCCTTGCCCGATGTGCCGCACAGATACTCGAACTTATCGTAATAGGGCTCGATCTCGTCGTAGGTCACGCCCCAGTCCTGGATCGTCATGTTCTCGGGCAGGAATTTGCTGCCATAGCGCTGGGTCAGATGCGTCTTCAGCTGGAAATCGGTGGGGTTGAAGCGCCAGGTTTGCGCGTTCCAGTGCAGCCCTCCGCCGCCAACGCCATTGCCCGGCATGAACCCTTGCCAGGCGCGGATTGGCAGGGCCGTCTGGTTGACGTTGTTGCGAAAGGTCATCGTCTGCTGCGCGGGGCGCAAGAAGAGGTCGTGGCGGATGTGGTAGCGCAGCTCGTCTTGCGCAAAGGCCGGCGGGAAATCGGTCGCGGTGTCGCGCCATGGACCGCGCTCGATCGCCACCACATTCAATCCGGCACCGGTCAGCTCATGCGCCAGGATCGAGCCCGTCCAGCCCAGCCCGATAATCACCACATCCGTTGCCGGCAATTTGCGTGTCATGCTCTCGATCCTCCGGACGAGGTCTCATGGTCCCTGTCGAACCCATCCGGGTCGACCCGCAAAGCCGACGGGGGGCAGTGGGTAGCGTTCGTTGTGCCTGTCTACCCAGTCCCGGTAGTCATAGCGGGCACCGGGAAATCCGATCATCTTCCAGGCGACCATGTCGCGATTGCCGCCGTAGACGGGGTCTGCAAAGAATCCCTCCCGCGTGTTCGTAAGCAATTGCGCGAAGAACATCTTGCCGTCTGCGCCGTCGAGCGTTGCCGATCCCTCCTCCAGCCCGGAGATGACCTTGTCCTTCTGGTCGTCGGGCAGCTGGGCGAAGGATTTTCCCGCAAAGGTGGCACGGCAATATTTATCCAAGGCCGCCAGCGCCTGGCGGTATCGCACCGCCGGGGTCAGAGGAGATTGGTCGCCCTGCTGCGGTGTTCCGTTGGCAAACGGCCCGCGCATGTAGAGGCCCTCGGCGCTGCCATAGGATCCTGCAAGCTGCCGGTCGATGAAGACCGCGCAGCCGGCATCCTTGCCCCCCGGCGTCTGCGGGTCCGGCGGGATCAGCCGGTCGACCAGAGCTTCGATGGCAGCACCTTCCTCCGGGATAAAGTAAACCCATGGTCCGGGAAGCACCGCTGTCGGCGGATCGCCGGCATTTGGTGTCCAGGGCAGGCTTCCCTTGACAACCAGCGCCCCGGCGGAGGTGGTCGAAAATACCAACGTCATGGCGGTCGTTATCAGAAGTTCGCGGCGACGTAGACCGAGGCCGGACCGCCATGGGCCTTGTGCGTCTCCCGCTCCGGCACTGAATCGGAATTCGTTTGCAGCCATGGCACCCCCCGATATCAAATCGAGATTCCATGCATCGGCTTATGCAAGGACCGCGCTTTTTGAGTGCGCGTGCAACGGTTGGCGGGGTTTCCCCATAGGGGGCTTACCCGTCTATACTTTTATAGGGTATCCCATGATCCGGGCATTCTGCAATACCTCGATCGCCGGCAGGACGAATGTAGCCCTGGTGCAGCACTGAGGCGGCGGGGCGGTTCAGTCAGATCTCGTGCCACCGAGTAACGCCTGCGCCTTCAGGCGGATGGCAACGTCTCCTCAGGCGGCTTCCAGGACTGCCAGCACCGTCGCGGTGCAGCGGAGGTTTTGTAACCGGCGCCGATCGGCAGGAACATGCTGGGCCGCCGCTCGTGCTACCGGTCTTGCGGCCTTGACGGCGGCTCGTGGTACCCTGAACCTGACCATAAATGAGGGGGGAAACAATGACCGAAAAACTGAGTCGCAGGTTGGTGCTGTCGGTGCCGGCTGCCCTTTGGGCAGGCGGAGCATTCGCGCAGCAAAAGGAGCCGTTCCGCTTCGGCGCCCTGATGCCGACTACCGGTCCTGAAGCCGGCTACGGGCTGGATTTCGTCAAGACCTATGAAATGGCCGTCAAGGACATCAACGACAACGGCGGGGTTGCCGGCCGGCCGCTGGAGATGATCGTTCTCGACACGCAGGCGAAACCCGAGCTTGCCATAAACGCGGCGAACAAGCTGATCGAAGTGAACAAGGTTTCGGTGATCATCACGGCGTGGAGTTCTGTCGTGAAGGCTGTCGCCCCGATCGCGAACCGGACTGCGACCCTGGAACTCAACATGGGCGCCAATTCGCCCGACATCGCCAACCTGGGCGAGTACGTTTATACAGTCTTTCCTTTGGCGGAGGTCGACGTGACGGCCCTGGCCAAGTACACCAGGGAGAAGCTCGGCAAGACCAAGGCGGCCGTGCTGTACATTAATAATGACACCGGCATCGGAGGGGCGAAGATCTATCGCGACGTCTTCACCTCCGCCGGTGGGCAGGTGGTGGCGTTCGAGGCGTACGACCCAAAGGCGACCGACTTCACCGGCGTGCTACTCAAGGCCCGCGTTGGCAACCCAGACGTGGTGCATATCCACGGCTTGTCCGAACTGCCGCAGGTGATCGCGCAGATGCGCCAGTTAGGCATGCTGCAACAGGTCACCAGCTACTCCAGCGGCTACAATCCCAAGCTGCTGGCACAGCTTGGCCCGGCGGCCGAGGGGCTGATCGTCACCTCGCTGGCGCCGACGGCGACGACCAATCCGAACGTGGCAAAGCTGCTGGACCTGTGGAAGCAGGTTGGCCGGGCGCCGAATGGGCTGCCATATCTGCAGTATGCCTGGGATTCCACCGTGGTGGTCGCGGATTTGTTCGCTTGGGTGGACAAGAACAAGCTGCCGGTGACGGGCGAGAACCTGCGCAAAGCGCTGCTGGAGATCCGAACTTTCGACCTGCCGATGACTGGCAAGCTGGTGGTTACCGACGACCACCGGATCAAAAAGCCGGTCTATCTGTACGTGGTGAAGAACGGGCAATTCACCCCGCTCGACACGATCGCCTGACCCGCGCGACTGCCTTCGAAGATGACCGATCCTGTCATCCTGTTGCAGATCCTGTGGACCGGGATCGCAATGTCGTCGTACTTCGTGCTGTTTACGGTTGCCTTCGCACTCACGTTGAAAGTCGAGAAGCTGTGGAACTTCGCCCAGGCCGGGCTGATGGGCATCGCGTTCTACACCATGTTTTGGTCGTTGAACGCCGCCAATTGGCCGGTATGGGCTGGCATCTCCGCGTCCGTTATACTGACCGCCGGCGTCACCATTGGCGTGGAAATCTGGGCGATCGACGTGCTGCGCCGGCGGCACTCCAGCGGGCTGATCTTCTTCATCTTCACGCTGATCTTTTCCCAGTTCGTTGCCTTCCTGCTGACCCTCCTGTTCGGCACCGAACCGGAAACGATCTTCCCAAGCGTGATGTCGCCAGTGCGCATTGTCGGCGGCATTGCCATCAGCGACTGGGACCTGCAGGCGGTCGGCCTGACACTGGGGATGCTGATCGCGCTTTACCTGCTGATCCGTTTCACCCGCGACGGTCAGTTCATGTTGGCGGTGGCGGACAACGAAAAACTGGCCGGGATCTACGGCATCAGCGCGAGGCGGGTCTACATCCTGTCCGGCGTCATCTCGGCCGTGCTGATCGTTGCCGGTATCTGGCTCTACGGTACCCGCGCCGGCGTCACGCCGGACGTGCCGGTCGGGTTGATCCTGACGGCGGTGATCGCCACCCTGATCGGCGGTCTCGGCCGCGTCTTCTCGGCTGCCATAGTGGCGGTGGGACTGGCGCTGCTGCAGAGCTTCAGCATTCTGTTCATCTCGTCGAAGTGGCAGGCGCTGCTGCTGTACGGCGTGCTGTTCTGCGCGCTGCTGCTGTTCCCGCGCGGGATCCCGGCCTGGCGCTGGCGCCGCGTCCGACCGGTGGCGAAATCAGCGGCGACCGCGCAGGCCGGAGGCTGACAAATGGAATATCTTGCCAGTACCGGGGTGCTGATCGGCATCTACATCATCCTCGCCACCAGCTATAACCTGATCATCGGCTACGGCGGTCTCAACACAATCGCGCATCCGATTTTCTTCGCGCTCGGCGCGTACACGGCGGCGCTTCTGGGCATCGACACCGGCTTGCCGGCGGTGATCTGCATCGCGGCGGGCATCGGGGTAGCAGTGGTCGCCTCTGTCGCGCTCGCTGTCACGACGCTCCGCGTCTCCGGCGACTACCTGCTGATCGCCAGCCTCGGCTTCCAGCTCGGTCTGTTGCAGGCTGTTAACAATCTGGATTTCACCGGCGGCCCGGCCGGGCTATCAAACATTCCGTTGACGCTGGGCGGCCCGGCGCGTGGCTGGCTGTACTTGATGATCACCGCTGCGCTTGCCCTGGTGGTGATCTGGCTGGCCCAGCGCAGTATGGCCGGCCCGTTCGGCCGCGCCGTGCGCGCCATGCGTGACGACGAAGTGGCCTGTGCCGCGCTGGGACGCGGCCCGTTTGCCATGAAGGTGGTGATCTTCGCCTTCGGCTGTGGGGCCGCGGGCCTGGCTGGCGGGATGTACGCCTACTACTATCAGTACATCAGCCCGGAACAGTTCAACGTCGCGCAGTCGGCGACGATCCTGACGATGGTGGTGCTGGGGGGCCTCGGCACGATCTGGGGACCGGTGATCGGCGCCTTCGTGCTCGTGGCGTTGCCACAAGCGATTACGTTCCTGCAACTGCCGTCGAGCCTGGTCGGGCCGCTGCAGGGCTTGATCTTCACCTCATTGGTGATCGTCTTCCTATTCCTGCGGCCGCAGGGCCTGGTCGGGACTCCCGTGGCGGGAGCGGCACCTTGAGACAGGAAGTCCTCCGGCTGGAGAACGTCTGCAAGCGCTTTGGCGGCATTGTCGTGGCAGATAACATCTCGCTGTCGCTGCACGCCGGCGACGTGCTGGGACTTATCGGTCCGAACGGCGCGGGCAAGTCCACTTTGTTCAATCTGATTTCCGGCCTGTTCCGACCCGATACCGGACGGATTTATCTGGAAGGACAGTTGCTTACCGGTCCCCTGCATCGCCGCGCGCGCGCCGGCGTCGCCCGCACCTGGCAGCATATGCGCCTCTTCCGCACCATGACCGTGCTGGAAAACATGCTGGTCGGACCACGCGAGTATCCCGGCGAGTCGATGTTGCGCAGTATGGCCGATACCGGTTCTCTCCGGCGGGCGGAGGCCGCGGCGCGCAACCGGGCGATGCACGTTCTGGAGCGCATGGGGCTGGCGCACACGGCGGGCACCATCGTCGTCGACTTGCCGTTCGGCCAGCAGAAGCTGATCGGCGTGGCGCGGGCGCTGATGAACGACGGGCGTTGCCTGCTGCTCGATGAGCCGATGGCCGGGGTGGAAGGCTCCAACTACGAAACGATGCAGCGGATCGTCCGCGATGAGGCCGCCGCCGGGCGCGCGGTTTGCGTCGTCGAGCACAATGTCAGCTTCATCAAGGACCTCTGTACCGAGGCGGTATTCATGTCCTATGGCCGGATTCTGCAGCGCGGCTCCGTTGATGACCTGACGCAGTCGCGGGAGTTGACCGAACTCTATTTTGGCGCCGCGGATGCTTGAATTTCGCAAGGTCGAGGCCCGGTACGGCGGCTTCACCGCGCTGCGCGACATCACTTTGTGTGTGCGGCCCAGTGAACGAGTGGCGATCCTCGGCCATAACGGCGCCGGAAAGACGACGCTGCTGCGCTGTGGTATGGGGGATGTCGACGACCTGTCCGGTACGATAGCCTACAATGGCGAGGAAATCGTTGCCGGCTCTGTCTATCGTAATGCCCGCCGCGGCATCGGCTTCGTGCCGCAGGGGCACAACGTGTTCCGCGACCTGAGTGTGGCGCAGAACCTGAAGATCGCGGGTTTGCTGCATGACCAAGCGTATGTCGACGAGGTTTACCGGCTGTTCCCCATGCTGCTGGAACGGCGCGCCCAGATAGCCGGCTCTTTGTCTGGGGGCCAGCAGCAGATGCTGGCTGTCGGCATGGCGCTGATGACGCGGCCGTCACTCCTGATGCTGGACGAGCCGACGACCGGTCTCGCGCCGATCATCGTGCAGGACATGTTCCGTAGCCTGCTGGAAATCAATCGCTGCACCGGCACCGCCATTGTGCTAGTCGAGCAGAACATTGCGGCAGTATTGCGCATCGTCGAGCGCGCGATCGTGCTGAAGACCGGCGGGATTATCTTCGACGGGCCGAGCGCCGAGCTTGCGCGGCAGGAGGATCTCTGGCGCTGGTTCTGAACAGCGCGGATCCCTACCCGCCGAATGACCCTGGAATCAGGCCAAGCTCAAGCGCCTTGATCTGCAGCGCAAGGTGCCGCGTCGAGAGCCGGCAGTGCGGCGGGCCGCCGCGCATGAACCACTGTCCCTCCTGCACCGTGCGCTTCCACATGTTGGGGAGCTTGCCGCCCTCGTCGAAACACGAGAGAGGACCGATGCGGTCCGCGACGTCGTTGCCCCGTCAAGAGGCGCGTCACCTCGTGCCGGGAGTAATAGCCCCAACTTCGCGCGATCGGCTTCTCGCGGTGGGCAGCATCGTCTCTGAACAGCGCCAATCGGACGCATGGCCAAACCAGCGGACCGCGGATGACTGAATTACGCGTCGCCATCCGGCGAGTGACGCGGCATCTGTGCCAAGCGGCAACCCCGTATGCCCGTCCGACCGGCAGCGACGGCGCACGGTAACGCAGGCGCACCACCAGGCGGACCACCGCGAGCACCAGAATGGCGATGCCGAGCGGTTTATGGATCGAAACGAGTGTCAGATATTTCGGCATGACGGTGGACACCATGCCCACGCCGATGGACAGCATGGCCAGGATGCAGACCGCCATGAGCCAGTGCAGCATGCGCTGCAGCGCGGTGAAGCGTCGGCGGACCCCGATCATGGCCTGGCTCCCATCGTGGTTCGGGGATAGTCCTGGACCTCGGCCGTGCGACGGTCATAGGACTTCGCGTAAACGGACGACCGTGCCGCCGGGAACGGATCGTCCGATGGCCGGATGCCGGTCGGCAGGACGGTCGGATCGAAGTTGATGTCGCGGCACGGGCCATTCCGCTCTGGTTCGATCTGTTGCACGGTGAGCGTGCCTACATCGACGGTGCGACGGTTCTCCGGCCACGCCTTGCTCGGATCCGCGGTGG
>JARLIN010000177.1 GCA_031291715.1 Rhodopila sp. | reverse complement strand
TGGCCCACTGGCACATGATCAGCCCAACCCCACCGGCAGCGGCATGCACCACGATAGTGTCGCCGGGCTTCACCGTATAAGTGCGCCGCAGAAGAAACTGGGCGGTCATACCCTGCAACATCATCGCGGCACCGGTCTGAAAGCTGATGTTGGCCGGTAGCTTTACCAAGCGGTCGGCGGCGATCACGCGCTCAGTCGCATAGCCGCCCAGCGGGCCCGCATAGGCCACACGATCGCCTGGGGCGACATTGGCGACATTCGCCCCGACCGCGAGCACTGTTCCGGCGCCTTCCTGACCAATTATCAGTGGCAGGCTCGGCGCCTTATACAGACCCGTCCGAAAATACACGTCGATGAAATTCAAGCCGATCGCTTCGTGCTTGATCAGCGCCTCACCCGGGCCAGGCTCCGGTGTCGGGACATCCTCCCATACCATGACCTCCGGACCGCCGTTGGTGTGGATGCGGATTGCCTTTGTCATGTCATATCTCCGTACGACGAAGTGGGTCAAAGCAAGGTTCGAACCGGATTTTCCAAAGCCAGCAACCAACGTTTGGTTGGCAATCCGTCGCCACCGGAGTAGCCGCCTATGTGCGTAGCGGCAACAACCCGATGACAGGGGATGATCAGCGGAATCGGATTCCGCCCGTTGGCCTGTCCAACAGAGCGTGCGCTCCCACCGGCTTCATGGGCGATATCCTGGTAGCTTCGCGTCTCCCCGTACGGAATATTGCACAACGCCCGCCAGACCCCTTTCCGATATGCCGTGCCCGCCGGCGCCAGGGTAAGGTCGAACCGTGTCAGCTCTCCATCGAAATAGGCCTGAAGTTGCTCCTGAGCGCGGTCCAGCAAGGCCGAGTGGGTCTGATCTCTTACCCAGCCCCAGTCCAGCGAGACGATCGCCCCGTCCTCCTCGAAGACAGTGATATCTCCCACTGGCGTATGAAGCGAAAGCTGCGGCACGGGTGCTGTTCCAGATAGTGAGGCGGATGCGATACCGGGCTTAGACGGCTGTCAAGAGCGTCAGAAATTACGAACGGTTGGCACCAGGCACCCACAACACGTCGCTCGCCGCGCTCTCGTTGAGTACCCGGGCAAGAATAAACAGATGGTCTGACAATCGGTTAAGATAACGTCGAATCGTCGGATTGACATCATCCAAGCCAACCACCGTCCGCTCCGCTCTTCGCGCTGCTACACGCGCCATATGCGCGAAGGCCGCGGCATCCGTGCCCCCCGGTAAAATGAAGCTCTTCAGGGGTGGTAGCGTGGCGTTCATCCGCTCGGCTTCCATTTCCAAACGAGCGACGGCGGCGTCAGTGATACGAAGCCGGTCCTCACTTGTCCCGGGCACACACAGATCTGCGCCGACATCGAACAGGTCATTCTGCACGCGGGCCAGCATCATGTCTTCCTCGGTGTGGGTCCTTGTGTGAGTGCGCAACGCGCCGATGCTGGCATTCGCCTCATCGACGGCGCCCATCGCCTCGACACGCGGATCGGCCTTCGAAACCCGGGAGCCATCGCCCAGGGATGTCATCCCACCGTCGCCGCCCTTGGTCACCACCCGATCGACACGCACCATTGGACGCCTCCTTAATTGGCCTCGAAAATGAAGCGGAATGGCATATCGAACGGGATAGTGTGCCCATCCTTCATCGCCGGGTGAAAATGCCATTTTCGGACCGCCGCCACGGCGGCCTGATCCAGCGATTCCACTCCGGAGCTTGCCACCACCTCAGCGCCGGTTGCGAAACCGTTTTCCGACACGTGGATGATGACTACCACGGAGCCATGCTCACCGTGTAGTTCTGCCTGAGCCGGATAGATCGGAGGGCGGTTTCGGAACCGGTCATCCGGCATCGCCGGCAGGACCTGGCCGCCCAGTACCACTGCATTGGACTCGCTGTCGGTGCCCTCAAGGTTGAAAACCGGAGCCTCAGGAGAGCGCGACGGACCGGGTTTCGTCTCCGCCGGTTTCGGAGCCGGCCGAGCGTCCGCTTCTTTCGCCTTTGTGCCTGGCGTTTGTTCGGCCGGAGCAGGCACTGGTTCCTCACCGTTCTCGGAGACCAGCGGCGTGGACGTGGCCTTGGATGCCGACGTTGGTGTTTGGGCCTTCTGAACCTCGGGTGTCTCTGGGGACGGCGAGGCGGGCGTCCCGTCGTGGGGCTGACCCGCCTGACTTGGCTCAGCACCTTTTTTTTCCACCATCAGGAGTTCGACGGTGCCCATGTTCTGCGGTCGCGCCTCTCCCGGTAACATGTGCGGCAAGACAACGACCATCACAGCCGCCCCGAGGTGGATGGCGACCGACAGGAAGACCGCGATCAACAGAAGCCGGCGGCTGCGCGACCCCTGCGGCGCTGTTCGCACTCGTCCACCTTGGAACGCCGGTCCCGGAATCTTATCTGGCCTCATCATGCTTAGGTGCTGGTACGGGCCCATGTAGTCGCACCGGCAGGATTTTGATAGCCAAAGCGTGCCGGAGGTCCGGCTTCGACAAGCATGATGCGAGCGCGGTAGTCTTTCCATCACGATGGAAACCCCACCCCAAGATATCCTCGCCGCGCTGGAGCGAATGCACCTGCTGAACGGCGCAGCACCTGTAGGAGAGCCGCTGGCCGGCGGCGTCTCGTCCGATATCTGGCGGATCGACCTGCCAACCGGCCCGATCTGCATTAAGCGGGCGCTCCCCAAACTGCGGGTTAATGCCGATTGGCAGGCGCCGGTGGAGCGGAATGTCTACGAGGCCCGCTGGATGCGTGTCGTCAGTCAGGCCGTGCCAGGCGCAACGCCCAAGCTGCTGGGTCAGGATGAGGCGACCGGGACGCTCGTGATGGCGTTCCTTCCCGCGGAGCACTATCCGCTGTGGAAGGCGCTGCTGCGTGACGGTGTGGTGCATGTGCCGTTCGCCGCCTCTGTTGCCGGGACGCTGGCCCGAATTCATGCCGCCACAGCCGCGGACCCATCTCTGGCGCGGGAATTCCCAACGGACACCATTTTTCATGATATCCGGCTGGAGCCCTACCTGATTCAGACCGGTCGGGTGCATCCCGACCTCGAGACGCGCATGCGGACGCTGACCGAGACAACACTGCGCAATAAGCATGCTCTTGTGCACGGCGATGTCAGTCCCAAGAACATATTGTGCGGCCCGAGTGGCCCGGTGTTTCTGGACGCCGAATGCGCGTGGTGGGGTGATCCGGCATTCGACCTGGCGTTCTGTCTGAACCACTTGATGCTGAAATGTTTGTGGGTGCCGGCGAGCCGAACCGCGTTGCTGGAAAGTTTCGCGGCGATGACGGCAGCTTACCTGCCGAACGTTACCTGGGAGCCGTCCGCCGCCCTGGAAGCCCGGGCCGCGCATCTGCTGCCAGCTTTGTTCCTCGCACGGGTGGATGGAAAGTCGCCAGTAGAGTACATCACTGAAGACGCGGACCGCGAGAGAATCCGGAAGATCGCGCGTGTGCTACTCGCAGATCCGCCCGATCGGCTCGCTGATGTTTGCAGCGCTTGGCAGAAAGAGATCGACGCATGACAGACACCAGAATCGCCTATGTGCATGCTCGCCGGGTCTGGGACAGCCGCGGGCGTCCAACAGTCGAGGCCGACGTACTGCTGGAAGGTGGTGCGGTAGGACGCGCGATCGCGCCGGCCGGCGCCTCCACCGGATCAGGCGAGGCGCTCGATCTTCGCGATGGTGGTACCGCCTTTGGTGGCTTCGACGTCACGAAAGCCGTCGCCAACGTGAACACGATTATTGCCCATGCGGTGGTTGGCCTGGATGCAGCGGATCAGGAGGCGCTGGATGACCGACTGATCGAATTGGATGGGACTCGGAACAAAAGCCGCCTTGGCGCCAACGCACTTTTGTCGGTTTCCATGGCGGCCGCCCACGCCGCGGCTTCCGCGGCCGGGCAGCCGCTCTATCGCTACCTCGGTGGTGCTGACGCGACGCTGATTCCGCTGCCGCAGATCCAGATCTTCGGTGGTGGCGCCCATGCGGGAAGGCGGGTGGACATCCAGGATTTCATGGTGATGTGCCCAGCCGCTGAGACCTTTGCCCAAGCACTGGACTGGACAGCGGAAGTCTATCGCGCTGCCGGCAAACTGATGGCTGAAGCCGGAAGCCTCGCTGGTGTCGCCGACGAAGGCGGCTGGTGGCCAGCGTTTTCGACCAATGAACAGGCGCTCGACACACTCGTCGCGGCGATCGAGCGGGCTGGTTTTCGTCCAGGCGAGCAGGTCGGCATCGCGCTGGATGTCGCCGCCTCGGAATTCGGTGAGAACGGCCGCTACAAGCTCGCGCTGGAAGATAAAGAGCTGACCAGCGAGGGTCTGATCGAGTTGCTGATCGGCTGGGTCGCCCGGTATCCGATCCTGTCGATTGAGGACCCGCTGGCGGAAGACGACCTGGATGGATTCGTGGCCTTTACCCGCGCGGTCGGGGATAAGGTGCAGATCGTGGGCGACGATTTCCTGGTCAGCGACGCGGACCGGCTGCGAGATGCGGCGGCCAAGGGGGCGGCTAACTGCATCCTCTTGAAACCCAACCAGCGGGGCACACTTACCGAGACCTTCGATGCTCGGCGAGCAGCCGGGGAATGCGGGTATGGGATGATCGTCTCGGCGCGGTCGGGGGAAACCGAGGATGTGACGATCGCGCACCTCGCCGTTGGCTGGGGTGCAGGCCAATTGAAGGTCGGCAGCTTCACGCGTGGCGAACGTATGGCAAAGTGGAACGAAATGCTGCGGATCGAGGAAGCCCTCGGCGGCAAGGCGCGCTTTGCCGGCGAGTCAGTCTTGGCCCGGTCTCGCCCGTGAACGTCGTCTTCCATGCCTCCGCCGGCCCTGACCTGACAGGCCGGTTGGGCCAGTTACCGGGACTAAACATGTCGGTCTGCCGCGAGGATGACACGGAGACGCTGTTCCGGCTGCTGCCGGAGTGCGACGTTCTCTGGCACGTGTTGCAACGCTGCACAGCCGAGATGATCGGCGCGGCACCGAAACTGAAGCTGATCCAAAAGGTCGGCGTGGGCGTGAATACCATCGATCTGGATGCGGCGAAGCAACGCGGCATTCCCGTGTGCAACCTTCCCGGTACCAACGCGCGGGCGGTGGCGGAACTGACGTTGGGGCTCATGCTCTCGGTTCTTCGGCGCATTCCCAGCTTCGACCGAGTGCTGCGGGATAGCACTTGGACAGATGTCGACATGCAGGACGGCATCGGCGAATTGGGCGGTCGAACCGTGGGGTTGGTCGGGTTCGGTGCCATTCCCCGGATCCTGGCACCGATCCTGGCGGCGATGGGTTGCACGGTGATTTACACCGCCCGCAATCCGGTGGTCGATCCTGTCGCGACGTACCGGCCGTGGGAGGAACTGCTGACGGAGGCCGACGTCGTCAGTTTGCATCTGCCGCTGGTGCCGGAAACCAAGCATGTGATCAATGCAGCGTCGCTGAATCGTATGAAACAAGGCGCCATTCTGATCAACACCGGTCGTGGTGGGCTTGTTGATCAGCAAGCTCTCGCTGCCGCGTTGGTGTCTGGCCGGATCGCCGGGGCGGGTCTGGATGTGTTCGAGGTCGAACCGCTACCAGCCGATGACCCGATACTGCGCTTGCCCAACGTGGTCGTCACCCCGCATGTGGCCTGGCTGACGACTGGGACATTCGACCGCAGTTTCGCGCTCGCGGCGGAGAATTGCCGCCGAATCGCGTTGGGTACGCCGTTGCTGCATCGGGTGGTTTGAGCAGACGATGCATCAAACCCTTGACCCGGAGCCCCTTGTTGAGCATTTTCCCGCCCCTCATCGGGCATAGATGGATTGGATGCCCTTTTAAGGATCAGGCTCATGGCCAAGTCGAACACTGTTCAGATCAAGCTGGTATCCACGGCGGATACAGGCTTCTTTTACGTGACGAAAAAAAATGCTCGCGCGCAGACCACCAAGCTCGAGCTCAACAAATACGACCCGGTCGTCCGGAAGCACGTCCCGTTCAAGGAAGCCAAAATCAAATAGCTGGCACCGTTCGAGCTATTTCGATGCGATTCCGCCCGTTGCGCTTGGCGTCATACAGGGCGGCATCGGCGGCTTGCAGCAGGA
>JARLIN010000176.1 GCA_031291715.1 Rhodopila sp. | reverse complement strand
GCGCTGCCGCTGATGCCGGCGTTGTTCACCAGGATATCGAGGCGGCCATAGGTGACGATGGTCTCGGCAATCAGCTTCTGCCAGTCGGCTTCCGAGGTCACGTCGGTGCGGACGAACCGCGCCCGCCCCTGGCTGGCGCTGATGTCGGCGGCGACCGCCTCGCCTTCCTTGACCAGCATGTCGGCGATGACGACCGCGGCCCCTTCCCTGGCGAACAGGCGGGCCTCGGCCTCACCCATCCCATGCGCGCCGCCGGTGACGATGGCGACCTTGTCTTTCAGGCGCATTGTTTTTCTCCCCTCTTTTTGACTGAGCGCTGCCTGCCCCCTGTGTCATGGCCGGAGGTGCCGAACGGAGCAGCGCCCTCTCCGCGATCGTCATGGCACGGCGCGGGCCGGGCCATGACGCGGACTGCCACGACGGCGCCTCCATCACCCCGCGCACATCGCCAGCAGCCCCCGCACCTCCGGCAGCGTATCCAGGCGGTCGATCTCGGCGATCAACCGGGCGGTCTTTTCCGTCCCCAGCACGGGATCGACCAAACCGGCGAATTTCGCCTCCAGCCGTTTGCCCTGATCCACCACGTCGGCGGCCGGAACACCGGAATCGTGCTGCGCCGTATGACGGGAGCCATCGGTCAGCAGCAGCTCGATTTCGGTGAACGTGTTCGGGATCCCGGCGCGGAAATCCAGCGACACCTTGTCGCGCAGCCCGACCAGAACGCTGTCCGCCGCGACTTCCTCGGAGAAGCTGGACCGACGGCCTGTATCCACACCCGCCAGCCCCATCGCCGTAGTCAGACGCAGCGAGAACTTCGCCTCCAACCCGGTGCGCGGCGACGGGATGTTGCAGATCCGGTCACAGGCTTCTTCCAGCCGGACGTTGATCCGCTCCACCTGATCGGCCTTGATCCCAAGCCGCTCCCGGAGTTTGCGCGCCGATTCGATAGCGGCATGAGTCATGTAGCAGGACGCATGGTACTTGAACAAATTACTGGCGATCCACCAGCCGTTCGGCGGCGTATCGAACGCGCGATCCGGATTGAAATCCGGGCTATGGGTCCGCGCGAACCCCTGCGCGCACTCCAACACATCGGTGCGGCTGGTGAAGCCGCGCGCCGCCAGCTTCGCCGCCAGCAACCCGTGATAGGAGGCCTTGCCGGCATGAAGCGGCTTGCACATCGTGCCGAACATCGACTTCAGTCCGGCCGCCTGCGTGCCAGCGATGCCCAGCGCCGTGGCGAACTTTTCCGCATCCAAACCCAGCAGATGCGCGCACGCCGCGGCGGCACCGAAGCTGCCAACCGTGGCGGTCGCATGGAAGCCCAGCACATCGTAATGACCCGGCGCGATGGTGTTCCCAACCTGGCATTGCAGTTCATAGCCGGCAACAAACGCGGTCAGCACTTCGGCGCCGCTCGAGCCGCGCTCCTCGGCCAGCGCCAGCAGCACCGGCAGGATCGCGACCGACGGATGCCCCGGCATCGCCAGGTTCACGTCGTCGAAGTCCAGCGCATGCGACGCGGCGCCATTGACGATCGCGGCCGAGGCGACCGGCAGCCGCCCCGCATGCCCCATTACGGTGGCGACTTCGGTCCCACCCTGTTCCTGCATCTCGGCCAGCAGGATCGCTACCAGTTCATCGGACGCACCGGCGATGGTGCAGCCGATCGTGTCCAGCACGCACTGCCGGGCCCAGGCCCGCGTCGTCTCGGGAATATCTTCAAACCGCAGGCCGCGTGCCTGCTCGGCCAGGGCCCTGGTCAGCCCCTTGCCCGCCTGGATGTCGCTGATCGCGTTCATCGCTTCCTCCTGATTTAGCGGCCCTTATAGACCGGCTTGCGCTTCTCGTTGAATGCCAGGATGCCTTCGCGGCGGTCGTCCGTCGGAACCATCCGGTTATAGGCCTCGATCTCGAACATCATGCCGGTTTGCAGGTCCGTGTTCAGGCCCATGTTCACCGATTGCTTGATCTGCCGCGTGGAAATCGGCGCGTTGCCCGCGATGGTGGCGGCGGTTTCCAGCGCTTCGGCCAACAGGGTTTCGGCCTTGCAGATCCGGTTGACCATGCCCCATTCATACGCCTGCTGGACCGAGAACGGCCGCCCCGTCAGCAGGATTTCCTTCGCCCGCCGGCCGCCCACCGCGCGCGGCAGGTTCTGGGTGCCGCCCGCGCCGGGCATGATGCCGAGCGTTACTTCGGTCAGCGCGAAGCGGGCGTTCTCGGCCGCGTAGATGAAGTCGGCGCAGAGCGAGATTTCCATACCACCAGCATACGCGGCGCCGTTCACCGCCGCGATGATCGGCACCGGGCAGCCGATCATGGCGCGGATCATGCGCTCGAAGATCAGATGCTGGTCCTGCCATTGCTCGTCCGTCATGCCGTTGCGCTGCTTCAGGTCGCCGCCGCCGCAGAACGCCTTCGCACCCGCGCCGGTGATAACGATGCAGCGCTGCTTGTTCGGCGCGGCGCAGAAGCCGTCGAACACCTCCAGCAGATCCAGGCCCATCTGGGTGTTCATGGCATTGGCCACGTCGGGCCGGTTCAGGGTCACCAGGACGGTGTGCTCCTGAGGATGCGTAACGGTAACGGTCTCGTAAGTCTTCATTCTTGGACTGCCTGCATAATCAAACGGGTGAAAGTATCCATCGCGGTCGGATCGATCCAACGCAGCACCGCGACGAGTTCCTGCTTCGGCGCGACCCAGGTCAGGTTGCCGCCGGCGCCGGAGGCGAAGAAGCTGTCCTCCGGTGCGCTCTTGTAACGGCCGCCGGCGGTGTTGAGCCACCACAGCAGGCCGTAGTTCGGGTTCAGCGCGCACGGGCGCAACGACTCGGCGATCCAGCTTTCCGGCAGGATACGGCGGCCGTTCCAGTCGCCCCGACGCTGCATCAGCAGGCCGATGCGGGCCTGGTCCTCGGCGTGGATCAGGATGCCGCCGCCCCAATGGGTGCCGCCCGAGACGCTTTCGATCATCCGCCCGTCGATCTCCACCGACGATGTCCGGTAGCCGTGCCAGGACCAGTCCTTCGAGGCGCCGATCGGCTCCATGATGCGTTCCGCGAAAACCTCCGGCAAAGGCCGGCGGAACCGGCGCAGCAGGGCCAGGCTCAATCGGTTGACCCGGACGTCGTTGTATTCCCAGTGCGTGCCGGGCGGCCGCAACGGCCTGGGATCGCCCTTGCGCCCCTTTCCTTCCAGCCCGAGATTCCGGTTGCGGTCGATCAGGTCGGACTTGCCGAACAGTTCCCCTTCCCATTCCGACGTGTTCTGCAACAAATGCCGCCAGGTGACGCCCCGGTTCTGGGCACTGTCGAAGCCGCCGTCACCGACGGTGCGGCCGACCGGCTCATCCAGGTCGGAGATCAATCCGTCCATAACGGCGATGCCCGCCAGCAGACTCAGGTAGCTTTTGGCGGCAGAGAAGGTGAAATCGACCTGATCCGTCTCGCCCCAGGAGGCGATCTTGATGCCACGCCGCAGCACCAGACCATTGGCCGGACCGCGAGGCCGCACCGGACCGAGCACTTCGTTGTACGGCGGCGGTTCGAAAAACCCGCTCTCCAGGTGCAGGCGCAGATCGTAGGGCCAGGGCGTTTCGTTTTCCGTCGCGAACCGTGCGGCTTCCTCCAACCACATCCAGTGCATGCCGGCGAGGTCAGCCGGGGCCTCAGGCCACGGCTCGCCATGCGGCGGCGGCACAATCGACGGCAACTCCATCCAGACTTATCCTTCCCGACCAAGGCGGCGGACTATGGCGCCAGAGGCCGGATGTGCATAGTGCCATGCGGGTCGGCAGGGTCGGCTCGATCGCGATCGCCGGCGAGCCGCGGCGACGCCAGAACAACACGATGCGCGGGCGCACACCCCTCCTGGCGACGGGACGACGATATTTATCGCGCCGGTTTGCGCAGCCGCGTGTGCGGTATGCCGAAGACCACCAGCAGCGTGCCCAGGAAGATCGTGACGGCGGCGATGGTGAAGCCGACATAGATGCTGCCGGTCTCGTGGAACGCCCAACCAACCACCGCGGGACCCGATAACCCGCCGAACTGACCCAGCGCGCTGATCATGGCGATCCCCATGGCCGCGCCGCGCGCCTCCAGGAACACCGGCGGGATGGTCCAGAACACCATGAACACGGCATAGCTTGTGGCGGCGGCGATCGCGATCAGGACCGCGGTGGCCCAGAGATTGCCGGCGGCCAGCGGCAACGACAGATAGGCGACCGTGGCCAGCGTCCCCGTTACCAGCAAGTGCCACTTCCGCTCCCCCACGCGATCCGAGTTGCGGCAGACCAGCAGGACGAACGCGGCGGCGAAGATCCA
This sequence comes from Rhodopila sp., assembly GCA_031291715.1. GTDB lineage: Bacteria > Pseudomonadota > Alphaproteobacteria > Acetobacterales > Acetobacteraceae > Rhodopila. Next base: position 7,771 of record JARLIN010000176.1, on the reverse strand, counting down.
GACGCCAACCAGGATGTTGCCGGCCTCGGTGACCGATTTCGCCCCCACCCCGCGCAACAGCGTCGGGAACCAGACCTGGTTGGTGTTCAGGAACGCCATGGTGAAATACACCACAACCATCAGCCAGACCTTCGGGTTGCGCAGCGTCTCCTTCACCGTCGTGGACGCCGCCGTGGTGCGGGCGCGCCGATCGGCTTCCATGTCGTCGATGACGACTTGCTTTTCTTCGTCGGTCAGGAAGCGAGCGTTGGCCGGCTTGTCGGTCAGCACGAACATGGCGGCGAGGCCTAGCAGGATGGCGGGCAAGCCGTCGACCAGGAACAGCCAGCGCCAACCTCGAATCCCCAGCATGCCGTCCATGCCCTCCATGATCGCACCGGAGATCGCACCGCCAACAAGGCCCGATAAGGGAATGCCCACCAGAAACAAACTGGTCGCCCGGCCGCGCCGGTGGTTGGGAAACCAAAAGCTTAGATTCAGCAGCACACCCGGGAAGAAGCCGGCCTCGAACGAACCGAGCAAGAAGCGCTGCACGTAGAGCCAATATTCGTTCTGCGCGAACATCATGGAGACGATGACCGCACCCCACAGCACCATGACCCGGGTCAACGTCGCCGGCGCACCGATACGCATCAGCACGAGATTCGATGGCACTTCGAAGGCAATATACCCAAAGAAGAAGACAGAGGTGATCATCCCGAAAACCGCTTCGTTCATGTGCATCTCTGGCATGAACTGCAGCTTGGCGTAGCCGATGCTGACCCGGTCGAGGTAGTTGATCACGTAGCAGGCCAGCACGAACGGCAGCAGGCGCCAGCTTATTTTGCGATAGACCGCGTCGCGGTCCACGCCCGCGATGGTGGTGGACATGGCCGTTTCCCTCCCGTTGTTTGGGGATAGCATCGGTTGGTCAGGCTTTGTGCGCAAGATACTGGCGATAATCGGCTGCCGTATCGACATCCGACAGCCGTCGGATGAAGCCGACGCGGTGGTGCCGGAACTGTTTCAGCGTGTCCGCCAGCGCATGTTCGGTGGACCAGCGGGCGGCTCCGAACAAGTCGGCGGGCCGGCGTGGGCCAAGTGCGATCAGCCAGTAGCCGCCGTCGGCTGCCGGGCCGAACACGGCGTCGGCGGTGCCCAGACCGCGGAGGGCAGCGGTTACGTCCGCGGCGTTTGCCTGCGGGATATCGCAGCCCATCAGGGCAACTCGTCTATAGCCTCCGAGTGCCCGGGCCATGCGCCGGCCGAGGTCGCCTCGGCCCTGGCCGATACGTTGGATCTGGACCGGCAGGCGAAAGCGCGCGCGGTCGGGTGTGACGGCCAGGACAACATCGAAGCGGCGGGCGGCCTTCAGGTCGCGCAACAGGTTGATCAGGGTGGCGGTGTGGAAGCGTAAAGCGGCGCGGTCGCCGATGCCTCTTGCCAGGCGGCGTTTCACCGTGCCCAGGCGGGGGGCGCGGGCGAAAACGACGACCGTGTCCTTCATCCGTAGATGCGCATGATTTTCTCGGGGCCCATGCCGGCGAACCAAAGCGTCAGGCAGAACAGGTTGCGCGCCGAGCGACGAAGGTAGCCGCCGGTTTCCCACTTCCGCGCGGAGGTCACGGCGTCGGCTGGAAGCGCGGTCAGGCGGTCGCGGCCGAGGCGGCGGACGAGGTCCACATCCTCCATCAGCGGAAGCGGCTTCATGCCACCGACCGCGTGCAGCAGGTCGCGGTGGATCAGCAAGCCCTGGTCGCCATAGGGCAGGCCGAGGACGCGGCTGCGCCACGCCACGAGGCGTTCGAGACGCCTGGCGCGGGGGTCCGAGGTGTCAAGGACGAAGCGGAAATAGCCGGCCCGGGCGGGGTTATCGTGGGCCGCCTCCCGCCAATTCGGCGCCAGCCTTGTGTCGGCATGGAGCAGCAGCAGCCAGGGGTGGGTCGCGGCGGCGATGCCGGCGGCGATCTGGGTGCCTCGGCCGCGGGGGGCGGTCAGGACGCGGACCCCCGACGCAGCGGCGCGCTCGGATGTGCCGTCGGTGCTGCCGCCATCGACGACAATGATTTCGCAGTCGTTCCCCAGCGCCGCCAGGGTCGCCGGCAGGAAAGCGGCGGCGTTCAGCGTGGGGATGATGATCGAGAGCTCAGTGGTCATGGCGTTGCGCGTCGTGGCCGGGCGGCTTCCGGGTAGCGTTAACCGCCTCTTAACGCATGCGTCGGCATTGTCCTCGAAATTCATTTTGTGCTGGAGGGTATGTCCTTGACGTATGTCGGTCTTTGACGTATATGCTCATCCCAGAGGTCGAGAGAGACTTCGAGTGGGATCAGACGAAAAGCGACCGTAACCGCCTTGAACGTCAATTGCCATTCGATCTGGCGATCATGTTGTTCAGCCGGCCGACGCTCGAGCAGCCGGATGCAAGGCGGGATTACCGCGAAGTGCGGACTCGGGCGATCGGCATGATCGGCGGCTCGACGTTAGCGTGCGTTTATACCGACCGAGGGCTGGTGCGGCGGATTATCAGCCTGCGCCCAGCAAACAGGAGAGAGCGTGATGACTATCGTGCGGCGTTCCAGAACTGACATCGATGAGGCCAAGCTGCTGGCCGATCTGGCTGCCAGCCGGAAATGGACCGAAGCTGAAATCGACACGATGGCCGCCAAGGACGGCGACGCCTGGACCGACAAGGACCTGGCAACAGCGGTCAAGGTCTATCCGCCGCCGACGCCCGAACAGGTACGGGCGCTGCGGACCCGTCTCGGACTAAGCCAGGCACAGTTCGCGCTGCGGTTCGGGTTCACCATCGATACGGTGCAGCAATACGAACAAGGGCGGCGCCGGCCATCGGGACCGGCCTCGACCTTGCTGCGGGTGATCGAGGCGGAGCCGGAAGCGGTGATCCGGGCGCTTGGGGGGCGGTAGCGACGCCTTCAGGCGCTTGCTTGTTTGCGTCCGTAGCGAAGAACCGTGACTTTCTGTACCGTCACGAGGCCTGTTTCCACCATATCGTCAACAACCGGCAGGAATTCTTCGATCTTCTCGGCGGTATCGACGATGTCGATGACGACGGGAAGATCCTCGGAGAGCCGAAGCGAGAATGTGTGTTCCCGGCTCGCGGGACCATAAGCCAGAAGTCCACGTATGACCGTGGCGCCCGCCATCTCCATCGCGCGGGCCTTCAGCACGATCTGATCGTATAATGGTTTATTTTCGAACGTATCGTCGTAGCCGACGGCAATCCGGAGCAAGGTCGCCTCGCCTGGCGCCTGCATTCTGGCCGGCTGCTCCTTGGGCTTCGTGGGTGCCTGCATCGCGATAGCCTCTATCAACGGTTCATCCTTCGAGCCTGGGTCGGACCAGAAGGCGGCTTCACTCATTCGAATACCGCTTAACACTGCCGTGGATTGGCGCGTTGATCCAAATCAACCAAGAATCCACCGCGGCTTTGCCGGCTAGGAACAATCGATTTCCCCATGGACAGAGTATTCAACCAATTCGGTTTGATATGCGATTGACCTGGATAAATGGCGAATTCCGCGGCGTGGTCCGCAGGACAACGGATGAGTCGGACATGGTGCTGTGCTACATTGCGATCGCGGCGTCGTTATTTTGTTCAGTTTGCTGGTGGCCTGGACGTTCCCGAACCGTGGTAAGCTTCTTGGTGTGCCAAGGCGAAAGAGCTGGATGCTGCCTCGACAAAGACGTAAATGTGACCTGGGTCACATGTCTGACCAGCCCAATCGTGTGATGTTGACTGTAGGTTTTTCGCGGGGCCTGGCCCCTGGAGAGGGAGAGAGCCCAGCCGATCATCGTGTGGAGGGAGCTATGTTCCGACGGGTTCCATTGATGCTGCTGGTGAGCAGTGCGCTGAGCGTTCCGGCGGTGGCGCAAGAGGCCGGCGTCATCCGGCAGGATTCCCTGCTCTATCCGGCGCGAACCGCTTTGTTGATGCTCGGCATGGCGTTCACCGGCTATTGGGCATACGAGGCCTTCAATGAGCCGCCGATCCGCCTGGACGACGGCCCCACCCTGCCGCGCTACATGACGCAGCCGAACCAATATCGCCTGGGATCGATCGCCTTCGTCGGAATGTGCCTGCTCGTGTATTCGCTGATCGCCTATTTTCATAAGGAATTCTTGCCGATCGTCGGTATCGTGGCGCCCGATTTGTACCAGACGATCGAAAAGTCGATGACGGATGGCTCGCTCGCCTACCCGCTCGTTGTGATCTTCGCCGCGGCGATCTTTGTCACGGCGCTGAAGGTCGAGAAGGACTGGAACCCGCTTCTTGTACTGCGCCGCGTCGTCCATGGCTGGGTGTCCATCCCGCAGCTTGCCAACGCACTGATGGTCATGGCGCGCGACGAACTCGTCGTTCCAGCCGAAGCGCGGGCCGGGGTCGCGGATAGTCTCGACACGCCCTATGTCACGGTTGGCGATTTCGACAAGGACCGGCGCAGTCTGGATCGACGCTGGGCCGAACTCTGTTACATCCGGCTTTGGCTCGAGCATTATCGGGCGCAGGGCTCGCACTTCACGTTCTTCAACGAGCCCAGCTTCGCCTGGGAGCAGTTGCAGGGCGACTACGACAAGGCTCGCGATCGCATCGCCCCGCTCAAGCGCGGCGAGGTGACCGACGCCAACATCTTCGCCGACGTCGCTGGCAAGGTCGATACCTTACGCCGCCAGTATTGCCGGCTCGCCGCCTGTTTCCTCGTCTTCACGAACCAGACGCAGAAGAACGCCCTCTCCGACGCAAGACAGTTCGGCGTGACGATCACGCTGGACCTCACGCGTGCGAACCCGCTGCGCTATATCGCGATCTATCTCGTGGCCATCATGGTCGCGATCTATTTCGGCGTGTCGGTTTCGGCGATGAGCTGGGATCTGCTGAATGGCCATGCCTCCGCCGCATTCAGCCAGGATCCCGACCTCGTGACACGGTGGATAGGCTATGCCCTCGCCAGTTACGGAATGCCGATTCTGGCGATACTTTCATTGCGGTACCTTGGCTGGACGGTCGATGCGGGGCAACCCAATTCCTATCTGATCTCCTACGCGACTGTCTTCCTGGTCGCGCTCGGCGTATCGACCGCGTCCCTCGCGCTGGCGATCAAGCTCGCGGGGACCAGCCCGTCTGCGGCGATGCCTTATCTCGATCTTGTCTTTACGCGGGTCAAATGGAGCCTCTCACCCGCCATCGTCTCGGTCTATATCGCCTATCACATGGATCGGCAGACCGATCCGCTGATGCCTGATATCGAATCCTGTCAGCATTTGCAGCTTCTTCAGAGGGTGATGAGCTGTGTGTTCTTCGGGTTTCTTGTTACCGCCTTTTCCGTGATGCCGGCTCTGGCGATCTCTACGGTCACCTCCTCGGCGTGGCCGGTCAACAAACTGCGCATGGTCGTCATCGGAACCACCTTCATCGTCGGGCTGATCATGGCGCTGGTCGGCGAGTTCGCTCTCGTCAAGCCGAGTCCTGCATCCGATCGATAGTGGCCGTCGCTTCGTCTCCAGGCCAACCCCGCACGCGCACCCGCCAGCAGATGCGGCGCAGATGCCTTGTTTCTAACGGCGACGTGCAACGCGGGCTTTCATTCGGCGTTGACAGGCAGAATAGCCGCGTAAAGGATGAAGTGGAACGGATAGGCAGGATAAACCCCATGATCCGTGGCTTGATCTTGGCAGCGCTCGCCTTGGTCCCCTTGACGGTTGCCCGCGCGGCGGAACTGGACGGCATCGCGATGCCGGACATGCAAGTCGCGGATGGAACACGCATGCGGCTGAATGGGATCGGGCTACGAACGTACTCCGTTTTCGGCATTCACATTTACGTGGCGGGGCTGTACCTGGAACGGACCAACAACAATCCCGACGCGATCCTTCGCTCTTCGGAAAGAAAGCTACTCGATATCCGCTTTCTCCGCGATGTGGATGCCGAAGATGCGCGAAGGGCATGGCAAAATGGCTTCGATGAGAATTGCAAGGCGCCATGCCACCTTGATCCTCACGACGTCGAACGGTTCCTTGCGTCGGTTCCATCCATACATGCGGGCGATGAGACCTCGTTGTTCTTCACCCCAAGGGGCGTCGACGTGAAATTCAACGGGCGATCGATGGGCGACATCGCCGATCCCCATTTCGCCGAGACAATGCTCGCCACTTTCATCGGCCCTGTGCCGCCGACGCCCCGGTTGAAACGCGAGTTGCTCGGCAACAGGGACTGAAGCGGCGCTTCGGTGACGCCTGTCAGTCGTGCCCAGCGGCTGCCCGCCACGGGTGGCCACATCGAACGCGGCCATGGCGAACGCGGAACGGCGCCCCCACGTTATATACTCCGACTCCGGAGAATTCCGGACGGGGTTCTTTACACCGGCCCCGAAGTTCGATTCGCTGTCGTTCATGAGTGGGGTGATTCTCTCGGACGCTGATCGGTCGTATTTGTTGCGGCGGATGCGGCAGCAGACCGCCAGTCCGGTTCATCGGCGGATGAACGTGCTGCTGCTGTTGGACGACGGTTGGACGGCGGAGCGGATCGCCGAGGCCCTGTTCATCGACGCCGAGACGGTGCGCGAGCATCGCCGGTTGTACCAGCAGCAGGGCGTGGTCGGGCTGGAACGGCTGGCCTACCAGGGCGCCGAGTGTGAGCTGAGCCAGCAACAACAAGCCGAGCTGTGCGTGGAGCTGGACCGGAGGATTTTCGGGACAGCGGCGGAGGTATGCGACCTGGTGGAGGCCCGGTTCGCAATTTCCTACACGGCGAATGCGATGAGCAAGCTGCTGGGCCGGTTGGGTTTCGTCTACAAGAAACCGACTAAGGTTCCGGCCAAGGCGAATGCCGAGGCGCAGAAGAAGTTTCTGACCGAAACCCTGGCGCCGCTGATGGCGAAGGCGAATCCGGAAAACCCGCTGTATTTTGTGGATGGCACGCACCCGACCTACACCGCGCATCCGGTGCATGGTTGGATGCGCAAGGGCAAGACGCGGGAATTGCCGAGCAACCACGGCCGCACCAACATCAACATCAACGGTGCCTTGAGTTGGCCGGATCGCACCCTGGTCTGGCTGCCAGCCGCGAAGATAACGTCGCTGGCGATGATCGAACTGTTCGAGAGGCTGGAGGCGCTCAATCGCACCGCCACGGCCATCAGCCTGGTCATCGACAATGCCCGCTACAATCATTCAGCGGAAATCAAGGCCTACCTGGAACGTCCAGGCTGCCGGATCCGGCTGGTTTACCTGCCGGCTTATGCACCGAACCTGAACCTGATCGAGCGGTTATGGCGGCTGATGAAGAAGGAGGTTCTCGGCAACGAGTACTATCCCACATTCGCCGCATTCCGAACCGCGATACTCGGGTTTCTCGACAACATTGGCGATTACCAGGCCAAAATCGCCTCTCTGATCACCGACAAATTCGATATCATCGGCGTATCGAACCCCCAGCCTCCGTGAGCGGACGAGTATAGTAAACCGCGTTGGCGCCGCCCCTCTACCATCGGGCGGGCGGCAGTCCGGGCATCGGCCGCGCCTCTCACCGTCGTGGCCGTGGGGTAATCTCTCGGCCGCCTGGTATACTTGTCCGCTCACGGAGGCTGGGGGTTCGATACGCCGATGATATCGAATTTGTCGGTGATCAGAGAGGCGATTTTGGCGTGATAATCGCCGATGTTGTCGAGAAACCCGAGTATCGCGGTTCGGAATGCGGCGAATGTGGGATAGTACTCGTTGCCGAGAACCTCCTTCTTCATCAGCCGCCATAACCGCTCGATCAGGTTCAGGTTCG
>JARLIN010000175.1 GCA_031291715.1 Rhodopila sp. | reverse complement strand
CGTCAGATTGGCGAGGTCAGCGGTTGGGGCGTCCTGGTCCATGCGCCTGACGCACCACATCTCCAGCCCGCGCCGCTAGGTGGGGTCGGCGCAACGCTTACGTTGGCCTCAAATCGAGAGGGGGCCCATTTGCGTGCCGATTCACACTCTGACGCCTGGAACTGGCTCGTGAATGATCCAGATCGAATCCGCTCAATCGGCCATCGGGAGTGGGCGACGGTCAATGTCTAAGGCGGTTAGTATTATGAAACAACCCGGCCCTCGGCCGGCGACGATCGCCTCGGCGGCGTGCTTGAGCATCACCGTCGGGGTCGCGCCGCCCGCCACCAATGAGGCGACTTGACACTAGATATGGATTGCACGGCCGAGGCTCCTCAGCGCGGCCTCGTGGAACGCCTCGGTCAGGGTTGGGTGGGCGTGGATCGTCCCGGCCACGTCCTCGAGCAGTGCCCCCATTTCGAGCGCCAACGTGAACTCTCCGACGAGTTCCGCAACATGGGCGCCGACCGCTTGGATACCGAGCACGCGATGATCGTCGCTGCGGGCAACTACGCGAACGAACCCGCCGTCTTCCCCCGCCTCCATGCTTAATGCGCGGCCATTGGCCGCGAACGGGAACTGAGCAACGATCAAGTCGACGCCACTTGCACCGGCATCCTCTGGACTTAGGCCGACGCTGACGATCTGGGGGTCCGTAAAGCACACCGCCGGGATGGCAACGGGATCGAACTGCCGCCGGGCACCGCCGATGAGTTCCGCGACCATCTCACCCTGCGCCGATGCCTTGTGCGCGAGCATCGGCTCGCCGACAAGGTCGCCGATGGCCCACACATCTCGCATCGAGGTGCGGCAGCATTCATCGATGTGGACAAACGGACCGGCCATATCAACGGCCATCGCCTCCAGCCCCCAGCCCTGCGTGGAAGGCGTTCGCCCTACCGTTACCAGCACTTGGTCAGCCGCTATGGGGCGGGTTACCCCGTCCTTGGTCCTTACCTTCACCACGGCCACGCCTTCGCTGCGCTCGATCATCTCGACGGTAGCGCCCAGATGGAGAGTGACGCCCGCCCGCTCCAGCCAACGCCTGACCGGATTCGTCAGCGGTTCGTCCCAGTTTGGCAGGATCCGTTCACGCGCTTCGACGATCGTAACGTCCGAACCCAGCTTCCCGAATGCCGTCCCGAGTTCCAGGCCGATATAGCCCGCACCGACCACGAGAAGCCGTTCAGGCACACGGTCCAGCATCAGCGCCTCGGTGGACGAAATCACCGGACTGCCGAACGCCACTCCGGGCAGAGAGGCGGGTCCAGAACCGGTCGCCAGGATGACGTGTTCCGCCCGAACCGTCTCCTCCCCGTCGCTCGTCCGCACCATGCACGTCTTGGCGTCGGTGAATGTCGCCCAGCCCAGGAGCACACGTACGTTCGCCTTGCGCAGCAATACACCGACACCCCCATTGAGCCGGTCGACGATTCCATCCTTCCAAATAATGGTCCTCTTCAGATCGATGGATGGCGCTTCCCGCAACGAAATACCAAGGACACCGTCGCCAACAGCACGTCGCATGTCATCGAATTTTTCGGCCGCGTGGATCAGCGCCTTGGACGGAATGCAGCCTCTGATCAGGCAGGTGCCCCCAAGCCGGTCGGCCTCGACGAGGACGGTATCCAACCCCAATTGTCCGGCCCGGATGGCAGCGACGTAGCCGCCCGGTCCACCACCCACCACGAGGACCTTTGTTTGGATCATCGCTCGCTTCCTCATTCAACGAAGAGCGTTGCGGGCTGCTCGAGCAACACCTTCAGCTCCTGCACGAACTGCGCCGCGTCCCAGCCGTCGACAACCCGATGGTCGAAGGAACTCGACAGGTTCATGATCTTGCGAACTACGATCTGTCCACCGCGCACGACCGGACGCTCAACGATGCGGTTCACGCCGACGATCGCCACCTCGGGGCGGTTGATCACCGGTGTGGTCACGATGCCGCCGATCGGCCCGAGGCTGGTAATCGTGAGGGTGGAACCGCTCAGTTCGTCGCGTGCCGCCTTCCCATCCCGCGTGGCGGCTACCAATCGGGAGATTTCGGTCGCCACCTCCCAAAGGTCCAGCGCCTCCGAGTGGCGGACGACCGGCACCATGAGCCCCTGCGGCGTCTGGGTGGCGATGCCGATATGCAGTGCCGCGTGGCGCCGCAGGATGCCTGCCTCGTCATCGAATAGGGCATTGACCTGCGGGAACCGCGGAACAGCGCACACCAACGCACGGACCAGAAACGGCAGCAGTGTCAGCCGCGGCCGATCGGCTCCGTGCCGGGCGTTGAGGTGAGCGCGAAGCTCCTCAAGCGAGGTCACGTCGAGTTCCTCGACATAGGAGTAGTGAGGAATTCGCCGTTTCGACTCCTGCATGCGTTCGGCGATCCGGCGTCGCAGGCCGATGATCTTGATCTCCTCGATGCTCTCCAGGCGGGCACGACCCGTCGGCCGCGAGGCTGCGGCACTTCCCCCCGAGGCAACGTAAGCGTCCAGGTCGGCATGGCTGATGCGGCCGGCCGGTCCCGTTCCGGGAACGAACTGTAGTGCAATACCAAGCTCATAGGCACGACGCCTTACCGCGGGGGAGGCGAGCGGCTTTGCGCCCTTTGCACGCGGGATGGCGACCGGAGCTTCGATTTTCTGCCGAGCCGAGGGCTCAGGTGCTTGCCGCGCTGCGGGCGTCGGCACTGCTGAGGGTTCGGGCGGAGGAACCGTAGGTGGCGTGGGTGGTGCAGCGGGGGCCGCGTGCGACGCCTTCTCGTCCCGGAGTGTCGCCGCCGCATCGCCATCAGTGTCGAGCACCACGAGCTCCGCTCCGACGCGAATTTTATCGCCGGGGGTGCCGGTGATCGCGAGAACCCGGCCGGCCCGGGGCGATGGTAACTCCACGGTCGCCTTGTCCGTCATGACGTCGACCAGCGGGTCATCCTCGGCAACCATGGTGCCGACCGCGACGTGCCAGCAGACGACCTCCGCTTCGGCGATTCCCTCGCCGACGTCGGGGAGTTTGACCACATAGCGTGCCATGTCAGCCCTCCATCGCCTTGCGGAGACCCTCCGCGACCCGCCGGGGGCCGGGGAAATAGTCCCACTCCAGCGCATGAGGGTATGGTGTATCCCACCCGGTTACCCGCACGATGGGCGCCTCCAGGCTGTAGAAGCAGTTCTCCTGGACCAACGCCGACAGTTCCGCACCAAAGCCGCTCGTGCGGGTGGCTTCGTGGACGATCACGCATCGTCCCGTCTTGGTGACAGAAGTCACGATCGTGTCGATATCGACCGGTACCAGCGTGCGGAGATCGATGACTTCGGCGTCCACGCCGCCCTCGGCTACGGCCGCCAGCGCAACATGCACCATGGTTCCGTACGTTAGAACCGTCACGTCCTCACCAGGCCGCACGAGTGACGCCTTGCTGAGCGGGATTGTATAATGCCCCTCCGGGACCTCGCCCGCCGGATGCTCGGTCCACGGTGTCACCGCTTGATCGTGGTGACCGTTGAATGGGCCATTGTAGAGGCGCTTGGGCTCGAGGAAGATCACCGGGTCATCGTCTTCGATCGCGCTGATCAGAAGCCCCTTGGCATCATAGGGGTTGGACGGGATGACCGTTTTCAGCCCGCAGACGTGGGTGAAGATGGCTTCGGGACTCTGACTATGCGTCTGTCCCCCGAAGATCCCGCCACCGCACGGCGTGCGGACGGTGATGGGCGCAGTGAACTCCCCCGCCGACCGATAGCGAAGCCGCGCTGCGGTTGAAATAAGTTGGTCCGTGGCAGGATAGATGTAGTCTGCGAACTGGATCTCCACGACCGGACGCAAACCGTATACGCCCATGCCGACGGCGGTTGCCAGGATGCCCGCCTCGGCGATCGGCGTGTCGAAAGCGCGATCCGGCCCATACTTCCGCTGCAGACCTTCGGTGCAGCGAAACACACCTCCAAAATAGCCGACGTCCTCGCCGAAGACGACGACGCTGTCGTCGCGGGCCATCATGACGTCCATCGCCGAGTTGAGAGCCTGGACCATGTTCATCCGTGCCATGTCTAGAACCCCAGTTCCTGCCGCTGGCGACGCAGGTGCCAGGGCATCTCCTTGTAGACGTCGTCGAACATCGTCGCCGGGCTGTGGTGCTCGTCGGTGCCCATCGTGCCGTAGCTTTCGGCCTCGCGCTGGGCGTCACGCACCTCGTTATCCACCTCGACTGCCAGACGGGAATGCTGTTCATCCGACCACACCTCTAGTGCCATCAGGTGCTGCTTCAAACGAGCGATCGGATCGCCGAGCGGCCAATGGCTGGCCTCGTCGGCTGGTCGATATTTGCTCGGATCATCGCTCGTGGAGTGTGCCGCCGCACGGTAGGAGAGCAATTCGATAACCGTCGAGCCCAGGTTCGATCGTGCCCGATCCGCTGCCCAGGTCGTCACCGCATGCACTGCCAGGAAATCGTTCCCGTCCACTCGCAGGGAGGGCAGACCGTAACCCAGGCCACGTGCTGCAAAGGTCGTGCGCTCGCCTCCCGCGATCCCTTGGAAGGATGAGATCGCATACTGGTTGTTGACGATGTTCAGGATGACTGGGGCGCGATAGACGCTGGCGAATGTCAGGGCGTGGTGGAAGTCGCCCTCCGCGGTCGCACCCTCTCCGATCCAACCCGCGGCGATCCGGTCGTCGTGCCTGATGGCCGAGGCCATGGCCCAACCGACGGCCTGCGGGAAGTGCGTCGCCAAATTACCGGCAATCGAGAAAAATCCCGCCGCCTTGCTGGAATACATGATCGGCATCTGGCGGCCCTTTAACCGGTCTCTCGAGTTGGAGAATACCTGGTTCATCATGTCCACCAACGGCCAGCCACGGGCGATGAGCAGTCCTTGCTGACGGTAAGTCGGGAAAGTCATATCGCGGTGGTCGAGCGCCATGGCCTGGGCAACCCCGATTGCTTCCTCGCCTGTGCAAGGCATGTAGAACGACGTCTTGCCTTGGCGTTGAGCACGGAACATGCGGTTGTCATATGCTCGCGTCAGCATCATCGCCCGCAGACCGCGTTGCAGCGTCTGAAGGTCCAGCTTCGGATTCCACGGGCCGACTGCGTCACCGCTGTCGTCGAGCACGCGGATCAGCGTGTAGGCGTGCTCGCGAATTGCGCCCGGCTCCACGCTGATATCAGGACGCGTGACTGAACCCGCCGCCGGTACCTTCACCCAGTTGAAATCCGGGGCCTGTCCCGGCCGGGCAGCCGGCTCTGGGACGTGCAGTTGCAAGGAAACAGAGTTCTTCAACTGTTATCTCCCGTTGAGGCTCGAAGGCATTGCCAACTTAAGGCATCGGCGATTGCCCATGAGCATCTTGAAGTCATTACAGAATTTGCGCGATATCCCCAAAATGCAAAGTGCCCGAGGCTCCGCTCCTTTTTGGCCGTTACCGCAAAAATAGGGAGATGACTCGATATCTGACTTAATTCTGACTTAATATGGGTGCAATTTCGCGGGCTCATGAACGGCCTGGGGTACGTTATTTTAGCACCGATTGTATAACCTGCGCGGCCGGACCATCGTCTGTCTGCATCGCTTACAGCCGGTTTCAACGCCGCGCGGCCATCGCACCGGTGTTGCGACGCTCTTCCTCCGCGCGGACGCTGTCGAGCAGGAAGTGCGGGCCGAGTGCGGCCAGGTTCGCTGCGCCGATCTGGCCCAGTACCAGATCGATCTCGCGTTGCAGGATAGAGACGGCTTTCTTCACGCCCTGCAGCCCGCCGGCGGTGGCGCCATACAGGGTGGCACGGCCGGTCAGCACGAAATCGGCGCCCAGGCACAGTGCCGAAACGATGTCGGAGCCGCGTCGCACACCGCTGTCGAGCAGCAGCGGCACATCCGGACCGACAGCGGCACGAATCATCGGCAGCATGTCCAGCGGCGACGGCATCACGTCCAACTGCCGCGCGCCGTGGTTGGAGACGATCAGCCCGTCCACCCCCATGCCGGTGGCGATGCGGGCGTCTTCCGGGTGCATGACGCCTTTCAGCAGCAGCTTGCCGGGCCAGACGTTGCGGATGGCTTCCAGGTCCCGCCAGGTCTGGCTGGAATCCGGCGTCTGGCTGGCGAACAGATCGGCCACCTGGTCTGGCGTCGCACCTTTCGCCGCATAAGGTTGCCAGTTGCCCAGCATTGGCAGCCCGCCGGTGCGATAATAGTTCAGCACCCAGGCCGGGTGCAGCATCGCCTCCAGAATCGTCGGCAAAGTCATGCGCAGCGGGCGAACGAAGCCGTTGCGACGGTTACGCTCGCGATTCGACGACACCGGGACGTCGCAGGTCACGGCCAGCGTTGTCAGGCCGAGATCGACGGCGCGCTTCACCAGATCGGCGGCCACGTCGCGATTGCGCGCGCCATAAATCTGATACCAGAGGTTCTTCCCCGCCAGCTTCGCGCCCTGTTCCATCGATGCGTTGGACGCACCGGACATCAGATAGGGGACGTCTGCCTCGGCCGCCGCCTGCGCCAGATAAAGCTCGGCGTCGCGGCGGAAGGCACCGGCCATGCCGGTGGGCGCTATGCCGAACGGGCTGGCGTAGGTGCGGCCGAACAGCGTAGCCTTCTGTTCGCGTCTGGAGGTGTCGACGTAATAGCGCGGCACCAGGCGCATATCGCGGAAGGCGTTGGCGTTGGTCCGCAGGCCGACCTCGTCCTCCACGCCGCCTTCAATGAAGTCAAATATGATTTTCGGTAGGCGGCGCTTCGCCATGCGCTTAAGGTCGTCAATGTTGATCGCGGTGTCGATGCGGCTCATGTACGTTTCGTCCCCCCTGGACGCACCGCCGAATGACAATGGCGGGCACGTCGCGCCGAGCGTTTGCCCGGGTGTCATCGGGTGAAACTATCAGCCACCGCGGCTGGCTGCCAGATAACCGGGGGCGCCGCGCGAAGCGCGATCCATCAGAGGCTCTCGCGAAACGCGTGGGCAATCCTTGGGAGGCCGCTCGTCGTGGGCCGCAACGCGGCCCCTCATGGCTCAGTACATTTGACCGCAACCACACTATGGCGCCGTTCAGCCCGAACGGCGATGCACGAATGCTGTTGCCTAACGGGGAGAGAATGGGTCGCGGAAGACATACGATCGATGCACGCGCCCGTCAGGCCATCTCACCGTGCGCTCTGCCCACTCGGTTGACGACGATGACGGCCGGCTTTGACGCTCTCCCATATGCAGGTGACCTGCATCGTGCAGCCACCGTAACACCGTGACCCGCTGTGCCCGGTTGGCAAACCAATCGCGGAATGATTTGCCGTGGATCGTGAAAACACGCTCGCCGTGCTCGTGACGGCAAAAGCCAACACGCTGTTCTGGTCCAAAGGGCGCAAATCTGCCACCAAGGCGAACACCATGGCCGAACGGGTCCGTTCCCCAGAGAATGTTTGTTTCCGGTTGCTACCGCTGCTCCAGATTTTATCAATGAAATCAGTGATGTAGAGCGGTCCTTCGGGGCCGTTTCTTGCTTCCCCGCCCTGGCCTGCCGTGCCGGGGAAGCATGGGGGAAGCTGCGGGAAGCAGGTTGCAGCGGGCGCACGGCTGTCTTTGGCATGGGCAAGGCCCCGAATCTGACGTGACGGCTGCTCCCAGCAAACACGCGAGCCTCCTATCTCACTCGACCGACTTTTCGATGAAACCGAGTGTGTTGGCATTCTCGACCAAGGTTCGCACCTTGGCTCGATCAAGCCCCGAGGGGACCTCAGCCTCGATCTCGAGCCTGAGCTTCACCTTGCTGCCCGGCAGCGTCGTTAGCTGTTCGACGATCGCTTCGACAATCTGATGGATGTCCCTCGCCGGCCGTTCCGGTGAGATCATCACGGTGCCTGTGAACCGAGTCGGCTTCTTTTCTGGCGGAGGTGACGTCGGCGGACCGCCAGTATGTTGCCCTCCAGTCTCTGGCGCCTTGTCACTTGGTCCAGCAGGTGTGCCGCCGGTTCCAGGTTGGGGCGGTGCAGGCCTGTGCGCCTCGGCCACGTCCGGCGTGACGATGACGCTGTCGTTATCGATGACAACCACCGCATTGCCGGCTCGATCGATCGCGAGACCCAGATAGGTATCTGACTCCTCGTCCCATCGCTCGGCATAGGCGAAGGGGCCAGGCAGCATGCCGCTCACGGCCGACTGCACGGCCTTTACCAGGACTTCCTGGTTCTTCAGACGAGGCAGATAGGTGTAACGGTTGAGGTATTCCTGCAGGTCTTTCAGCGACAGATGCGGCTTGCCGTTCCAGATGTATTTCTGAAGATCGCGATCAAGGCGCGTTGGTCCGAGCTCCGTGAGCAACCCTTCCTCGGCGACTAGCTTCTTACTGGCCCGCGCCAGCAGCTCATCCTGCGCCGGAATCTTGCCCGACACCCATTCGACATCGGCTTGGGCGCTCTCCTGCGCGGGATAGTGGAGATAGCACCACGACTCCTTGAGGCGCGTCTTCATCGTCTCGTTCGCTTCGGCCAGCTTCGCCTTGGCGAGCGCGCTGTCGCTCTGGGTAAGGTTGAGCCGTTCGGTGTCGCGCACCATCCCCGCACCGAAGGCGTTCACCGCGTGCAGGATGTTGAAGGCGAGGACCGATAGCGCCGCTTCCGCCTTCACCTTCCTTAGCCCAGGCGTCATAAACCTGCCGCCGCCGGACATTCGCTTTATCGTGCCGAACGGGTGCTCGACGGTGCATCGCCTGATCCTCATGAGGCTGGGATCGGCGTAGATGCGCGGCTCTGCTGCGCGACACCAGAGTTGTCCGGTCAGCGACACATAGGATGCCCGTGCGAAGCAAGTTTCGGCTTCGCCTCGGCCATCAAATTGCCGAGGCGCCCGGTCCGCTCCCGACGGTCAGCGCGTCAGCACGAGGTGGGTCGCGAGCTCCGTTGGGACCGCCTCCGTCACCCGATAGCCAAGGCCTGGCAGGTCAATGCCAGCGAACAGGGATTCACCACGGCCCAGAACGACGGGCGACAGCGCCAGTTGTAACTCGTCGATCGCTCCTGCGAACAGGTATTGGCGGACCGTCGAAACTCCGCCGCCGATCTTCACGTCCAGGTCGCCCGCGGCAGCCTTGGCCTGGGCGAGCGCCGCCTCGATCCCGTCGGTGACGAAATGGAAGGTCGTCCCGCCCTCCATCACGATTGGCGCCCGGGCGTGGTGGGTGAGGATGAAGGTCG
>JARLIN010000018.1 GCA_031291715.1 Rhodopila sp. | reverse complement strand
GGCATACAACGATTATCAGTTGTTTTGTTTGCGGTTGGTTGGTGGGGTGTACCAGCGCTGGGTGTGGGGGGTCTTGGACCGGGGGGGGGGGGGGTTGGGGGTGGGGTGGGGTGGGGCTGGGTGGTGGGGGGGGTGGGGGGGGGGGGGGGGGTGGGTTTGGGGGGGGGGGTGGGGGGGGGTTAGATAAAAAAAAAAAGCCCCCCCGCGCGGGGGGGGCCCCGAGGCCGGCGGGGCGTGGGTCGTACCACAGGCGCAGTTCTCCCCGGAGGCACTGACGGAACGACTGAGCAATTTACTCGCGGACCCGGCGGCTCTCGCGCGGGCGGCGGTCGGCGCCCGAACCCAGGCCCGCGCCGATGCGGCGTCCCGTCTGGCCGATCTTGTTGAGGCACGCATGGCTACCGTGCGGGTTGGAGAGCACGCATGAGAGCCTTGCCGCTTTCTATCGGGACAATCCATTTCGTCGGCATCGGCGGCATTGGCATGTCCGGCATCGCCGAGGTGCTGCACACCCTGGGATACACGGTCCAAGGCAGCGACATTGCGGAATCCGCCAACGTCCTGCGCCTGCGTGAGGCGGGGATACGTGTCGCGGTCGGCCACGACGCGGCCAATCTAGGAGCGGCTCAGGTCGTGGTCGTCTCCACCGCGGTGAAGCGCGACAACCCAGAGGTCGCCGCTGCGCGCGCCCGTCGGATCCCGGTGGTGCGGCGCGCCGAAATGCTGGCGGAACTGATGCGGCTGAAATGGTCGGTCGCGGTGGGCGGCACCCATGGCAAGACCACGACCACCAGCCTGATCGCCTGCGTGCTGGAAGCGGCTCATTTGGACCCGACCGTCATCAACGGCGGCATCATCAACGCCTACGGCACCAACACCCGCATGGGCAGCGGCGACTGGATGGTTGTGGAAGCGGATGAGAGCGACGGGTCGTTCCTGCGCCTGCCGGCGATCATCGCCGTGGTCACCAACATGGACCCGGAACATCTGGACCATTGGGGCAGCGCCGAGGCGATGGTCGCCGGCTACGACCAGTTTGTCGCCAACATTCCGTTCTACGGCTTCGCGGTGCTCTGCATCGACCATCCCGGGGTGCAGCAGATGATCCCTCGGCTGTCCGATCATCGCATCGTCACCTACGGCTTCTCGCCGCAGGCCGATGTCCGGGCGGAACGTGTGGTGCCCGACAAACTGGGATCGACATTCGAGGTCGTGGTCACTGACCGGTTCCGCAACCGGTCGCGCCGGATGGGGCCGTTCCGGTTGCCGATGCTGGGTGCGCACAACGTGCAGAACGCGCTCGCCGCGATCGCGGTGAGCATAGAGATGGAGATCGACGACGCCACGCTGCGCAGTGCCTTCCTCGGCTTCAAGGGCGTCAAGCGCCGCTTCACCAAGACCGGTGAGGCGGGCGGCATCACGATTATCGACGATTACGGCCATCACCCGGTGGAGATCGCGGCCGTGCTGAAAGCCGCTCGCCAGGCGGGGGCACGCGATGTCGTGGCGGTGGTGCAGCCGCATCGCTACACGCGGCTGGAAACATTGTTCAACGAATTCTGCACCTGCATGAACGATGCGGGCACGGTGATTGTCGCCGATGTCTATGCCGCCGGTGAACAACCCATCCCGGGCGTGACGCGCGACGCGTTGGTGGAGGGGCTTCGTGCCCGCGGCCATCGCAGTGTTGTTGCGCTGCCGAACCCGGGGCGTCTCGCTGAAATGGTGCATGCGATCGCTCGTTCGGGCGACTTCGTCGTATGCCTCGGTGCGGGATCGATCACGCAATGGGCAGCGGCGTTGCCCGCGGATTTGGCCGCATTGCAGGCCGGCGGCATGAAACGGGCGGCGGCGACATGATGACCGCCGCACGCGTCCTGGGTTTGAGTGAGGCATTGCCACCGCTGCGTGGCCGGCTCCAGGCACATGCGCCGCTGGCGCCTTTCACCTGGTTCCGCGCGGGCGGGGTGGCCGAGGTGCTTGTGCGCCCGGCTGATGCGGATGACCTGGCGGATTTCCTTCGCGCCCTGCCGAACGAAGTGCCCGTCCAAGCGATTGGCGCATGCTCCAACCTGATCGTCCGGGATGGCGGGCTGCCCGGGGTGACGATCCGCCTCGCACGGGGCTTTTCCACCATCACCCCCGAGGCGGACGGCATCATCGCCGGTGCCGCCGCGCTGGATGTCACGGTCGCGGAACATGCCGCTGCCGCCGGACTGACCGGTCTGGAGTTTCTCTCCGGCATCCCGGGATCCATCGGCGGAGCGGTGGCGATGAACGCCGGCGCCTATGGCGGCGATCTGGCGACAGTTCTCGACTGGGTCGAAATCGTTACGCGTACCGGCGAACAGCGGCGGCTTGGCGCGGCGCAGTTGGCCTTCGCCTATCGCCACGCCGCACTGCCGGCTGGTGCCATTGTCACGCGGGTGCATCTCCACGCGCTGCAGGGCGCGCCGGCACTGATCGCGGCGCGGATGGCGGAGATCAAGACGAAGCGTGAAGCCTCGCAGCCGGTGCGCGCTCGCACGGGCGGGTCCACGTTCCGCAATCCCGACGGCATGAAGGCCTGGGAGCTGATCGACATCGCCGGCTGCCGTGGCCTGACCCGGGGCGGCGCCATGGTTTCCGAAAAGCACTGCAACTTCCTGATCAACACCGGCACCGCGACCGCTGCCGACATCGAAGGCCTGGGCGAGGAAGTCCGCCGCCGGGTCCTGGCCGCGACCGGTGTCGTGCTGGAATGGGAAATCCGCCGCATCGGCATGCCCGCTGGTAAGCCGGAGATCGTGCCGTGACCCGCGTCGTCGTTCTGTATGGCGGTATTTCCGCGGAACGCGAGGTCAGCTTGTCCAGCGGCATCCAGGTGGTCGCCGCGCTGCGGGAGGCCGGTTTCGAGGTCGATCCGGTCGACGTGGGCCGGGACCTTGGCGCGGTGATCGCCGCCCTGACACCGAAGCCGGATGTCGTCTTCAATGCCCTGCATGGCCGTTTCGGCGAAGACGGGGCCATCCAGGGCGTCCTCGACTGGCTTGGGATTCCCTACACGCATTCAGGTGTCCGGGCTTCGGCCGTTGCGATGGACAAACAGGCCGCGAAGGCGTTGTTCGTGTCGGCTGGCCTGCCCGTCGCCCCCGGTCGTGTGGTGTCGATTCAGGAGCTTGAGGCGGCCGACCCCTTGCCGATGCCCTATGTCGTCAAGCCGGTGAACGAGGGTTCGTCGGTGGGGGTCGAGGTAATCCGATGCGGCGATAACCGGCGCGCGGAAATCGTTCGTCGCTGGTCGTTCGGACCGATGGCGCTGGTGGAGGAATTTATCCCCGGCCGCGAATTGACCGTCGGCGTGCTGGACGACCGCGCTCTCGCGGTTACCGAGATACGGGCTGTCGCCGGCACGTTCTATGATTACGAATCCAAATACGCCGATGGCGGTTCGCGCCACATCATTCCGGCCAGTGTCCATCCGGACGTTTACGCGCAGGCGATGGACGTCGCGGTCGCGGCGCATCGTGCGCTGGGTTGCCGCGGCGCCACTCGCTGCGACTTCCGTTACGACGACACGGCGGGCGAGCCGGGTCGGCTGGTGCTGCTGGAAATCAACACGCAGCCGGGCCTGACGCCGACGTCCCTGTTGCCGGAGCAGGCCGCGCATCGTGGCATCAGCTTCCCGCAGCTCTGTGCCTGGATGGTGGAGAACGCCGCATGTCGCGGATGAACCGTTCTCCACGCAATTCGGTGAACGACCGGCCTCCGGGTTGGCGCCTGGCGCTGCGTCGTCAGCGCCGCCTGCTGCGGCCGGCGGGATGGGTCGCCTTCGCGTCCGTCATCGGCTTGCTGATCGCGATCATCGG
Source organism: Rhodopila sp. (assembly GCA_031291715.1). GTDB lineage: Bacteria > Pseudomonadota > Alphaproteobacteria > Acetobacterales > Acetobacteraceae > Rhodopila. Next base: position 9,963 of record JARLIN010000018.1, on the reverse strand, counting down.
CCACTCCGCCAGCACGCACGGCGGATCCGGCGGGACGCTGTCCAGCATGCGCGAACGGCTGGGTGTCGTGACCGCGGCTTCCGGCCTGCGCGTGACGGATGTCGTGATCGAAGGCCGCGCCAACACACCCGAGCCGTTGCTGCGTGCGGCGATCGGGGTCAGCAAAGGCGATTCCATCCTGGGATTTTCGCTGGAAGAGACTCGCGCCCGGATCGAGATGATTCCGTGGGTCGAGCATGCGACTGTCGAGCGGCGGCTGCCAGGCACCGTTGTTGTCAACCTGCAGGAGCGTCGGCCGTTCGCGATCTGGCAGAACCAGGGAAAGTTCGTTCTGGTCGATCGCGCCGGACAGATCGTGGCCAACCAGGATGTTGCTGAGTTCCGGCATCTGCCGCTGATCGTCGGCCTCGGCGCGCCCGCCAACGCGGCGGTACTTCTCGACGCCCTGCGGGAGCGTCCGGCCCTATCGGAAAAAGTTTCGGCCAGCATCCGCGTCGGCGAGCGCAGATGGAACCTCCGCATGACCAACGGCGCCGACGTGATGCTGCCGGAAGGGCATGAGGTCGCAGCCTTGGATCGCCTGATCCAGCTTCAGCAGGACCACGCAGTCCTTGATCGCCCTTTGATCGCCATCGACATGCGTTTGCCTGATCGTCTGGTCTTCCGTCCGCGGCCAGACACAAAGGACGGTGCGGTCGTGCCGCCCGTGCCGCCGGCTGGAATGAATCCGACCACGGTTCCCGTCATCGCCAAGAAACCCACCTAGGAGCACGTACGGATGGCAGACAATCCTCGTCGCGTGCTCCCTCCCGCCGATACCGGTCCGCCGGAGACGGAAGCGCCCCGGCATCATCGCTCGGGCCCGTTCGGTGTTGTCGATATCGGAACGACCAAGATCGCTTGCCTGATTGGCCGCGTGGAGAGCGACGGTACCCTACGGGTCCTCGGGTTCGGGTGGCAAAAGGGCAGGGGGCTGAACAGTGGCGACATCACCGACCTTGAGGCCGCCGAAAAGGCGATCCGGGCCTGCGTCGGCCAGGCCGAGGACATGGCCGACACAAGACTGCGGTCCGTCATCGTCAATCTGACCTGCGGCCAGCCGGAGTCGCGCCTTTTCAATGTCCAGTGGCCGGTCGGAGGCCGAGCGGTGACCGAGGCGGATATCCGCGGGGTACTGAACGAAGGACGTGCCAGAGCCGAAGTCGATGGTCGGGAACCGATTCATGTCCTGCCGTTGAACTTCGCCGTCGATGCGACCGACCATGTCATCGATCCGCGCGGCCTGTTCTGCACCACATTGAACGCTCGTCTGCATGTGATCGACGCTGCCGCGACTGCCCTGCGCACCCTGGAGTCCTGCATCAGTCGTTGCGATCTGGAGATCGAGGATCTGGTATCCGCGCCGATGGCGGCCGGTTTGTCCAGTCTGGTGCCGGAAGAACGGGAACTCGGCGCGACGATCATCGACATGGGCGGCGGCACGACCAGCATGGCCGTCTACGCCGAGAAGCAGTTGATGCACACCGCGCAGCTTCCGATCGGCGGACTGCATGTCACCAAGGATCTGGCGATCGGCCTATCGACGACGCTGATCCATGCGGAACGGTTAAAGACGCTGTTCGGCAATGTGGAATCCAGCCCGGACGATGACCGGGAAATGTTGCCTGTTCCTCTCGTGGGCGAGGAAGATCATCAACTCGCGAAGGTGCCGCGCAGCATGGTGGTGAACATCATCCGCCCGCGCATCGAGGAAACCTTCGAGTACATCAGGGACCGTCTGGATTCGTCCGGGATGGGACGTGCCGCCGGCAATCGCGTCGTATTGACGGGAGGAGCCTGCCAGCTTCCGGGGGTCCGGGAAATGGCCGCTCGCATGCTCGGCCGCCAGGTGCGCCTCGGCCGGCCGGCGACGTTGCGCGGCCTGCCTGAACTCGCGTCAGGACCTGCCTTCGCTACCGCCGCCGGTCTTTTGTCGTGGGCGGCGGGGGATGGGCGAGCCTTCCACGACATCAATCTGGATGGGGAACCGCCAGTCGGACTGTTCCGCCGGCTGGTTAATTTTTTGAAGGAACGTGTCTGACCGCGTCGCGAATCGAGAGTTTCGTCGTAACAAGTATCCCGCAGCCGTCCCGTGAACTCGGGGGAGAAAACGCAATGACCCTGAACCTGACGATCCCGCAAATGAACCACACCGATTTTTCGCCGCGAATCACCGTCATCGGAGTCGGCGGTGGTGGAACGAACGCGGTCGATAACATGATTGCTGCCAACCTCCAGGGGGTCGAGTTCGTCGTCGCGAACACCGATGCGCAGCAGCTTATGCACAGTCGCGCTGATCGCCGCATTCAGCTGGGGCCGCACATCACGCAGGGGCTCGGGGCAGGCGCGAAGCCGGAGATCGGCAAGGCGGCGGCGGAAGAAGCGGCTGACGAATTGTATCGCCACCTCGATGGCGCCCACATGGTGTTCATTACCGCTGGCATGGGCGGCGGCACGGGTACCGGCGCGGCGCCGGTCATCGCCCGAATGGCGCGGGAACGGAACATTCTGACCGTTGGTGTGGTCACCAAGCCGTTTGGTTTCGAAGGCGTTCGACGTGGCCGTTCGGCCGAACAGGGCATTGAGGAACTGCAGCAATACGTCGATACGCTGATCGTGATCCCCAACCAGAACCTGTTCCGGATGGCAAACGAGCGCACGACATGGCGCGATGCGTTCAAGATGGCGGATCAGGTCCTGTACATGGGCGTCCGCGGCGTGACCGACCTGATGATGGTTCACGGCCTGGTAAACCTGGACTTCGCCGATATCCGCACGGTCATGGCGGAGATGGGCAAGGCCATGATGGGCACCGGTGAGGCCGAGGGCGAGAACCGTGCTATCCGCGCCGCCGAGGCCGCGATCAATAACCCGCTGCTGGAAGACACCAGCATGTCCGGCGCGCGCGGGCTGCTGATCAACATCACCGGCGGCGAAGACCTGACGTTGTTCGAGGTCGATCAAGCCGCGAACCGCATCCGTGAGGAAGTGGACGAGGAAGCCAACGTGATCTTTGGATCGGCGGTGGACGAATCACTGTCCGGCCGGATCCGGGTATCCGTGGTCGCGACAGGTATCGACTCGCATAAGACTGCCGAGCAATCGAAGCCGAAGCTCGTGGCGGTAGGCGGCGGCGGCGGTGCAGCACCGGCACCGCAACCGATCATCATGCGGAACGCGGCCCCGGCTGCCGTGGCGCCAGCTTTCTCGCCGGGCGTTATCGCAGCGGTCGCCCCGACGCCCTTGAGGCAGGTTTCACCGCAGCCGGAAGGCGCTGTAAATCCGGCTGTTTCGATGGAGCAGCAATCACAGCAACCCGTGCTCCAACAGAAGCCGATTCAACCGCGGCAGCTGCAGGCTCAGCCGCAGCCGATCATGCAGTCGGCCGCGCGGGCCAATCTTTTCGCCGATGCGCAGCGCCCGACAGCTGTACCCGCCCAGCCACCGGTGCATGCTGCGCCCGAACCGGCTCGGCCGAGTCTGTTCAACACCGTGACGGGGGCGTTCCGCCGGCGGGCTGTTCAGCATCCGGCACCCGCGCCCCAGCCGCAGCACCAGCCTCAACACCAGCCCCAGCAGATGCGCCGGGAGCCAGCGACTGAGGATTACCAGCCGCAACATTCCCAGGTGTCGGTGCATCAGACCTCGAGCGGGGAGCAAACCGGGATCGAGATCCCTGCCTTCCTGCGGCGGCAGTCTTCCTGACCTGACCAAATGCCGGGTGGTATTGCCAACGCAATGCCACCCGCTTGCATCAAACGATGACACCGTGCCCCGGAGCCGGGTGCGCCCAGACATCCGCGACGAAACCACGTAACGCGATCTGACCCTCGCGGACGGCCCCCAGTTTCTCCGCGACCCGTCGTGACTTTGCATTGTCCGGCGGGATGTAGCTGACCAGACGCTCCCAGCCGAAATTCGCGAACGCCCACTGCAGCACCTGGCCCGCGGCCTCGGTCGCCAATCCGCGGCCCCAGAACGATGCGGCGAGCGTCCAGGCCAACTCGGGTTCCGGCCAGTCGGCCGGATGCAGGATGCCGATCCGTCCAGCGAAGAGTCCTTCGGATTCAACGGCGAAAACGCCATAGCCACGCAGCGCCCATTGGCCCAGGAACGCTTCCATCTGGGTCCATGCCTGTTCACGGCTGAGCAGATCGCCGCCCAACCATCGACGCACCCTGGGGTCGGCATTCATCCGGGCGTAGTCGTCCCAATCGCTGGCTCGAAAGCTCCGCAGCACAACGCGAGCGGTGGTCAGTGTGGGGATGAGCATGGTTCGCCTTGCTCTCGAAAGTGGCGAGCATACGATGGTCCGATCATGGTCCAAAATGTCAGTCCGCTTCCCTCTGTCGACTCCCTGTTGCGGGCACCTGAAACCGAGGTGCTGCTGACGCGCTTCGGCCGAACGGCGGTCACGGCGGTCCTGCGCGAGACCCTGTCCGCTCGGCGTGCTGCCCGAGCATTCGGAGGTCCGGCCGGAGAGATCATCGAACAGGCTGCGGACCATCTGGCTGCTCGGTTCGCTCGCTCCCAAAGGCCAGTCTTCAACATGACCGGCACCGTCCTGCACACGAACCTTGGCCGTTCGCCGTTGCCGTGGGAGGCGGCCGAGGCGGCGGCCGAGGCACTGCGGAGTGCCACCACCCTGGAATTCGATCTGGCGACCGGCCATCGCGGTGACCGCGACGACCATGTCGAGGGGTTGTTGTGTCAACTGACCGGAGCCGAGGCGGCGACCGTCGTGAACAACAACGCCGCCGCGGTGATGCTGGTGCTCAATACCCTGGCACTTGGGAAGGAGGTCCCGGTTTCGCGCGGGGAACTCATCGAGATCGGCGGCGCATTCCGCGTGCCGGACATCATGAGCCGCGCAGGCGTAATCTTGAAGGAGGTCGGCACCACCAACCGAACGCATCCACGCGATTACGTTGGCGCGATCGGGCCGCAGACCGGCGCGCTGATGCGGGTGCATCAGGCCAACTACGCCATCGTCGGCTTCACCGCGATGGTTCCGACCGGGATATTAAGCGGGATCGCGCGCGACGCGGGGGTGCCGCTGATCGAGGATCTGGGAAGTGGCAGTTTGGTTGACCTCGAACAATGGAATCTGCCGCATGAGCCGACACCGCGGGAGTCGTTGCAGGCAGGTGCTGACGTCGTGACATTTTCTGGTGACAAACTCTTGGGCGGTCCCCAGGCCGGGCTGATCGTTGGTCACAAAAGCGTGATCTCCGCGATCAACCGTAACCCGCTCAAGCGGGCCTTGCGCCTGGACAAGGGGCGCCTTGCCGCGCTGGAAGTCGTGCTGCGAATGTATCTTGATCCGGATCATCTCGCGGAACGCATCCCGGCTTTGCGCCTCCTGGCCCGGCCTGAGGCTGATATTCGGGCGACCGCGGAACGGATTCATACAGTGATCGCATCGCGATGGCCGGATCGGGAAATCACCGTCGAGCCATGTCGGAGCCAAATCGGATCGGGCGCCTTGCCGGTGGATCTGCTGCCATCCGCTGCCGTGATGGTCGGTGGCAAGCAACTGGAAAATATAGCAAAAACTCTGCGCGGCCTGCCGCGCCCAGTGATCGGTCGGGTTGCGCGAGGGCGACTGATACTGGACTGCCGGTGTCTGGAGAGCGGCGACGAAGCGACCTTCATTGCCCAGTTCGCTCAGGGCAAGGATACTGCGGACGGAGGAGAAGCGGCCCCGGTGGGTCGGCCGGACTTCAAACCCGGTTAGGGCTGCCCAGCGGCCCTAGGCAGGTTCGACTCCTGCTCTCTTCCGCCGGTTCGGTGATCCGGCCGGGAATTTGCCCTGTGGCAACTCAGCAACAGTGTGTCCAGATCAATGCGCTGCCCCCTCGCTATTGGCGAAGTGGATCGCTATGGTTGATTTAGCGAAAAGGCGGGCCAGCGAATACTTTTCGGACCTGCGTCGCCAGGTAAAAAAGAAACTAAGGAGAGGTCGAATGGGTTTCCGCAATGCATTGGTGGCTGCCACAATCCTGGCGCTGCCGCTCGCGGCGAATGCGCAGCCGGTCAATGGCCTATATATTGGCGGTGGGGTCGGACCTGACTTCCAGTTGAAGGAGCAGGTCAAGAATTTGCAGTTAAACTCAGGCACCTTGGGCAGTTTGTCCACTTCCGGTAACATGGACTTCAGCACTGGGTTCGCCGGGCTCATGAACCTCGGATGGGGGTTCGGGAACGGCCTGAGGGCTGAAATCGAGGGTAACTACCGCAATACCCACGGCAGCGGTTTCACCGGGTTTACCCGCTTCGGCGCTCTTAGCGGTGGCGGCGATGAAGAAAAATACGGCCCGATGGTAAACGCGTTGTATGACTTCGTCGGTCTTACTCCGTACGTGCAGCCGTACATTGGTGCCGGCGTTGGCGTTCAATTTGTCAACGATAACAACTTCCACGGATACAATAACACAGCGTTCGCGGTGGGCGCGACCACGGTTCCACCGGGTGGATTCACCGCGACGGCCAGTGGCACGAAAACAGTCTTCGCTTACCAGGCCATAGTTGGCGCCGCAGTGCCGATCGCGGGCATTCCCGGATTGGCGGTGACAGCGGAATATCGCTTCTTGGGCACGGCAGGCGACCGGTCGGAAGGCGCACACTACTCCGTGACAACGGCCGGAGGGCGCACTGGAACGGGAACCGGCTCGGCACAGTTTGGTCCGACCTACGACAACGCCGTTCTGTTTGGTATCCGTTACAACTTCGGTGTGGCGCCCCCGCCGGCTCCGGCCGCGGCCCCGATTCCGGCATCCCCAATTTCCCGCTCGTATCTGGTATTCTTTGATTGGGACAAGGCCGATCTGACCGATCGCGCCCGCCAGATCGTCGCGGAAGCGGCTGCGAACTCCACCAAGGTTCAGTACACGCAGCTTGAGGTGAACGGTTACACCGACACGTCCGGCACCGCGAAATACAACCAGGGCCTGTCCGTGCGGCGTGCCCAGGCTGTCGCCGCGGAACTGGTCAAGGACGGCGTGCCCAAGAGCGCGATTACGATCCAGGGCTTCGGTGAGACCCATCTGCTGGTTGCGACTGGCCAGGGTGTGCGGGAGCCGCAGAACCGGCGTGTGGAAATCATCATCAAGTAGACTTCGTTACATTGCGAAGCAATTAGGGCGCCTTCGGGCGCCCTTTTTTTTGCCGCTGCGGCTTGGCGGCAACATGCACCGAGAACCGACCAGAAAGGCGGTTTTGTGCCATTGTCTTGTCATACCGTTATGGTTAATGAATCGAAAAGCAGGCCAGCGTTACTTTTTCAGCCCTGCGTCGCTCAGTTGCGAAAATCAAGGAGAGACTAAATGCAATTCCGCAATGCACTCGTCGCCGCCACGATCCTGGCGCTGCCGCTCGCGGCAAATGCCCAGCCGATCACTGGTCTTTATGTAGGCGGTGCGGCTGGCGTGAACATCATGCAGGATGAAAACGTCGCGGTTGGCGGCGGTAGCGGTTCGCTCAACTCCCGTGTTGGTCCCGCTGTTTCCTTGAGCCTCGGTTACGGGCTCGGAAATGGTCTGCGGGCGGAAGTGGAAGGCGACTGGCGCCACAACAACTTCAGCGGGGCCTCGGGCGCTGCGAATGGCGGCGGTACGGAACAGAAATACGGCGCCATGGTCAATGTGCTGTATGACTTCGTCGGCCTGGTGCCGGTTGTTCAGCCTTATGTCGGTGTCGGCGTCGGCTATCAGTGGGTGAAAGAGGACAATCTGCACATCGGCGCGCCTGGGTTCGCGGCTTCCGCGAAGAACGATGCCGAAGGCGCTTTCGCTTATCAGGCCATTATCGGTGCCTCTATGCCGGTCGCCGGCGTGCCTGGCCTGTCGCTTACCGCTGATTACCGCTTCATGGGTCTCACCGGCGACCGGACCTACGAAGGTCGCGTGAACGGCAAGCCCGCGAACTTCAAGCTCGACGACAACTACAACCACGCGGTCATGTTCGGCGTGCGTTATGCCTTCGGTGCGGCGCCCGCGCCCGCTCCGGTTGCCGCACCATCTCCTGCCGCGGTCCCGGCGTCTCCAGTTTCCCGCTCCTACCTGGTGTTCTTCGATTGGGACAAGGCCGATCTGACCGATCGCGCTCGCCAGATCGTCTCGGAAGCGGCGGCGAACTCCACCAAGGTCCAGTACACGCGGCTTGAGGTGAACGGTTACACCGATGCCTCCGGCACTCCGAAGTACAACCAGGGCCTGTCCGTGCGGCGTGCCCAGGCTGTCGCCGCGGAACTGGTCAAGGACGGCGTGCCCCGGAACGCCATCACGATCCAGGGCTTCGGTGACACCCATCCGCTGGTCCCGACCGGCGCGGGCGTTCGCGAGCCGCAGAACCGGCGCGTGGAAATCATCATCAAGTAAGTTTCGCCCTTGCGGCGAAGGAATTGGGGCGCCCTCGGGCGCCCTTTTTTTGTGCCCAGGGCGTGGCCGTTGCATGTGCCGCGGACCGAACCGCCGACGGGGCGGCATGGTACCATTGTCGTCCGTTATCGTCATTGTTAATAAATAGAAAGGTCGGTGATCGATATTTTTCCGGCTCTGCTTCGCTAAGTTACAAAGCTCGAGGAGACGTTAAATGAAGTTCCGCAATGCATTGGTGGCCGCCACCATGGTGGCGCTGCCGCTCGCGGCACAGGCCCAGCCTATCAGCGGTCTGTATGTCGGCCTTGGTGCCGGCGTGAATATTATGCAGGACGAACCGATCACGTCCCTCGGCCGCTTCAGCTTCAACGATCTGAATCTCCAGACGAATTTGGGCGGTGTGGGTGTCGCGAGCGCCGGCTGGGGTTTCGGAAACGGCTTCCGCGCCGAGTTCGAGTTCAGCTACCGCTACAATGGCCTCGACAAGATCGCGCTTAACGGCAGGAGCGCTTCGATCGGCGGATCCGAACAGAAGTTCGGTCCGATGGTGAATGTGCTGTACGACTTCACCACTCTGTCCCCGTCATTCGTGCCCTATGTCGGTGTTGGCGCGGGTTACCAATGGGTTAACGAGAACATTAGCGTGGGCGGCGCTTCCGCGAGCCAGACCGAGGGGGCCTTTGCGTACCAGGGTATCATCGGTGCGGCCGTACCAGTTTCCTCGATTCCCGGCCTGTCGGTGACCGCCGAATATCGGTTCCTGGGTCTATCTGGCGATCGTAACTACGATGGGGTGAAGTTAGGCAACGATTTCAACCACTCGGTCCTGATAGGCTTACGCTACGCGTTTGGTGCGGCCCCCGCGCCGGCCCCGATGGCCCCGGTCGCTGCCCCGGTTCCAGCGTCTCCAATTTCCCGTTCGTATCTGGTGTTCTTTGATTGGGACAAGGCCGATCTGACCGATCGCGCCCGCCAGATCGTCGCGGAAGCGGCTGCGAACTCCACCAAGGTTCAGTACACGCGGCTTGAGGTGAACGGTTACACCGACACGTCCGGCACTCCGAAGTACAATCAGGGCCTGTCCGTGCGGCGTGCTCAGGCTGTCGCCGCGGAACTGGTCAAGGACGGCGTGCCCAAGAATGCGATCACGATCCAGGGCTTCGGTGAAACCCATCCGCTGGTCCCGACCGGCGCGGGCGTGCGGGAGCCGCAGAACCGGCGCGTGGAAATCATCATCAAGTAAGTTTCGCCCTTGCAGCGAAGGAATTGGGGCGCCCTCGGGCGCCCTTTTTTTGTCACCACGATCGACAAGCCACGGCTGGATGGCGCGGGAAATCATCTCATGATCCCCGACCATCCCTGTGCTATCGTTTCGGTGGGATCGTCGCAGACGCGCCTGAGCGAAATGATGCCGAGGTTGACGTAATGAATTCTGTGGCGGGTCGTGTCGTTCGCGATGTATCGGAAATGCGCCGTATTTCCAACGCGCTTGTCCTTATTGTGCTTCTCGCGGCCAGCGCGGGGATGATGCTGACGGCACCATATG
>JARLIN010000174.1 GCA_031291715.1 Rhodopila sp. | reverse complement strand
GGTGCCGGACAATTTCTTTTTTAAATATTTAATAACCGAGGTCAAACTGGTACCCGAAAAAAGTCCGGCCATGACGCGCAGGGAAGCGGCGAAGAGTCGTCGTCAACGTGACCTGGTATTAGCGGTGAATTTGGCATCTCTCCACCGGTCGGCCGACACCCTTTGGCCCCCTTCGCCCCAAGGCTCGCCGGGCGGCAGATCCAGAAAACCAATCACGCGATCGCCCTGGCAGACGGCTTCACTTTTCCTTCCTCTCTGGCAGGTCGATCCCGGTCAGCGCCTGCCACACTCGAATAACGAATGCGTCGTCCTTGTACCCCTGCCCGTTCGCAGCGGCAGCCAGGAACAACTGATGCGCGGCGGCGGCCAGCGGCAGCGGAAAGGTCAGCGCCCGCGCTTGGTCCAGCACGATACCCAGATCCTTGACGAAGATGTTCACCGCCGAGGACGGCGTATCGTCGCCGGCAAGGATATGCGGCACCCGGTTCTGCCACATCCAGGAACTGCCGGCGGATTCCGAGATCACCTTGAACAGCGTCTCCGGGTCCGCCCCGGCGCGGATACCGAGCGCCAGCGCCTCGGCCGCCGTCGCGATGTGCACGCCGGCCAGCAACTGGTTGACCATCTTCACCGTGCTGCCGACGCCGATCTCATCGCCCAACCGCCAGACTTTTGTCGAAATCGCGTCCAGCACCGGGGCGGCCTTGGCGAACGCGGCCTCCGAACCGGATCCCATCACCGTCATCGTGCCCGCCCGCGCGCCGACCGATCCGCCGGAAACGGGGCTATCGAGCATCAGAAAGCCTGCGTCCTCGATTTTTTTGCCCAGGGCCTTCGCCGCCTCTGGGGCAACCGTGGCACAGCACAGAACCACGCCACCTTTCTGCATCCGAGCCAGGCAGCCCTTCGCGCCGAACAGCGCGTCCTCGGTCTGCGCGGCGTTGATGACGAAGACGACCACCGCCTCCAGGTCCGTCGGCAGCGCGTCCGGCGTGACCACCACCGTGCCACCGGCGGCGACAAAAGCGGCCCGCGTTTCCTCGCGCAACTCGCAGCCGGTGACCTCGTGGCCCTTGTTCAGCAGGTTCAGGGCGGCACCCATGCCCATGTTGCCCAGACCGATGACGCCGACTTTCATTGTTGCTTCCTCCGATTATCGTCCGCTGCGGAACCGCTCCACCGCGGCGACCAGCGCCCGCCTGATCCCAGGTTCCAACGCCGAGTGCCCCGCATCGGGCACGATGGTCAGGCGCGCATTGCGCCAGGATGCGGCCAGGTCGAACGCGGTCACCGCCGGACAGATCATGTCGTAGCGACCTTGCACGATCTCCGCCGGGATGTGGCTGATCCGGTCCATCTGACCAAGCAGCCCTTGGGGCGGCAGGAACAACCCGTGAGCGAAATAGAACGCCTCGATCCGGGCCAGGCCGAGCGCCGTGCGGTCCTGGGAGAAGCCGGTGACGGTCTCCGGGCTCGGCAGCAACGTGCTGCAGGTGCCCTCATAGACGGACCAGGCCCGGGCGGCGGGCAGGTGGACCGACGGATCGGGATCGGTCAGGCGATCGAGATAAGAGCCCAGTATGTCGGCACGTTCATGTTCCGGCAGGAAGCCGACGAACGCGGCGTGAGCCTCGGGAAAGACCGCCTGCATGCCGTGCAGGAACCATTCGACCTCCTGCGGTCGTCCCAGAAAGACGCCGCGCAGTACGGCACCGGCGACACGGTCCGGATGGGTCTGGGCGTAGGCCAGCGCGAGCGTCGATCCCCAGGAACCGCCGAACAGCAGGAAACGCTCGATCGCCAGATGGCGGCGCAGAATCTCGATGTCGGCGACGAGGTCGGGCGTGGTGTTGCTGTCCAACCCACCAAGCGGCCGTGACCGGCCGGCGCCGCGCTGGTCGAAGATGACGATGCGCCAGAAATTCGGATCGAAGAAACGCCTGTGCACCGCCCCGGCTCCGGCCCCCGGGCCGCCATGCAGGAACAACACAGGCCGGCCATTCGGATTGCCGGCTTGCTCCCAATACATCACATGGCCGCCGGACAGCGGCAGGTAGCCGGTTTCGTAGGGGCCGATCTCAGGGAACAGGTCGCCGCGTGGCATGATGATGCCATGCTATAGGCACCGAGGCTGCCAGGAAACAGGCCTCAGGCCTATTTCTGCGAAACGGCCATCGCGTCTCCAATGGCCCGGCATGGTTGCGGACGCCGGTGTTGCTGGCGGATAGTCACCGGCAAAGACACATAAAGGGAGGCATACGCCATGTCGGGAGATCCCAGGGAAGCATTCGCCGCACGTCCGGAGAGCATCGGCCGGGTCCCCGCCGAGGCGCCAATGACGGGGGCGGAATACCTCGCTTCCCTCGATGACGGGCGCGAGGTCTATATCTACGGCGAGCGCGTGGCCAAAGTCACCGAGCATCCGGCCTTCCGCAACACCGCGCGGATGATCGCCCGGTTGTACGACGCGATGCACGATCCGGCGCGGCGGACCAAGCTGCTGGTGCCGACGGATACCGGCAATGGCGGCATGACCCACGCCTTCTTCAAGGCGCCGAAGACCGCCGAAGACCTGATCGCCGGGCGCGATGCGATCGCGGAATGGGCCAGGATCACATATGGCTGGGTCGGTCGGTCGCCGGATTACAAGGCGGCGTTCCTGGCGACCCTCGGCGCCAACGCGGACTTCTACGATCCGTATCAGGAGAACGCCCGGCGCTGGTACAAATTCAGCCAGGAGCGGATCCCGTTCATCAACCACGCGATCATCCACCCGCCGGTGGACCGCGACCGGCCGCCCGATCAGGTCTCCGACGTGTGCTGCCATGTCGTGCGGGAAACCGATGCCGGCATCGTGGTGTCGGGCGCCAAGGTGGTCGCCACCGGATCGGTGCTGACCAACTACACCTTCGTCGCTCATCACGGGCTGATCCCGCTGCAGGACAAGACCTATGCCGCGGTGTTCATGGTTCCGACCAACGCGCCCGGGATCAAGTTCATCTGCCGTACGTCATACGAAATGGCCGCGACCGCGATGGGCAGCCCGTTCGACTACCCGCTGTCCAGCCGGCTGGATGAGAACGACGCGATCTTCATCATGGATGAAGTGCTGGTGCCGTGGGAGAACGTGTTCGTCTATGGCGACGTGGAGAAGGCGAACAACTTCTTCCCTCGCACCGGGTTCCTGCCCCGCTTCGTCGTGCATGGCTGCACCCGCCTGGCCGTGAAGCTCGATTTCATCTCCGGCCTGCTGCTGAAGGCGGTCGAGGCGTCGGGCACCAAGGATTACCGGGGCGTGCAGGCGAACGTGGGCGAGGTGATCGCCTGGCGGAACCTGTTCTGGGCGCTATCGGATGCCATGGTCCGCGATCCAAGACCGTGGGTCGGCGATTATGTCCAGCCTAACGTGGACCCGGGCAACGCGTATCAGATCATGTCCACGATGGCCTACACCAAGGTGAAATACATCATCGAGCAGACGGTCGCGTCCGGCCTGATCTACCTCAACAGCCACGCCCGCGACTTCCAGAGTCCGGAAATCCGGCCCTATCTCGACAAGTACCTGCGCGGCTCCAACGGCTACAGCGCGGAGGAACGCGTCAAGCTGATGAAGCTGCTGTGGGACAGCATCGCCTCCGAATTCGGCAGCCGGCACGAATTGTATGAAATCAACTACGGCGGCTCGACCGAGGAAATCCGGCGGTATTGCCTGTTCGGCGCGCAGGCGTCGGGCAACGCGGCTGCGTTCAAGGGTTTCGCCGAACAGTGCATGGCCGAATACGACCTGAACGGCTGGACGGTGCCGGACCTGAGCAATCCCGGCGATCTGAGTTACCACTTGCTGCGCGAAAGCAGGTAGTAAGGCTGCATGCAGCGTATTTGGATTGGTTTGGGGTCGCTGGCCGGGTTCGGCGCGGTGGCGATGGCGGCGTTCGCGGCGCACGGCGTGAGCGATGCGGCTTTGGCGCATATCGTAAGCAGCGGTGTGCAGATGCAGGGTTGGCACGCGCTGGCCCTGTTGGGGGTCGGGCTGTGGGCACCGCGTGGCGGCCGGCTGGCGGATGCGGCGGGGGCGGCGTTCGCGGTAGGGATGCTGCTGTTCTGCGGCGCCTTGTACACGCACGGCCTGACCGGCGTTTCCCTAGGTTCGGTGGCACCAACCGGGGGAACATTGCTGATGATCGGCTGGCTGCTGCTGGCGGCATCGGCGTTGCGCGCCCGATGATCGGGTCCGCCTATCTGGCCGCCGAGGGGTTCGAGGCGCCGCTGACCGAGGAACTGACTCGGCGCGGCGTCACCATCGGCGACTGGCATGGCCGGCTGGCGTTGTCGCCCGACCCGC
>JARLIN010000173.1 GCA_031291715.1 Rhodopila sp. | reverse complement strand
GCGGTCGTGTTGCGGGTGCTGCGCGCCGGAGCGGTGCAAGCGATCAACGTGACGATCGCGGCCCGTCCGGCGGCATGAGCGTGACCGGCGGCCTCCGCGTCCGGGTCCACACGGCGGACCCGGTTCGCCGCCGCGGACTGGCGGCGATGCTGGAGGCGGCCGGACACGTGCTGACCGATGACACCCCCGATGTGGAACTGTGCGACCTGGACCGGATGTCCTTGCCCATGCCGAAAGAGGCGGAGGCACCGGTCGTCGCGCTGACCTTGGTTTCACCCGCCGGAGCGCCGGCCGGCGTCCTGGCGCCCGATGCCACCGCCGAGCAGTTGGATGCGGCGCTACGGGCGGTCTTCGCCGGCTTGCTGGTCCGCTCCACCGCCGCGCCGGACACCAAAGGGTTCGCGCCGGCCGACGATATGCCCCTGCTGACACCACGAGAGCGCGAAATCCTGGGCCTGATCGGCGAAGGCCTCAGCAACAAGGCGATGGCACGCCGGCTGGGGATTTCGGTCCATACCGTCAAGTTCCACCTGGAAGCACTGTTCACCAAGCTGGATGCGACAAGCAGAGCAGAGGCGGTGGCGAAGGGCCTGCGGGGCGGCGTGATCGAACTGTGATCCCGACTTGCGTTCAGGCTGGCACTCTCGCCGTCAAACTGGTCTGGCCGGGCCCTACCGGACAAACGCGCCACAATTACGATATCGATCTCAGCACGTCGTACCCAACCATCTGAGGCACACCCGGGGGAATTTGCTTCAAGCGACCAGCCCTCGCGACATCTGGGACGAGGCTGGTCTTGTCGTGGACACCGTCCAGAAAGCCGTGTGCTGCGCTAGCGTAATTTCATTGCCTACCCGGCGAACGGCGTTTGGAGCAGGCACCGCAAAAAGATTCTACCACGGAGGAAAGCGGAGGACCACTGAGGGCCACGGAGATTCGTTACCGAGTCATACCGGTCGGCATTGACCCCGCCCCTCTATTCTCGTCATGGCCCGGACTGTCGCCGGGCCTTGACGAAGGGGGGCTGCCCGTACGCTAATCTTTACGGCGTTCGGTATTATACCAGGTCACGTTGACGACGACCCTTCGCCGCTTCCATCCTCGTCTTGCCCGGACTCGATCCGGGCACCCGTTGCGACTAGGTAATGTTCATCAATGAATCAGTCCGGCACGGATGGCCGGATCAAGTCCAGCCATGGCGACGATCGGACAACGGCTGGTGTGTCAATCTTTCCCCGTTTGGTATCATGCAATCTAGCGCCAAATATCGTACTGATAAAGAACGTAATGGCCGTTGCTTGGACGCACACTGTTCGGGAGCCCCCATCCTCCGTGGCCCTCCGTGGTCCTCCGCTTTTCTCCGTGGTAAAATCTTGCCCAAGCCTGAACCGGCACCTCCAGTTCCAGGACCGGCACGACTGTCACGCCTGTTCCATCAGGCGAAGATCGCCAAATGAAATGTTCGCACGTCGTAGCGCGCAGTCCGGATCATCAGCGGTGGCACGATGCAGGAACACGTTCGGCGGGTTGGGGGCGGTTATCCTGGCGACAGGATGGGTGAGAGCGTTTGGAACGCAGATGCACGCAGATATCCGCAGATGAACGCGGATTTCAAATAGAACTTCAGACGTCATAGCGGTTGGACGCGCCAGAAAGACGATAGGCGAATGCAATGCGTTCACGGCCATCGCATTTGAAGCGGGACCCTAGGATTCTTGCCCACCACGCTGTCCGCCAAGCTGTCCTCATCCGCGTTTATCCGCGGATCTGCGTGTCCAATCCTTGACCTACGCACAGCGCTGCGGGCGATAGGTCCGCGACCCATCGCCGCCGGCTGGCGTGCCGATTGAACGTTATTACGCCGAACCACCGCGTGTTCGAAGCCGATACAGCGCCTGGGCCACCGTATCCAACAAGAAACCCAGGAACCCGATCAGCAGCACCACCGCCATCAATTCCGAATAGGCGAGCCGGTCACGGGTATCGAGGATGAAGTAACCAAGTCCGGCCGACACACCCAGCATCTCGCACGGCACCAGCACAATCCAGAGAATGCCTATGGCCAGCCGCACCCCGGTCAGCACGTGGCCAAGCACGCCGGGAATGATCACATGGCGGAGCGTCTCCCAGCGCGTCGCGGCCAGGCTCTGGGTCAGTTGCAGCCAGTTCCGGTCAAGCTGACGCACGCCGGCGGCCGTGCTCAACAAAATTGGCCACACCGCGGCAAAGGTCAGCAGGAAATAGATCGGGCTGTCCCCCACCCCGAACAGCATCACCGCGATCGGCATCCAGGACAGCGGCGAGATCATGCGCAGGAACTGAAACGCGGGCGATGTGGCCGCATCCAGCAGCCGGATGCCGCCGACAGCCAGGCCGAGCGGCACACCGATCGCCAGCGCCGCGATCAATCCCATGAGGACCCTTCGCAAGCTCACCGCCACATGGATCGGCAGATCCGAATGCAGCAGCAAATCCCACAGACTGACCAGGGCACGCGACGGCGAGAAGGCGCGGGCAAAACCTTGCGCCGGCAGCAGCAGGTCCGTTGCCACGCCCCACAGGATAAAGACGGCCAGCAAACCGCCGATACCCAGCAACGTCCGCTGCCACCGCGGACCAGATACTGCGGTGGACGCCCGCCCGCGCGGCCCAACGGCGCCCCCGGCCGGCGAGGGCAGCCCCTGGCGAGGCCGGACAGAAATGATTTCGGCCGTCACAGGCTGATCGTTTCGGTGCGCATGAACGATGTCCCGCCGCCAAAGGCGGCCATCCCGCCGGCATCGGCGATGGCATGGCGGACGAAACGATCATCCACCAGCTCCCGGGCGGCCGTCGCGGGGTCGAGCGTGTCGAGGAACCCATGATCGCCCTGGATCAAGGTCCCCTTCAGACGGCGCACCAGTTCGTCGGTGTAGCTGGGATAGGGAAATGGCTGAAAATCGATTCGCTTTTCGTCCCAATCGGCGTTGCGGATCGCTCCCGTGGCGAGGTAGCCGGC
>JARLIN010000172.1 GCA_031291715.1 Rhodopila sp. | reverse complement strand
GGAAGCGCTCGACCTCGAAGCGATTACCGCCTGAGAGTGTCCTGCCCTGGTCCGTGCCGCCAGCCCCCAAAAACAACAAACGCCGGGCCATTTCCTCCGATCGCGGTGCGGGCGCAGCACGCTGGTTGGCTCCGTGGTAAAGTCTTGCCCAAGCTTGAGCCAGCACCGTCATTTTCCGAGCCCGGCGCGATCATCACGCCCGTTCCGGCCGGCGAAGCCCGCCAAACGAGATGCATGCATGTCGTAGCGCACAGTCCGGGCCACCTGTCGCCGCACGGTGCCTGAACGGATTGGAAGACACGCCGGGCCTCGACGATCGGAAGGACGGCGCGCCACTCGTTTCGCCGATCAGTACAAAACCGTTGACGGGTTGCTGAAGGCCCCCCGCGAGTAAGCATTTGGCCGAATGCACCCGAAAAGTGTACCGATGGGACTCACGGCACGAGTCGAAGAAATAGCCAATGGCAACGAACAGATCGCCTGCCGGGTCGAAATCGGGCACCAGGCTTCCGCCGGGCATCTGGGCGCTCGGATTCGTCAGCATGTTCATGGACATCTCTTCGGAGATGATTCACGCGCTGCTGCCTGTCTATCTCGTAACAGTGCTTGGCGCATCGACGCTTGCCGTCGGATTCATCGAAGGGATCGCCGAAGCGACGGCGAACATCACCAAAATCTTCTCCGGTGGGCTGTCCGACTGGCTCGGCAGGCGCAAACTGCTGACGACCATCGGCTACGGTCTCGCAGCCTTCGCCAAGCCGATTTTCCCACTTGCCACCACGATCGGGTGGGTGGTGGCGGCTCGCTTCATTGATCGCATGGGTAAGGGTATACGCGACGCCCCTCGGGATGCCCTCGTCGCCGATCTCGCGCCGGAGGACGTCCGAGGCGCGAGCTTCGGCCTGCGGCAGGCGCTCGATACCGTCGGGGCCTTTGTCGGGCCTCTCGCCGCGATCGCCCTCATGGCGGTCAGCGCCGGCAATTTTCGCTTTGTGTTCTGGATCGCGGTCGGACCTGCCTTCATCGCCCTGGCCGTAATGGTGTTCCTGGTTCAAGAACCAGTCCGGCATGAGGCGGAGGCCAAGCCGCCTATGCGCATCACCGATGTCAGGCGCTTGTCGAGCCGGTTCTGGATCGTCGTCGGCGTCGCGACCATCCTGGCCCTCGCCCGGTTCTCCGAGGCGTTTCTCATTCTGCGCGCGCAGAATGTGGGAATCCCGTTGGCGCTCGTCCCGGCCGTCATGGTGGTGATGAACCTCGTTTATGCGCTCGCCGCCTATCCAGCCGGCATGCTCTCCGACCGGTTTGGGCGGGGTGGGCCGCTCACGGTCGGTATCGTGTGCCTGATCGTGGCGGACCTGCTTCTGGCGCTCGGCTCGACCATCACGCTCCTAATAGTCGGCGTTGTGTTCTGGGGCCTTCATTTGGCGCTCACTCAGGGACTATTCGCGAGTCTTGTGGCTGACACGGCACCGGAGGATCTTCGGGGGACGGCATTCGGCGTTTTCAACTTCGCCGGAGGGATCGCGATGCTGGCCGCAAGCGTCCTCGCCGGAGGGTTGTGGGATGCTTACGGACCGGCGGCGACCTTTTTCGCAGGCGCAGGACTCACCGCGGTTGCGCTGATCGGGCTTGTTGTTGCCACAAACCGGCCTCGGGAAAGCGTGGGGTGAGCCAGGCGGTGATTGATGTTCTGCATCGCCGCGGCCGTATCCCATCGAAAATTAGCCGGAGCGGCGGGATTCGAACCCACGCCCCCCGGTCAGAAGATCAGCTCCCAACACCGCCTGACAGGAGTCAGCCGGGCGCGAGGCCGGCGGCCGGCGCAGAATGACCAGTAGCGATTATATCGGTTTCAACCATGCGCTGTAGCGAAGGATAAGCGACCTTGCCGCTGCCCAGGCGGGGCAACTGGGGCAGGGCGAGGATGCTACGCGGCACCATGATGGCGGGAATGCCCGACCCCTGCGCTGCCCGCAGCAGCGTCTGCACGTCCGCGGACATGCAACTGGTCACCAGCACCAACCGCTCGCCCTTGTTGGGATCGGTGACCGCCACAACTGCATGCATGTCGTTTGGCCAGATGCTGCCAGCCAGGATCTCACCGGCCGTCATCGACACCATCTCCCCGCCAATCTTGGCGAAACGCCTGACCCGATCCTTCACCCAGACAAAACCCGACGCATCGACATCGACGATGTCGCCGGTATCGTACCAATCACCTTTCAACGCATCCAATTCGCCCGGCCTCGATGGGCGGAGATAGCCGAGCATGACATTCGGTCCCTTCACCCACAGGCGACCGGCCGCCGACAGGCCCTCGATTTTTTCCGCGCGCGAGGCGATGCCGGGCAAGAACCGGCCGACACTGCCTGTCGCATTCCGCATCGGCGTGTTGATTGACAACACGGGGCCGGTCTCGGTGGCGCCATAGCCCTCCAGCACGCGCACCCCGAAACGATCGGCATAGAGGCGTCGCGTCTCCTCTTTCAGCCGTTCCGCGCCGGCAAAGAGATAGCGCACCGAACGGAAGTCGTACGGATGCGCGTAGCGGGCCCAGCCCATAAGGAACGTGTCTGTACCAAACACGATAGTGGAGTCGCTGGCATAGATCAGTTCAGGCACCCTGCGGTAATGCAGCGGCGTTGGATAAAGAAAGACGGGTACGCCGGAGAGCAATGGCAGCATCGTCCCCACGGTAAGGCCGAAGGCATGGAACATCGGCAGCGCATTGAACACCAGATCAGCCGTGGTGAAGTCGAGAACCGCGAGCGCCTGCGCGCTGTTGGCGAGGATGTTGCGATGACTCAGTACCACGCCCTTCGGTGCGCCCTCGGTTCCGCTGGTGAACAGAACCACCGCGGGATTGTCCGCGCGTCCCTGGCAGCCTGGCAGGCGATGGGCGAACCGGGCATCAAGCCAGCCGCGTAGTTGAGCAAGCAATCCAAACGACACGCGCACATCCTCAAGCCAGATGAACGTCACCCGGCCTTCCATTCGATCGACCTCCCGTTGCAGACGCCCGCTCCTGGCGAACCGGCGGGACGAGACGACAATGCGGATCTTCGCGGTGCGGCAGGCCGTCAGCATGCCTTCGGCACCAGCGGTGACATTCAGCATCGCCGGGATGCGACCGAATGCCTGCAAGGCCATGAATGTGACCACGGCTCCAATACTGTTCGGCAACAGCACGCCGATATATTCGTTCGGGACAGTCCTGGCCGACAATGCGCGGCCGAGCACGGCTGCGCCCGCAACAGCACGCCGATACGAAATCCGCTGCCCATCGGCATCGTGCACGATGCCTGTCCGCCAGCCGTAAAGGCGAGCAGCATCAAGTAGCGCTGCGAACAGCGTGCGGTCGAGGCGCTGGGCGGCGAACGCAGCATCGATCATGATGTCTTGCAGCGCGTGAGCCGCAGCCTGCCGCCGTCGCCGGCCGAGCAGCGCGGGATCGAGCGAGAGAGCGACGGGCGGGAAAACGGTGATCCTGATCCGTGGGAACCAGCGGCGCCGAAACTTTCCTCCGAGATGCGACAAATGACTGAATTGCGTGCCCTCGATGCGTATGGGCACCAGCTTCGCAGCCGCTTTGTCGGCCACCATCCCGGCGCCGTCATAGACCTTCATCAACCCACCGGTTCGGCTGATGCGTCCCTCTGGAAACAATACCAGCCGCCGTCCCTCCTTCACCGCCTGGATCATGGTCCTGAGTGCGAAGGGGTTGAGCGGATCGACGCGGATCACGCCTGCCGATGCCATGAATGGCCGTGCCCACCAACGGGCCGCGGTGCCGGTGTCTGCCCCGAATATCAGGTCGCCGGGAAGGAACGCCGCCAGTAACGGGCCGTCGGCGAAGCTCAGGTGATTGGATACCACTACCGCGTTCTCGCCGGGCGCCGGATAGTGTTCCAGGCCGGCCACCACAACGCCGTGGAAGAGTCTGGCGTAGCCGCGAAACAGTCGTCGCTGGATGGAAAAAGGCGCGAAACCGACACCGTAGACGATCGCAATGAGGATTAGCAGAGCGGTCGCTGCGAGTGCTTCGGTCATCGTCATTGCCCTGACATGGACGGGCCCCGATCAGTCAGGCCTGTCGATCCAGTCGATGTGTGGCGCACGGCGCTCCGTCGCGGGCGGCACGAGCGCCGGTTCTCCGACAATGATCGGAACAATTGGCGCGCACACCGCGGGAATACCGAGCAGACGCTTGCCCTCCGGCTGGTTCAGCCAGGGTCTCGCCAAACCGATGCAGCACGTGCCCAGGCCGAGCGCGTAGGCCGCGAGCATCAGATTCTGTGCGGCGAGGGCGCAATCCTCAGCAGCCTGCGGCGCCGCGGAAGTGGCGCAAATCACCACCAACGCGGGTGCGCCATGTAGTATATCGCATCCGGGGGCCTGCAGCATGTCGCGAAACCGAAGGAACGGTGATCCGGTCTGCATGAGAGACAGCAAATGATCCCTCGCGGATTCGGCGATTCTTCGCAATGTTTCTCGCCGCTGCGCGACCGCGAACCGCCATGGCTGCTCGTTGATCGCGCTAGGGGCCTGGATGGCGGCGTCGATCAGACTTCGCAACGTTTCCGCCGTGACCGGCGCCGCGGTGAAGCTGCGCACGGCCCGACGATGGTAAATCGCTTGCGCGACCTCCATAGGTTCAATTCCCAATGACAAGCTGATCGTCAACCTGCGTCACGCCAGGGGCCGCCCAGGCGGCGCGCTCGGCAGTGCTGCGTTCCCACCAGGATTTCACCTTGCCCCGCAGGGTAACCTTGCTGCCGCTCACCAGAACGCTGATATGCGACGCATCCAGTTCAACGCTGCGCCGGAGCGCGGTTTCGATCTTGTTATGCACCGCGCCCGGATCAGTGGCCTGATCGCCGTGCGGCCGCACTTCGACGAGATTGATGATGTCGATGACGCCGCCCAACTGTCTGATGTCACTCTCGGCGGACTGCTTCTGAAACTGGTACGGGACCGCGCCCGTGAGTGTCACGATGCCGCGCTCGACTTTCACCTGTATTTTCTCGTCGGGCACCTCGATGTCCCAGTTGAGGATCTTGACTGCTCGTTCGGCGATCTCCTCATCGGAACGCTTGTGTGCCGAAGCTGGCCGGACCACGATTTCCTGCGCGATTCCCTGCACGCCTTTGACCCGCCGGGCGGCCTGCTCCGCGGCGAATTTCTCGGCGAAAGTGCCCACGATGCCGGTCAACGTCACCACGCCGTTGCGTGCCGCGACGCCGATATGTGCCGCATCGACGTTCGGCACCCATGCGAGCTCGTCCATCACCATTGTCTGTAATGTCATGTCGTCGGCCATTGGTCATTTCTCCTTGAGCGTTCTTCTGATACGACGCAGGTTTCGGTCTTCGACGCGGCGTTCGTGATCAATTACATTGCGCCCGCGTCGTCGCCTGCCTCGCGTGCCTTATGGTTCAATCCATTCAGCTACATCATTACGATGCACCTCTCGAATCCATCGATTGCCTCGCCGCGCTTCCGGCAAGAGTCATTCCGGCGGTGCACCTTCCAGGAACCCGGTTCGCCCGCCTCTGGAAATGCGGATCAGGAATGGCAATTTCTATCGCTTCTGCGTCCCATTCACCTTGACATGGATCAACAAAAACCCTGCTGCTCTGCCCGCGCGGATTGCCCATCGATCAATGTCTCGGCAGCAACCGGATCTCACCAACGTCACGGACAGGGAGAAATACGCGGACATGCCCGGGTTCAACCCGACGAAAAGACGCCTGGGGTACCGTGCAATCAGGCGGATGGCTCGGCCGCCAGCAAAGCGTCGCCGCGCCGCCCTTCGCATTCCGCTTCACGCCCCCGCACGACGCGGCGGCCGCGCGCCGGCCCCTGGGTTTCTGTCACGATGGTTCGCCGCCCTTCCGGTCTGGCGTCGCGATGGAAATAGACAACAACCCAGTCGCCCGTGCGTTCAAGCTGATGCGCACGCGCGGTGTTTGAATAAAGTGCGGTGAAGTGCCAGGGGCCGCGCAGCGTATGCAGCACCGGTAGCCAGGCCTCACCGCTTGGGTTGAAGCGCTTCGGCGCGATTTTGTACAACGAACCGCTCGCGGCTTTATCGCGATACTCGTGATCGACATCGAGCAGCAGTGCAACGTCTGGCTCGTCCGCGACATGTGCAGCGGGTGGCCTGATCCGGGCAAGCAACGCCGCAAGGGCGTTGCGAACCATGGCCGCACGCCGCACGCCGAAGCCGGGCACCTGTCGCAGACGTCCATCGTTGGCGGCGGTTTCCAGCGCCTCCAGCGAGTCGAGATGCAGCGTCGCCTCGATCCGGTGGGCCAGCGCCGGTCCAATGCCAGGAACCGAACAGAACAGGGCTTCCGGGTCGGCGGCACCTTTCAGCCGCTCGAGAAAACCCCACTTTCCGGTTGCCAGCATTTCCGCGACGGCACCCGCGATGGACGGTCCAACGCCCGGAATGGCCTCCAGTGCAGTGTGACCGCCGGCTTCTGCGATCCCCCGCACGTCTGCATCCAGGTGCTCGAACGCATCACCGGCGCGCCGATAGGCGGCGATACGAAATGGATTGGCACCTTGCGCGGCCAGGAGGCTCGCCGCCTGCCGGAGCCGCTCGGCAATCCAGCCGTTGCTTCGTCCCGCGGAACTTCGCAGGCTCAGTTCACGTGCCGGCTCACCGGCTTCCCGCCGGTCGGATGACAGCGTCGGGGTTGGTTCACCCTGCATCGCCCGGCAGTGTCGCTACGCCGAGAACATAGAGGCCCTTGCGCAGATAATCGTGCAAATCGGGCTCCCCAAGCAGGCCTATCGAGATGTCATCGTCCGTCAGGCCCGATGCCGTGCGAATGGCGTCGTCCCAATCCAGAACCGCGAGATTGCCGCGGCCGACCCGCGTCACCAGCCAGAGCTTTTCCCGAATATCGCGGGGCAGGGCGGCGATCGCCTCACGCAACGCGAGAAATTCCGGCTCGGTCGCCAGCACCCCGGTCAGCTCGACACTGCCGGCCGGGTTATGCTCGCCGCGTGCAGGTTGAGGCTCCCCCATATCCGCCTCCCGGAGGTTCCCCAACAGCCGGTCGCGGACCTTGCGCGCATCTGCTGCCAGATCGGCGATGTGCCGCGCCTCAAGCACGTCCAGTTCATGTAGCATCCGATGTCCCTCGATTGCTGGGTGCCGTACGGGGTCAGACCGTTCTTTCCATCTCGCCTTCCGGCGTCATGTGATGCACCGCGGCCGGCAGCAGGCGTGCGAAGTGAATGAGAAAGTCATGCGACGACAGGCCAGTCAGGGTGGCGAAATCCCCCACCCGTTCGTCGCCGAGGATGCGCCGCAGATCTTCTGTGCTGATCGGCAGATTCGGCCCCTTGCCGATCCAGGAGGCCATGATGTGGCCCAGCCCGGCCTCGGTGAACCGATCGGCCAGATCGGGCAATGTGCCACGTTCGCCGCCGAGCAGCTCCTCGAGCGCAGCCTCTATAGGGCTTACATTCGCGTCGGGCAGCCCCCGCAGATCATTGATGACTTCATGGATCAGCCGCATTGCCTGACCTCCAGCGCCGTTGGGAAAATCCAACCGGATTGTGCCCTGCATACAGACACCTGCCGCTTCGGACATTGATATGGCTCAAGCTTCGCGGTCGGATGCTCATCCCGCGGGGTTCGCCGATGGGCTGGGCGGTCAGCGGTGCAGATAGGCGACGGCGCTGTCCAAGGTGGACAGTTTTGGGTAATCCGCCTCGGGGATGTTGATCCCGGTACGCTGGTGCAGAAAAGTAATGAAGTTGAGAAAGTCCATCGAGTCGAGATCGAGCTCGTCGCGCAGCGCCACCTTGCCCCGCAGACCCGCTAGATCGGCTTCCGGGGCGATACTCGACAGCACGTCGAGCACCAGGGTCTTCGCTTCAGCCTCATTCATAGCGTCTCCGCCTCCTGCAACAGACGATCGATCTCGGCGAGCAGAACGCCGCCACGATGGCCGTCGCTCGCGCGGTGATCGCCGGCCAGTGTGATTGTCACGACAGGACGCGGCTCGATTGCGCCGTTTACCACCCAGGGGCGCGTCACGATCCGGCCTATGCCGATCATCGCGACCTGCGGCGGATAGATGATTGGCAACACGGTTTCTGCCCCGCGGTCGCCGAGGCTGGTCACGGTGACCGTCGGATCGCTCAACTCCGAGCTGCGGAGACCCGCGCTGCGCGCCCGCAGAACGAGGTCCCGCATCGATGCCATGAGTTCATCGAGGGAGCGGTGGTCGGCGTCGCGGATCGCCGGCGCCACGAGACCGCCGCCGCGCAGCGCAATCGCCCAGCCGATATGCACGCTGTCACCTGGGCGGAACCGTCCTTCTTCCCAGAACCCGTTCAACTCGGGTGTCTTCGCCATCGCCAATGCGATGGCACGCAAGAAAAACGCCGCCGGCAAGATGCGGTCGGGCGGAAGCCGTTCGCGGTTCACCCGTTCCAGTCGCGCCAGCGCGCCGGAAATCTCCACCGTCTGGCTCAGATAGTAATGCGGGATTTCCCGCTTCGACCGGCTCATCGCGGCGGCGATGGCCTGACGCATCGCAGCGGGATCGAAGCCGGCCCGCCGACGGCCCGTTTCGCCGCCTGGGACCGTGGGCGCGGCCGCTTCGACGTCTGCCACGGTGACCGCGCCGCCAGCCCCGGTTCCTCTCAGTCGCTGGATGTCGATGCCCCGCTCGCCAGCAAGGCGACGGGCGGCCGGTGAAGCGGGCTGGCGGCTTGGCGCGGCCGTAGCGATGGGAACGATGGGTACTGACGGTGGAGGCGCTGGCGGCGGGGCGGCCGCCGGAAGTGGAGGGGGGAGGGATGGCGGAGCTGCCTGCGCCGGCGTGATCGCCGGACCATCAAGTCGCGCGAGAACGGTACCGACCGGAACGCGTCCGCCCACAGGCACCACGATCTCGGACACCAGTCCGTCGTTGAAGATTTCGATCTCAATCGCGCCTTTCTGTGTTTCTACCACCGCTACGACGCTGCCGCGCTTCACCCTGTCGCCGGGTTTGACCAGCCACTCGACCAGGGTGCCGGCCTCCATGTCGGCGCCGAGCGAGGGCATGCGGAACTCGGTCATCCGCCTTTCACCAGTCCTCGCGCCATCGCAACGATGGCTGGCGTCTGCGGGAGCGCCGCCTTTTCGAGGTGTGCGGAATAGGGGATCGGCACTTCGCGCGAACAGACGCGGCGGATCGGCGCATCGAGTTCGTAGAACGCCTCGTCGGCGATGCGGGCAGCGACTTCGGCCGACAGCGATCCCGATTTCCAGCCTTCGTCGACGATCACCACCCGCCGGGTACGGGCAACCGAGCCGAGGATGGTTGCCATGTCCAGCGGGCGCAGGACACGCAGGTCGATCACCTCCGCCTCGATGCCCTCTTCGTGCAAAACCGCGGCCGCTTCGAGCGTCTTGAACAGCATTCCGCCATGCGTCACCAGCGTGATGTCACGTCCCGGCCGACGGATCTTCGCCGAAACGATGTCCACACCAGTGATACTCGGTTCGAGCTCGTCTTCGCGATTGTACAGCATGACGTGCTCGAAGATCAGCACGGGGTTGGGATCGTCGAGCGCCGGTTGCAGCATGTGCCGCGCATCTTCGACCGTAGCCGGAGCCAGTATTTTCAGGCCAGGGACGTGCGCGTACCAGCCTTCCAGGCTGTGCGAGTGCTGCGCTGCTAGCTGCAGCCCGGCGCCCGTCGCCATGCGGATGACCAACGGCACCGCGAACTGCCCGCCCGACATATGCGGGATGGTCGCGGCGCTGTTGACGATCTGATCCAGCGCCAGAAGGCTGAAATTCACTGTCATGATCTCGACGATCGGGCGCATACCCGCGATCGCCGCACCGATCCCGGCACCGACATAGCCATTTTCGGAGAGCGGCGTGTCGCGAATGCGCGCCTCGCCCAACTCTGCGGCGAGCCCCTTGGTCACTGCGTAACAGCCGCCGTAACGCGCAACGTCCTCGCCCATCAGGAACACGCGTGGATCGGCGAGAATGGCGGCCCGGATGGCCTGTTTGCACGCCTCGCGGTAGGTCATGCGTCGCGGCGCGGGCGTGCCTGTGGCTGCGCTCATTGCGGCACCCGATCCATGATGGTGAAACGCTCCAGCTCTTCGACCGGCTCCCAGGTGCCAGCCTCGGCAAAGGCAACCGCCGCGCCGACCTCGGCTGCTATGTCAGCCTCGATCCCGGTTATTTCGTCGGCATGCAGCATCCCGCTCTGCTCCAGCCACGCTTGTAGTTGCCGGACCGGATCCTTCTTGCGCCAGGTCTCGATCTCCGGCTTGGTGCGATAGAGCTGCGCGTCGAACATCGAATGTGCGCGGAAGCGGTACGTCTGGCATTCCAGCAAATAGGGCGTGCTCGTCGCGTGGATCTGCGCGATTGCCCGTCGCGCTGCAACCTCGACCGCAACGACGTCCATGCCGTCCACTGCTGCACTCGCCACACTATAGCCGGCGGCCTTGCGTGCGATATGCGTCTCTGCCTCGGCGCGTTCCAGTGCCATGCCCATCGAGTAGAGGTTGTTCTCGCACACAAAGAGCACAGGCAGCTTCCATAGCGAGGCGAGATTCATGCTCTCGTGAAACGAACCCTCATCGACCGCGCCGTCGCCAAAAAAGCAGGCGGTGATCGCGCTGCGCCCGAGCATCTTGTCGCCCAACGCGGTGCCAACGGCGAGCGGCAGGCCGCCGCCCACGATGGCGTTGCCACCATAGAAGCGCGTTGCACGATCGAAGACATGCATCGAGCCACCACGCCCGCGGCAGCAGCCTTCCTGCTTGCCGTAGAGCTCGGCCATCAGCGCGTTCATTTCGATACCGCGCGCCAGCGCCTGGCCGTGTTCGCGGTAGGTGGCAACGATCGCATCCTTCGGCTCCAACGCCTCGATCACGCCGACCGAAACCGCCTCTTCGCCATCGTAGAGATGCATGAAGCCGCGAATCTTCTCGCTCTGATAGAGCTCGAAGCATTTTTCCTCGAACCGGCGGATCCGCAGCATGGCGGTGAGAAGGTCACGCACATGCTCGTGGTCGAGATGTACCTTGTCGTTCATCGCACGTCGCTTTCCAATGTCGAAAGATCGCCCTCGGGCAGGCCGAACTCCCGCGCTTTGAGCAGGCGGCGCATGATCTTGCCGCTGCGCGTGCGCGGCAGGCCGGGACTGAAGTCGATCTCCTTCGGGGCGACGACGGCGCCGAGCCGCTTGCGGGCATGACCGAGCAGTTCGCGGCGCAATGCCTCGGAGGGTGAGAAGCCGGGGTTCAGGGCGACGAACGCCTTGACGATCTCGCCCGCCATCGGATCGGGCTTGCCGATCACGCCTGCCTCGGCAACAGCGGGATGTTCCATTAGCGCGCTTTCGACCTCGAACGGCCCGATCAGGTGGCCGGAAGACTTGATCACGTCATCAGCGCGGCCGACGAACCAGTAATAACCGTCGGAGTCGCACATCGCGAGGTCGCCGGTCAGGTACCACGGGCCGATGAAGCACTTGCGATAGCGCTCCTCCTCGTTGAGGTAACCACGCATCATTGACGGCCACCCGGCTTTGAGCGCGAGTTCGCCTTCCACCATCGGTTGATCGATCGGTGTGACGCTGCCGTCGGTATTGTGTTGCACGATGGCCGCCTCGATGCCCGGCAGCGGTTTCCCCATCGAGCCTGGTTTCACGTCCATCGCGACGAAGTTGGCAATCATGATCCCGCCGGTCTCGGTCTGCCACCAGTTGTCGTGGAACGGCCGTCCGAACGCCTGCTGGCCCCAGACCACCGCTTCTGGGTTCAGTGGCTCGCCCACACTGGCCAGGAAACGAAGGGAAGAAAGATCGAAGCCGCGTACAGCATCGATGCCCAGCTTCATCATCATGCGGATCGCGGTGGGCGCCGTGTACCAAACGGTGACGCGTTCGCGCTGCAGGATGCCGTACCAGGTCGCTGAGTCGAACTCCGCTTCGGCGACCACGCTCGTCACGCCGTTGGTCAGCGGCGCGATGATGCCATAGCTTGTTCCGGTGACCCAGCCGGGGTCGGCCGTGCACCAGAAGATGTCGTCGTCGTGCAGATCGAGCGCGTAACGACCGGTGATGTGGTGTGTCACCACGGCTTCATGCACATGAATGGCACCTTTCGGCCGGCCGGTCGTGCCGCTGGTGAAGTGCAGCAAGGCGCGATCCTCGGGGGCAGTCGGCGGAATGACAAAATCAGGGCTTTGCGGCTCCAGAAGCTGACGCCAGTCCAGCGTGCCGGGCACTTCGGTGGGCGCATCGCCCTCGTCGGCCACCAGGATGACGTGCTCGAGCTTCGGCAGGCTCGGGCGGAGCGCCGCCACCTTGCGGCGATACAGCGGTTCGGTGGTCACCAGAACGCGGCCTTCGCCGATGCCCAGCCTGGTTGCGAGGGGTTCGGGACCGAACGCGGAGAATAGCGGCGAGACGACACATTTCGCCTTCAGACCGCCGAGCACCGCGATGTAGAGTTCGGGGATTCGACCGGCCAAAACGAACACGCTGTCGCCTTCTTGTACGCCGAGGCTGCGAAGTGCATTGGCGAACCGGTTGGTCGCGGCCTTCAGGTCGCGGTACGTAAGGATTCGCTGACCGCCGGCCCGCCCGATCCAGCGTAGTGCCTCACGATCGGCGCGGGAGCCGAGCGCGTGACGATCGACGGCTTCGTGGGCGATGTTCAGCCCCCGGCCGCCGGGCAGGCCGTCCAGCAACGCGCGTGCGGCTTCCCAGGTGAACGCACTGCGGGCCTGCTGGTAGTCCGGCAAATTGGGCGGCACGCCGGCCGCGCCGTGTGGCTTGACGATCCTCGGATAGAGGTTTGTAAGGAAAGCGCGGCCAGCCGCCGGCTCGGACACAATCATCTCCCGTCTTATTTTATAATTACAACGGAAATCGTAGTGTGCTTAAGTCCATGGCACATTGATCAAGATCAACGCCCTCGGGACGCGGTCACGCTCTTGGTTCTGGTTGGCAGTCCGGACAGAAGTAGCCCGTCCGGCCACCGCGCTTGTCGGCCTGAAGCGCGGTGCCGCAGCGTGGACACCGGCCGCCGGCGTGACGCTCGGGGATCAGAAAGCCCTTCGGCAGACGGTCCGTGAAGTTCTCGGCTCCCGCCCCGCAATCGATCGCCGTTTGCAACACCGACTTTACTGCTTCGAACAAGCGGCGCGTTGCAGAGGTGTCGAGCGCGTTTGCGCTGGTGGCAGGATGCAGTTTGGCTTGGAACAGGATTTCATCCGCATAGATATTGCCGATCCCTGCCATCCGCGTCTGATCCATCAGGATCGATTTGATAGCCTGCTTACGTTCGCCAAGTGCGGCCGCGAACGCGGCGGCATCGAACGACGGATCCAACGCGTCGGGGCCCAGACCTGCGCCGGCAATGAAGGCGTCGCTGCTCTGCACCAGTTGGACATGCCCGATGCGCCTCGGATTGACGTAGGCCAGCCGATCGCCATCGGCGAAGTCGAGCCACAGCCGGACATAAGGCGGCTCCTGCTGATCGCGCACGAGATATGCCAAGGAGCCGTTGGTCCCGAAATGCATGGCGAGTGCGCCTGCCGAAGCAACCTCGATGAATAGAACCTTGCCGTGACGACGGCAGGAGCGCAAACGCTCGCCCTTCAGTCTCTCCTGCAAGGCCGTGGGAGATGAGCCATCGAGGCTCCCGGGGTCGGCGACCACCGCTTTCGCGATGACGCAGCCCATGCAGTGCTGCTCTACCAATCGCTTGAAGAGTTCGACGTCCGGCAGTTCGGGCATAGGCCGTTCACCTAATGTCACGAATCTGAGGTACGCTATAGTAGGCGAACCTCGGATTCATGACACCAGTTCTTTATTTTCAGCGGCCTGCTTATCCCCGAAGCCCACCGCATGATCGACGAACTTCGGGGGGCAGGACACTGGAATGCCACCGGGTCGTTAATAAGCGGCAACAGATAGAGCCGCACGGAATGCGTAGGCAATCCCTCTCGACGGCCTGGCTCGATCAGCACGTCACGTGGAACAGGCCGATCTTCTTACCGGATGCCTCATTAAAAACCCGAAGAGCCTGCGGGGTCGGTTCGGTTACGATCTCGCACCCTTTTTTCGCCAAATAGGCCTCGGCTTCGGGGGAGAGCCGCATATTGCCCTGCTGTCCCGCCCCCAAGACCAGCAGCTTGCTGCCCTTTTCGAACACGAATTTGGCCTCGTCCTTCGATACGAGATGCGAGGTGCCGTAAAGCTTCTTCGACAGCTTCTTCTTGCGCTTTACGACATCACCGGCGAGCCGAAGGATGACATCATGGTCATATGTCTTTCCGTCGATCGTGATGCTGCCAAACCTTGTGTCGTCGATCCGCATCATTGCCTCCTCCACTTTGACGGGCGCGGCCCAACGTCGGGGACCCAAGGATACGCACGGCCGGCACCGTCAGATCCGGACCGCAAGCCGGTTGATCACTTTGTCGACGCCGAAGACGTACCATGCATCATCCTCCGCAAGCTTGCGTTCGTCCTCGCGCGGCACGGTGCCGTCCAGCGTGACCACCGCACGTCGCGTGTACACCTGAATGCTGTCAGCATCGACAACGGGATCCTTTTCCAGGACCTGCAGGACCGCATCGGTGATCGCGGCCTCGCTGTCCTGTTCCGGTGGCGTGACCCCAATGCCGTTGATCACGTCGCGACTGCCGGGTACCCACCAGGCCAGCACGCCCGCCATACGCTTCAGCCCCGGTCCGGTCACGTCGCCATCCAGGGTCACGACGCCGTCCTCCACCCGGACATCGATCGTGCCGCTGGCATCCGCCGGCTCGCGCACCATCTCGGGTTGCCCTTTTACCCACACGCGAATGATGCACGGCTCGAGCGAGGTCTCCTCCAATAGGGCATCGCGCACCTTGTCACGGATGTCGCCATCGCCCATGGGTGTCGCTGGCCGCACATGCAGCCGGTCGATGATCCGGCTCACACCAGGCACCCGGGCCGCCGCCTCCAGTCCGAGCTTCTTGCCGGCAATGTGATCGACCTCGCCTTCGATTGTCAGCTCGCCGTTGGCGAAAGCGAGGTGGATCGGTCCATTGGTGGTATGGAAACGCGGTTCGCTGTGCAGTGCGCTGCGAACGGTTTCGACCACGTCTCGGTCCTCAGTCATGGTATTGCGTCCTTCAGGCAAATATCCTTTGCCACCAAGAGTACTCCGCCGGCCTCCCGCGTCATGCGGCCGCGGTCTTGGCGGCGGTGAGTGAAGATGCACATATGGAGGGACGGGGCCTTGACCCAGCTCAATCGATTGGGTCGAGGGGCACAAGGACCTACGCCATCTGCGAGAGCAGAAATGATACCCGGTTGGAGACTTGAAGCGGATGCTCGATGCTGGCCCCTCTGACACGCAGGCCGATGCGCCCGGGCAGCCCGGTATCGGCCCAACCTGGACAAGCAGCGCAAAGGATGCCGTCGGGTGCCCGCTAGGCTCCCCGCGTCTTTGGTTCACCCTCGGTCACGGTATTGTTAACGAAATTTACTACCCGCGCATAGACATCCCGCAAATCCGCGATCTGGGCTTTATCATTGCGGACGGAAAGGGCTTCTGGTCCGAGGTGAAGCGTGTCGCCGATTACGATATGCGCTTTCTCGCCCCCGGGGTGCCGGCCTTCGAGATCATCCATAAGCATGAACGGTATCGGTTTCGCCTGCGCATCTCTCCGGATCCGCGGCGCGAGGTGCTGGTGATTGAGTTCCACCTCGATGCCGACCCGGGTTTTTGTGCCTACGTTCTCTTGGCGCCGCATCTTGGCGCGACCGGTCATGCCAATCGGGCGGCGGTGGAGCAACACGCCGGCCGCCGGGTCCTGGTCGCCACGCAAGGTCCGTTCGCGCTTGCCCTCGCGGTCGTTGACCAGCAGCAGCGCGATGGGCTCGGCGCGGCCAGCGCCGGTTATGCCGGCTATAGCGACGGATGGCAGGATTTCGCACGAAATGGTGCACTGACCTGGACCTATGGCAACGCCGGACCCGGTAATGTCGCCCTCATCGGCGCATTGCCGCTGAGCGGCGCGCTCGGACTAGGATTCGGCAGCAGTGCCAAAGCCGCGGCGACACTTGCCATCGCGAGTCTGTTGCAGCCGTTCGAAAATCTCCTGCGGCGGCAGATCGCGGAATGGGAGCAATGGCACGCCCGCCGTAGCGAGCGATATGCGCCGCCGATCGATCTGCCCACTCCGATCGCCGACCAGTTCCTGGCGTCCGCGATAATGCTGCGGACGCATCTCGACAAGACCTATCCGGGGGCGATGGTGGCGAGCCTCAGCATCCCCTGGGGCGACACCGGCGAGGAGCGGGGCGGGTATCATCTGGTCTGGCCGCGCGACCTGGTGTCCTGCGCCAGCGCGCTGCTGGCGCTTGGGGCCGAGGAGGAGACGCGGGATACGCTCCGCTATCTGGTCGCGACCCAGCATGGCGATGGCCACTGGAACCAGAACCAGTGGCTTGGCGGCAAGGCATTTTGGGAAGGCCTCCAGCTCGACGAAACCGCCTTCCCGATATTGCTCGCCGCGGCGCTGGCGGAACGGGGCGCACTGGGTGGCATCCACATCGATGACATGGTGCGGCAGGCGTTGAGCTTCATCGCCTGCAACGGTCCCATAACCGGTCAGGAGCGCTGGGAGGAGAACAGCGGCCTCAACGCCTATAGCCTGGCCGTAACGATCGCGGCCCTCGTCGAAGGTGCCGCGTTCCTTCCACCAGGCGCTCAGGCCTGGGCGCTCGACCTCGCGGATTTCTGGAACGCCAGTATCGAGCGCTGGCTGACCGTGTCGGGCACGGATCTGGCGGCGCGCATGGGCGTGAGCGGCTACTACGTGCGGATCGGACCGCCGGCGGTGCTTGCGAAGGGGCCGGCGGCCATGCAGGAGCTGATTCCCCTGCGTAACCACAGCGACCGGGCGGAGATCCCGGCTTGCGAGCTGATCGGGACCGATTTCCTCCAGCTCGTGCGGTTCGGGCTCAGGCAGCCGGATGACCCTCTGATACGGGACAGCATCACCGCCGTTGACGGCCTGCTCAAAGTCGATACGCCCCACGGACCGGTCTGGCGGCGCTATACGGGCGACGGCTATGGAGAGCATGACGACGGCGAGCCGTACGACGGGACCGGGCGAGGCCGTCCGTGGCCACTGCTCACCGGCGAGCGCGGGCACTACGAACTCACCGCCGGCCGGGACCCGCTGCCTCACCTTGAGGCGATATGCGGGATGGCAAGCCCGCTCGGTCTTATCCCCGAGCAGGTCTGGGACGGACCGGAAATCCCCTCGCGCGGGCTGGCGTTCGGGCGCCCGAGCGGTTCGGCGAGGCCACTTGCCTGGGCGCATGCGGAATTCGCGAAACTGGTGATTTCCCGCCAACTCGGCTGGCCTTGTGATCGGCCGAGCGCGGTCTGGCGCCGGTATCAAGGCCGGCGTCCGGTTGCACAGCGTGCTTTCTGGTCGCCGAAATCACCGATCGGCGACATTCGGCCGGGCGCGCGTCTGGTTGTCGCGCTGCCTCGACCTGCTCTTGTTCGCTGGTCTAGCGACGGCGGGCCCGATGCCGAGGTCGCGACGGAAGCAACGGGGCTGGGCTTCCACGCCGCGGAGCTGGATACAGCGGACTTCGCGACGGGTCGCCAGATCGACTTCGGCTGGACGTGGCGCGAAGGTGATGACGCCACACACGACCGGTTCCGCGTGACGGTCGGAGCCAAAACGATGGAGGCCGATCGATGAGGGCGATCATCGAAGATACGTGGTTCCCGGCCGGCACAAGGATCCGGATCGGCGCGGGCACGGACGAGTTGCTGTTCCTGCGGTGCTCGTTCGAAGGCGGCGAGATCTTGATCGAGCACGGGGTCGATCGAATGGTTTTCTCCCAATGCGTTTTCCGTGGTACCCGATTTAGTGGACAATCATTGTCCGAACGCATCGCGATCGCATGCCGTAGCGCGCCGGCCGAAACGGAAGAGACGGCGGCGCCGATCGGCTCGCGAGAGGGTAAGTTCCGAAGCTAAAGCCACAGCCACGCGCGCAGCGCCAAATAGACGTCACGCAGCAGAACCGACGTGGGCTGGCCGAAAATCGTGAGCAACGCCTCACGCGCCTGGGCTGGGGACGCTTCCGCAGACGCGATGGCGTTCAAACCCACCCCCTGCGCCATCCGTGCCTCGTTGCTGGCCTGGACATTTTACAACGCTCCATACGTTATACTACGCCGCCGAAAGATTAACCCACAGCCATTGCCCATCCGTCATGGCCCGGACTGTCGCCCGGCCATGACGAGGGTAGAGGGTCAGCGCCAACGCGGGTCGGTATTAGTCCGGAGCGGAGGCGCTCCATCACGAAGGCGGGGGTGGCTTCGGCCCGGGCCCGTCGGGATTGGCTCATGAGACGCGCGAAGAGGTGCTGATGGCCCGGCTCCAACACTGGATAACTGGATAAAACAATCCGACATCGAAATAATGTACAACCTGACGCGCAATTGACGACGGGTTGCGCACGGCCGCCAGCGGGTAACTGGTTTCGCCAGGGAGCAGGGGTACGAACATAACCCGCACCCCTGCAAGGAGGCTGTCGCTAAGCCTGGACAGATAGACGCTACTGAGCCTGGCTGGCTTTTATGCCGCCAGTTTGATCTCGTGCTGGCTCTCGATGGCGTGGCGGATCAAGCGGCGGGTCCGCTCGACGAAGGCGAGTTTGTCGGCGAGACAGCTTTCGAGAAGCACGCCGACGCCGAGGTGGCCGGTTACGTCGGCCATCGCGATCAGCGCGACGTATTCGGCGATGCGCAGGTGCATCAGGTGGTTGGCCTTGATCAGGATATAGAGGGTCTTGGCCGCCGGACCCTGGATCTCGGCGAGTTCGCGCCGGAAGTCCTCCATGAACACCTCCTGCAGGCGTCCACTCAGCGCAACGGGCTTCTCGCCGATCAGTTGGAAGCACCGGTCCAGTGAGCTGAGGTTTTTATCCTGGAGAAAGGCGCGCGATTGCAGAGCCTCCTTGATGTTCGGGTCCTGCGCAACCCCGCTTAGCTCCTCATAGATTTTGGTCGTTTTCTCGGTGCGCTGGCGGACATCGCTCAACATTTTTACGAAAAGTTCCTTAGGACTATTTACGGGCATCGATAATTTCCTCACCGAAAGTAATTCCCAACAAGGAGCGTTCGAAGCGCGTTGGGTTGGGGATATGAGCGCTCCCGTTTCATCAATGACAGCCTGCGCCCTTGATTAAATTGATATAGGTCAATCGATTCGTAAATCGGGTCCAAAGTATGAAGTAGGCCCGGATTTGGGACCGGGAGTATAGTTGGGACGTAGCCGGATTGTCAGCAGTGGACGACGATGCAATCGATCGAGTGCGCCTGCTTCTCACTGATCTTCACCGTCATCAGGTGCCGACGATGAGGGGCGGCTCGGGCATGCGATGATTGCAAATCCGGTCGCAATGCACGGGCGGCAACTTTCGCGCGTTATCTCGGCTGGAGAATGAAGCCGTGGTGGATCGGATGCAGGCGCGGATCGCGAAGCGTACGGGTGTCCTCGAGCGCCGTTGTGAACGGGCGGTGCCGGGAAGCCGCGCGAGAAAACCGCCCCACGGCATCACGCAGCGACAAGTAACCCGCACACGGTAACGAATCGACCCACGAAGGTGCCCGGCTGATGACCGCATGCGAGAAATGCGGGCCACGCGCCAACGCGGGTGGATACTGTTCTGGAACGGCATTCAAAGACGCCGGGTGCGATGTCGCCGGCATTTCTTTACGTCAGCGACATCGTTCCAGCCGGAGTACCTGCCGCTGCCAGGCTCATTTGGAGAGACGATGGTCAACGCCGTGTCCGGCGATTAATCCGCCGGGCAGGAATCAATCAACCCTTCTTGTGTGCGGGATGATCGCCATGGGCGCGGAAGACCACATCCGCGTTCTTCTTCTGGTCGTCCGACATAGATCCGTACAGCGCCTGGAACGCGGTAGCGAGTTTTTGCATGTCCTGCGCGTGCTGCTGGGCGATCTGCGCCCAGGACTGCATGTTCTCGGCGGCATTCATGGAGGCGAAACCGGCACCCCGCTGCTCCAACGCCTGGTTCATGTCCTTGGCATTCTCCCGCATGACCTGGGCGAATTGGTCCCATTCAGTCTGCTGCGCCGGCGTGATGTGCAACTGCGTGTGGAGATCAGTGATATGTTGTTCAACGCGCTCGGTCATGGATGTGGGCTTCGCCGCCGGGGCCTTCGGCTGGGACGTCGCGGACGGGCCGCCGGCAGGCGCTTGGGTTTGGGCGAATGCGCCGACGGGCAAAGCGATAGCCGGCAGCAACAGGCTGGCCAGCAGTGCGGCGGTATAGGAGGTCGACTTTATGGTCATGTTGGATCTCCATTGAAGATTCGCCAGCGGGGCCGAAGGGCCCGTCAGTGTGCTGGTTAGTAGCCGTAATACGCCGGCGGCGGTGGCGCGTAGTAACCGGGTGGCGGAGGGGCGTAGTAGACCGGCGGCGGCGGGTAATAAGCGGGTGGTGCCGCGACGATCGCGCCGCCGATCAAAGCGCCGATCCCCAGGCCGAGGAGGGCGCCGCCGACCACGGCACCGCCGCCGCCACCGCCACCACCGCCATGGCCGCGTTCGCCACCGCCGTGTTCGTGGTGCCCTCCCTGGTCGTGCCCGTGCTGCGCCGACGCCGGGACTGCAAGCGGGATCGCCAATACGACGGCGAGCGCCAGAGTGCCAATGGAGCGGATCATATGTGTCTCCCTTTACTGCGAGCATGAAACGCCAGCATTCAATCAAAATTGTGGCGCCAGGCGGCTGTTTGATACAAATCTGTTACTGACGATGCAGCATTGATGGAGATCAACTATATTCCGCGGCGGAAAGTAACGTATTGTGACGCAATCAATTGTTTGACCGCTCCGGAACCGTTAAAACTTTACCGTAACCGCCAGCGGATCCTTAGCACGCTGTGAATAATACCACCCCACATTGACGCCGACTCTCAATCCTCGTCCTGGCCCGGCGTATCATCGTCATGGCCCGGGGGCCCGCCGGGGCCGCTGGCCGGGGGCGGGGGGGGGGGCGCTGGGCCGCGCCGGGGCCGGGGCCGGCCCGCGGGGGCGCGCCCCCGGGG
>JARLIN010000171.1 GCA_031291715.1 Rhodopila sp. | reverse complement strand
CGTGCTCCGCCTCGAGCCGCGCGACCTCGGCGGCGGGCAGCGCGACCCGGGGGCGCCCCGGGATGCGCACGCGCAGCACGCGCAGGGCGTTGAGGATAGCGGCGACATCGATCGCCTCCTGCAGCAGCGCCCCGACCACGGGCGGCAGGAAACCTAGTGCCGCCGCCACCATGGCCAGGGTGGACAGCCCCATGCCGACGCCGACAGTCTCGACGGCAATGCGCCGCGTCCCGCGCGCGACCGCCAAAGCCTCGGCGAGCCGATCCAACCGGTCCACCAGCAGCACCACGTCGGCGGCTTCCGACGAGGCCCCGGAGCCCCGGGCGCCCATGGCGATGCCGACATCCGCCGCGGCGAGGGCCGGGGCATCGTTCACTCCGTCCCCCACCATGGCGCAGGCGGCATGTCCTGGCGCCTGCCGAGCCGCGCCGATGGCGGCGAGCTTGTCCTGCGGCGTCTGTTCGGCGCGCACCTCGTCCACGCCGAGCGCCGTCCCGATCGCCTCGGCGACGTCGCGGCGGTCCCCCGTGAGCATGACGATGCGGACGATTCCGGCCTGGCGCAGCAGTCGCAGCGCCCGGGGCGAGTCCGGGCGAATCTCGTCGGCGAGGAGAATGGCCCCGAGCATCGCCCCGTCCGCTGCCACGAAGGCGCCGGTAGCACCCTCGTACCCCATGCGCCGCAGAAACCGTTCGCCCCAATCGGTTGGTGCGGCCCGGGCGGCAACATAGGCGTGGCTGCCGACCGAGACGCGGCGCCCCTCGACCGTGCCGGTCACGCCCGCGCCGGGTTCCTCATCCACCTCGGTGGGCAGAGCGAGGGGAAGCGCGCGCGCCCGGGCGGCCGCGACCACGGCCTGGGCGATGGTGTGCTGCGAGGTCTGGTCCAAGCTCGCAGCCAATCGCAGAACCTCGTCGCCCGTCGCACCCGGCGCTGTCTGGATGGCGGCAACGCGGGCGCGCCCCGCGGTCAGCGTGCCGGTCTTGTCCAGGAACAGGGTTCGCACCCGCGCCAGCGCCTCCAGCGCGCCGCCGCCCTTCACCAGCACGCCCCGCCCGGCGCAGCGCGACAGGCCGGAGACGACGGCGACGGGCACGCCCAGGATCAGCGGGCACGGGGTGGCGATCACCATCACCGCCAGCCCGCGCACCGGGTCGCCGGTCAGTGCCCAGGCGGCGCCTGCGAGGCCGACCGCCAGTGGCGTGAACAGGAAAGCGGCCCGATCCGCGAGCCGGGCGGAGGGCGCCTTCGCCTCCTGCGCCTGCCGGACAAGCCGGACGATGC
The DNA here is from genome assembly GCA_031291715.1 of Rhodopila sp. GTDB lineage: Bacteria > Pseudomonadota > Alphaproteobacteria > Acetobacterales > Acetobacteraceae > Rhodopila. The sequence goes on along the minus strand of JARLIN010000171.1, from coordinate 24,888 downwards.
CTGCGAATGTGCTGTCGGCGGCCGCTGCCGTCGCTACGATGTCGAAAGGCCCGCCTGCGTTCACGGCACCGCTGCGCACCGTCGCGCGGGGTTCGTAAGTAACGGGTATGGGTTCACCTGTAAGCGCGGATTCATCCAGGACCGCCGTTCTTTCCCGCACGATCCCGTCCACGGGCACGGCTTCCCCCGTCCGCACCAGCAGGCGGTCGCCGGGGGCGACGCTGTCCAGCGGGACCGTCGCGAGTTGACCATCCTGATAGCGGGTTGCCGTGCGCGGGACGCGCGCGAGCAGCGCGGACATCTCGCGTTGCGCGCGCGCCTCGGCGAAGTCCTCCAGGGCGCGGCCGCCCGAGAGCATGACCCCGATCACGCCAGCGGTGACGTATTCCCCCAGCGTGAGCGCGCCGCCGATAGAGAGCAGCGCGATGATGTCCAGACCCACCTCGCGCCGCCACAGGCTGGCCGCGCTGTCGACCAGGACGGCGGCGAGCACCGGGATAACGCCAGCCAGCATCAGCCATGCCGCCCAGTTCGCCCAGCCGAGCCACCGCGCCCCCAGCCCCCCACCGAGGCCAAGGACCGCCACCCCCAGCAGGGAGAGGTTCAGGATGCGTTTGCGATCAGCCACGATCGTTTACCTGCTCATCCGCGCACTCCGGCATAAGTCCCTCCATGCTCGTTTCCCGCAGCATCCGGCCGCTACATCGGAAGGACCATGACCTGGCTCAACACGCTGGCCCTGCTTGTCTGCGCGGATTGCTTCCCTGGGGCGGGGGAGTCACGACAGAACAGCGCAAAGTGGCACCCGCTCCCTCGGCCGCACGTCCTTCATAATATCTTGATATCTTGGGGCCCGTCCTCGCCAACTTCAGCGTCGCCCTCGCCAACTTCGCCCACCGCGAGAATCTTGTTGCCGCTATGGTTCATAGGCGAAAGCGCCGCCGGTCCGAAGCCCAATGACGTGGCTTCCTCCGGGCAACTGACCCGCGGCACTCGTGCACTGGGCGCTTTCGCTTCGGGGCGGGACCGGACGGAGTTGTCGGACCTCACGCCACGAGCCGGGCGATGCCGAAGGCGGCGGCTGCCGCGAGGCCGCCGACGATCGCGGTCTGCAGCGCGCTCCGGACCGGTGGCGCTCCGGTCAGGCGCCCCTTGACGCCGCCGAACACGAAAAGTGCGATGAGCGTGAGCGCGACGGATAACGGCAGCGCGGTTTTGACTGACGAGGCGGCGAAGTAGGGCGCGAGCGGGATGACTCCACCTGCCACGTAGGCGGTTCCGATGGTCAGGGCGCTTCGGGGCGCCCGCGACGGCTCGGGCTCCTCGAGCCCGAGTTCGAACTGCATCATGAAGCGGACCCATCGCGGCCGATCCTTGGCCAGCGCCCTGGCCACCCCGTCGGCCTGGTTCTCGGTGACGCCGTGCGACATCAGGATGTCGCGGACCTCCTTGAGTTCGACCTCCGGCAAATCTTCCGTCTCCCGCATCTCGCGGTTCCACTCAGACCTGTAGTGCTCGGCGTCCGTCCGCGCCGCCAGGTAGCCGCCGAGCCCCATGGCGATCGCCCCCGCGGCGACTTCGGCCAGACCTGCCGTCACGATGACCGCCGTGGACTCGACGGCACCAGACAGCCCGGCGGCAAGCGCAAACGGGACGGTGAGGCCATCGGCCATCCCGATCACGACATCCCGCACGGACTCCGATGACCGGAAGTGCCGCTCGATATGGGGGCTGGTCGGCATTGTGTGTCTCAATGTGGAATGCGGTCGCAGGGCACGCGTAGCGCTGCAGGTGCGACCGTCGAGCCGGGAGCCAGTCTCTAAGTCATCTTATCGCAGCGGGACGTTACATTCAGCCCGCCCGGTCCGGTTCCACGACGGTGATGGTGGAGTTTATCCGTGGTCGCGCACCGACGTCCCCCAGACGGCCGACAGTGTGGTCCTCGAAGCCCTTGACGCCCGGTATGCCCTCGGCCGCGACCCGCAGCGCGTGCTGCTCAGCCTCGGAATCCACGAGCCCGAATATGTGGACGACGCCGTCTGTGACGACGACGTTTGCCTCCGCGCGCAGGCCCCAGGGGTGTCGCGCGTATTCCGCGATGAGCATGTCGCGGGTGCGTCGGTCCCCGGCCGCGCTGTCGGCCTCCGGGGGCGTTGAGGTCGCCAGCGCCTGAACCAGGTTGGCCCGGCTGACGATTCCGACAACCTTGCCGTCCGTGACGACGGGAACGCGCCGGATCCGTCTCGTCTCTAGCACGTCGGCGATCTGGCGCAGGGAGGTTTCGGGAACGACCGCGACCACGTTGGCCGTCATGACGTCCCGGGCGGTGCGGCCGTGCGCCTCCACGTAATCCTGCGCGTGGCGCGGGTCCGCGGCGAACAGTTCCAGCCAGCTGCGCCTGCGTCGCCGGTCCGTGCCGAGTTCCGAGCGGCGGTAGATGTCGCCGTCGGTGACGATGCCGACCAGCCGTCCGTCCGGCTCCTGGACGGGAAGCCCTGTGATCCGGCGCTCGATCATGATCGTCGCGATCTCCCTGACGGGAGTGTCGGGCTCAACTGCGACCACCTGGGTCGTCATCACATCCTGCGCTCGCATCACGCCCATCCCCTTTCGGGGGGATTGAGCGAATATTTGTGACACTTTGCATTGATACGGATCAAGGTCAGGAAACTGGTCGATGGAAACGCCACATCCGCCCCTGGAAGCGTTGGGCACCAGCGGCATGAGGGCGGCACTCAAAGGCGTGCGGAGGCGGCTCCGTCATCCGAGGACTTCCCAGCCGGATGCAGTGTGAATTAGCACGCAAACGGGGCTCAGACTCAAAGTTGGTGCAGGCGGCCACCACTCCCAACCGGCACGTCACTGACCGGACTCGGAAATTCTGAGGTTTTGGCCGCCCGAACGGTGCGATCCCCGATGAACACGCAATGGCATCGGATCGTCGTGCAGATTCAACGGACTACCCACGATCCAGGAGTTTCATGTGCACCAGCATTGCGTCAGAGCCCAATCGAGACCCCGCCCCAAGGTCCTGCGATCCTCGAATGTGCGGTATTATGGAGCAGATGCCGCTGAGCGTGGCAGCAGCAAATCATGGTGGTATCGTCCGCAATGTCGGAATTCGGCTCAAGCATCCCGACCCGCGATGATGACAACCGAGATCGTGACGCTATCTCAAAAACCAACCGTGATCCCTCAGGTTGCCCAATGGTTGTGGGCGGCATGGGCCCGCCGCAAGAGGCGTACGCTCGACATGGTCACCGACCGCCTTACGCCCGCGCTGCCTCAGAGGGACCGGAGCCAACCTTCGTCGCTCTGGACCGCGGAACACCCGTCGCCACTGCCAGCTTCGTAGCGTCCGACCTCGTTTCCCGTCCCGAACTGACGCCCTGGCTAGCGAGCGTGTTTGTCGACCCGCCCCCTCGCGGCCGCCGCCATGCAACTCGCCTCGTACGCCGAGTGGAGGAGGCAGCGCGTGCCGCCAACACGGAAACATTACCGCTATATACCGAGGATGCCGAAGGGCAGTATGCCAAACTTGGTTGGCAAACAGTGGGACCGGAACTCGACCGGACCGTCCCAGTCACGCTGATGCAGCGGCGGTTAAACTGAAGCAGGGGAGCGTGCCAGCGTGTCCCGGACATTTGAGGCTTTCCTTCCCTAGGGGCTCCAGCCGTCAAAGGCTGTCACCCGATCGGTGCTGGAAGCGCGCGGTCGAAATGCCCATCTAACGTATCGTATCCGCCAGCCATCGAGGGGACCGATGCCAGAAGCCAAGAAAGCACGCGCGGTGGGCTTCAACCATGTCGCGCTCGAAGTAGGCGATATCGAGGAAGCGCTATCGTTCTATGGCCAAATATTTGCATTCAAGCTTCGTGGGAAAAGCGAGGATATGGCATTCATTGACCTGGGTGACCAGTTCCTCGCGCTTCAGAAAGGACGTCGTCAGCCACCCGATGACGGTCGGCATTTCGGGCTTGTGGTCGACGACAAGGACGCCGTCCGCCAGGCCCTGGATCAGGCGGGCGTCGAGGTACTGGCTGGACCGTTCCTCGACTTTCGCGACCCATGGGGCAATCGCTTTGAGATCGTAGGGTACGAAAATATTCAATTCTCCAAGGCGCCCAACGTGCTGCGCGGCATGGGCCTCACGCACCTTTCCAAGAACGCGCAAGCAATCAAGGAGCTTGCCGATAAGGGAATGGCCCCGGCCTAGCGGCTAATCGGGCGACCGTCCCGCCAGCAGGTGTTCCGAGTGGGGAGCGCCCAGCAAAGGCGTGCGGCCCGTTGCCAAATCTGCGCAAAAGGCGGACCAGCAGCAATGCTGCCTCGCGGGCTAGGGAAGCTATTGGAGACACTACTTGGCGAGCGCTTCGCAGCACGGCGTGAAGACTTGGGCATTTTTGGCCCTTCGCGAAATTGCCGCACAGTGCCAACAGCCTTCAGAAATCACGCCGACTTCTGATCGCCAATGTTGTCCGAATCGGCCTAGGATGAGCAGGTTGCCGTTGGAAGTCATCAAAAGGAGATCGAGATGCCGCCAGCGAAGACAACCGCCCCCGTGGTAAAGAAGGCCGCCGCTTCGGCTGCCAAGGCAGCCACCCGGGCAAAAAAAGCCGCCCCCGCGAAGAAGGCTGCCGCACCTGCGAAAAAGGTGGCGGCCGTAAAGGCTGCACCGCAGGTTACCATCACTCTCAGGCAGATTGCCGTCGGGTTGGCAGAAAAACATGACCTCTCCAAGAAGCTGGCCGAGGCTGTGCTGGCCGATGTGGTGGCAGTCACTACCAAGCATCTGATGGAGGGTGATAAAGTCCGCCTAACCGGTCTCGGTATTCTGCAAGTCAGGGCCCGAGCAGCTCGTATGGGACGAAACCCGGCGACCGGTGAATCAATCAAGATCGCAGCCAGCAAGAAAATCGCCTTTCGGCCAGCCAAGGAACTGAAAGAGGCCGTGTAGGCAATCCTCCATGAATGTGGGCGGCGGCCGTGCCGTTCAGGCCACGGGAACGCCCTCATCCCTCTTTTCGCCTCTAGCGGAGCCTCCGGCGATCAACCTTGAAGTTCGAGGGCAAAGGACGCACCCGCTCCAGCGCGAACGCCACGGCGACACGGCGCGCCAGCTGCTCGACCGGCTCGGCATCGGCCTGGAGCCGCCCGCGGCGGATGCCATGGATGGTCTGGCTCGCCGCGCTCCCCACCATCCAGGTTGTAGCGGGCCGAATGAGGTGGGTCTCGCCCTGACCGCTTTGGACACACCATCCCACTTCGATCGGAAACGAACCGGTCTCCAGGGACGACGCCCCGAAGTCGGCCAATAGGATTTAGTCGGATGCCGCCATCAGTGCGCCTCCCACGCGGAGCGCAGCGCCTCGTGGTAATTGGCGTAGACCGCGACGAAGCGCGCGACGGCGGCGGGGTTGTCGCGCCGCGGCGGCTGTTGGATCACGTTCGCGACTGGCGGCTCATCGCCGGTTGAGACCCACGTAGCCGTCAAGCAGCTCGAGGCTGCCTCGTATCTGGTGAACGTCATCGACGGAGATCGGCTGATAGGGGCGCACCATGAACCTGCGGCCATCACCAGCCAGCACTCCTCGGGCGTCAGCGGGAAATCGTCCTCGGCCGTGCAGCATTCGCTTGCGACGACACGCCATCCCTCGGGTGCGTTGCTGTCCGATAGGACGGGGTCCGGGGCGGCTGCGCCATCGCCCCCCAGAGGGCGGGCGATGGTCCGACGTCCATTGGCACCAGGCGGCGAACGCTGCCGCCTTGCGTTCGCGATAGCGTTCAAAGCGCCGACGCTTCAGGTCCTCGTCGAGCAGTCCGCCGATCGTCCGAATGGGGTAGGAAAATTCCCTTTGGTTTCAATGGCCAGCGGCGGACACCCCATCCGCTAGCCGCCTTTTCGTCCACTTCCGTCCGCCTCGCCTGACCTCTTGTCAAGATAGCGGGATTCGAACTGGGGCGCCCCCCTTGTTTTCCTTCGCCAAGCGCGCCGGAGGCCCACGCGTGTGGGCCCCCGGCCGCCCGACCGGGGAGTTCCCCGAGGCTCCGAGTCGGCGGCGGGCGATGCCGTCTATCTCTTGGATCGACGAAGGAAATCCGCACCGTCGATGGAAAGTGGGCGCCTTGGTTGTAGGGACCCGCAGGCGTCCGGACAGGATTGGTAGCCCGTCACTTTAGCGCGTCATTCCCACAGCAAGCATGCGGAGCGTCGGCAAGGAAATCGCCCACTTTCATGTTGGATGAGCGGGTTGTGGTAGGTTTTCGACCAGACGGAGAGACGGCGGACCCGGCGAATCTGTTCCCACCCGGCCTTGAAAGCCGCCCCTTCCGGCGGCCAATTTGCCGACCCCAATGGGAACAGGGTTTCACCAGTGTGTTGAAATAGATAAATATGTTCGGATTTCGGAGAGGTTCGAATCCTCTCACTCCGACCAACCAGCCGAAACGTCGCCGGTCATTTCTCCGGCGGCGACGCGCTTTCAACAAACTCCCCCATCCACGACGCACGGGTCGCGGATACATGCCAGTCGGAGCGAATGCCTGGTTTCAGGCACCGTCCCTCGGAGCGTAGGCGCAGTCTCTCACCGCCTCCGTATAGCCGGACATAGCCCTCTGCGGGAACGAAGTCGCCCGCCACAGTAAGCCCTTCCGGCAGCGACCGGATCAACTGGAACGTCGCCGCCGCCCTGGCGCTGGCCCCCTGTCGTCTCACGGCCAACGCTGTCTGCTGCGGCGTCAGTTGAATTGGCGCCTCGCCCGGTCGTGCAGGCAGGGTGGTCCAGGCGATCGACAGGTGATCGCCATCGCGCCCGAAGCGGGAGACGATGATCCATTCGAAGCGCGATGGCCGGATGGCGCCGACCAGCCGCGCCCGCATCGCGACGACGAATCCTTGATATGGGATCGTGGGTACAGAAACATTTCGCGGCCATGGCGTCATGGCGACAATTGACGCTGCAACCGCGTGATGCCAGCGTGAACGCGAAATACGCCGCAACAATCGAAGTTCGAGCCCGACATGAACGCGCGATCGGAGATGCAGCCTCTGGCAGGCCTGTTCGCCGCGGCCGCGACCATCCTGGCCGGTGAAGCCGCCGCTCAGGGTCCGGCGTTCGATTTGCTCGCCCGGCTCGACTATCTTGATGGGGAAGAGCGGGCCGCGCCGCATCGCGCGGCCCTGTTGCGCGCGGCATCCAGGTTCGAGCGTGTTTTCACGCTCCGGGCGGAGGATGCTCCCGGCCTTATCGCGTTGGGGGCCGAGGTCGATCCTGCCCGCGTCGGTGTCCGGGAGGTGCCGGCGGGCAGTGTTTCCGGTACGGGGCTGACGTTCCGTCAGGCGTTCGAATCCTGCGTGGGCGAGGGTGCCGAATACCTCTCGCAGTGCGCAGTGGACGATGATCCGGTCACATTGTTGACCGCGGATGAAGCCCTTGCGGACGTTCCGCCAGCGTTGCACGCGCTCTGGGATCGGCTTCGACCCTACCGCAGGGACCAGGATGCGGCGAAGACGGGGTGGATCACTGGCGCCGATCTCAGGGATGGCCGCCCGGCCTATCTGCCGGCGGATTTGTGTTTGCGCCGACCGGCTGAAACCCGTGATATCGATCTGCCCTGGCCGCTCAGTACCGGTTGCGGCGCTGGTCCGGACCCGCTCGATGCCACCTTGCACGGACTGCTGGAACTGATCGAACGCGACGCCGTTGCGATGTGGTGGCGTGGCGGCATCCGCGCGCGCGTCGTCCCGCCCGGTGTGGGAGGCGTATTGCTGGCGCGATTGCGCGGGGAGACGACGAAGCGCCGCACATGGCTGCTCGACGTTACCAGCGATATCAGCGTGCCGGTGGTGGTGGCGGTGTCGTGCAACGACGACGGGTTTGGCCTGTGCCGAGGCTTCGCCGCGCGCCCCACTCTGCCGGCAGCGGCGGACGCCGCCTTGATGGAAATGGCGCAGATGGAGCTGGCGTATCAGATCACCGCGACGAAGCGCGCGGTGCGTGGGGAGGCCGCGCTGAACGACATCGACCGCCAGCACATCCAGCGTTTCACCATGGTCGACGTGGCGGCCACGCCGGCCCTGCACCCGCTGGCGCCGCCAACTCCGCCGTGTGACTTACCAACGCAGGACAAGATCGGCGTCCTGGCAGGCGTGCGGAGGCGGTTGGAAGCTGTCGGGTTGACGGCCTACGCCGTGAACCTGACCCGGGCCGCGCTTGGCATTCCGGTGGTGCGTACGTTTTGTCCCGGGCTGGAAATGGGCATGGCGTCACCGCCCGGCCCGAGGCTCCGGCTGGCGGCCGCACGGTCAGGTATCGATCCATGCAGCGCGATACCGTTGTGATGTCATGACGATAGCGTCTGCGATCGACAAGGACGGCATCCCGGACCGCCAGGAGATAGTCAAAAGCCCGGCGACACAGGAGAGCGCTCCGCGGCGAAAGCTGCGGGTGTCGGTGATCGGTGGCGTCCACATTACCTATGGCGATCAGGAAATTGTCCTGCGCAACCGCAAGGCGCGCGCCATCCTGGGCTATCTCTGTTTGAGCCAGACTGGTGAAGAGCAACGCGAAAAGCTGGCTGGCCTGTTTTGGAGCGAGTTCAGCGAACAGAACGCGCGGGCGACTCTGCGCCAGGCGGTACACGAATTGCGAGAGGCCTTGCTGCGCGCGGGCTGCTCGGCGTTGATCGGCACCCGCACGACGGTCGGATTGCTGGCAGGGTCGTTTGTCGTCGATCTGGATGAAATCCTCAGCGCGGTAGCGGCCCGCGACGCGTCGGAGGCGCTGCTCCGGCAGGAGCGGCTGGCCGAGACGCTGCTCGCCGGCTTCGAGGATCTCGACCCATCGTTCCATGTGTGGCTGATGGCGCGCCGGCAGGCGTTGCATGATCGTTTGATCCGTGGCCTGGAGGAAGGCTACCGCGATCAGACAGTGGACCAGCGGCGGCGGCGTCTGCTGGCCGAGGCAACGCTGCTGCTCGACTCCACGCACGAGGAAGCCTGCCGCATCGTCATGCGCTGCGCCGCCGAAGCGGGCGAGACAGGCGCCGCGATACGCGCGTATGACGAATTGTATCGCCTGCTGGACGAAGATTACGATATGGAACCGTCGGCGGCGACGCAGGAGCTGATCGCCGAGATCAAGCAGGGCAAGTTCGACGACGCGGCTCTTGCTCTCCTGGAGCAGGATGGCACGCGTCTGTCGTATGCCGCCGAAATGAAGCAGGCTTTGGTGCCACCCAGGCGGGCGGCTGGCGTGTTGTCGCCGGTGCCAGTGCCGTCCAAACCCGCACTGTTCGTCGATGCCTTTGGCATGAGCGGTGTCGATCCCGACCGCGTGCACCTGGTCGAAGGTTTTCGTATCGAATTGATAGCCTGTCTCACGCGCTTTCGCGAGTGGTATGTTTCCAGCACCGACCTGGACGGATCAGGCGGTCAAGGCGATGTCCAGGCATCGGCACGCTATGCGGTCATCACCACGGCGTATCAGGCAGGCGCGGCGATCAACGTCGTGATGGTGTTGCAGGAACGCCCGTCGGGGCTGGCGATATGGGGTGAGCGGTTCGAGTTGCGGCTGGACCGCTGGTTCGAAGCTCAGCAGCGGATTGTCCGGCGCATTGCGGCGACGCTCAATGTGCAGCTATCGACCGAGCGGCTGGTGCGATTGTCGCATATGCCCGACGTGTCGCTGGAATCGTACGACATCTGGCTGCGCGGCCAGTGGGTGATTCGGAATTTCAGTGCGGCGGACTGGAACCGGGCGGTCGAAATGTTCGCCCAGGGCATCGAACAGGCGCCCGGATTCTCACCGCTTTACAGTAGCCTGGCGCAGATGAACAACGCCGTGCATTTCGTGCAGCCGGGGATGTTTCGCGATCCGACGAAAGTGGCGCGCACGCTGACCCTGGCGCAACGAGCCGTGGCACTGGACCCGAGGGATTCACGTGGCGAACTGTGCCTGGGTTGGGCCTTCGCCATGAGCAAGCGGTACGCAGCGGCCGAGGTTCATATGGACCTGGCCTGCGAGTTGAATACCAACGACCCGTGGACGCTGGTTTCGGCGGCGATGTTCCACGCATTCTGTGGCAACGTGGCCCGCGCGCAAGACTTGTCGGCGCAGGCGATGGAGATGACGCTGTCGCCGACACCCAGCCACTGGGTTTACGAAGCGAGCATCCGTTATCTGCGCGGTGACGACGAGGGCACGATAACCGCCGCCGATCGCGCGCAGGATGCGCTGCTGACCCTGCCGGCCTGGCGCGCGATGGCATTGTCGAACCTGGGCCGTCTCGAGGAAGCGCGGCGCGATCTCGAACGATTCTGCGAGGGAGTGCGTGCCAACTGGATAAGCGAGGAACCGCCGACGGATGAGATGATCTGGCGCTGGTTCCTCCAGGTGTATCCCATCAGCCGGCCGGAGCTATGGAAGCGTCTGCGGGATGGTGTGGCGGCGTTGGGGATGCCCGTACAGGGGCTGATTCACTCCGGGGCCCCGGTTGCCGACTAATACCAGCGGCCCGAAGCATCGACTCTTCAGTCGAATGAGGGGCCGCTGGTATCCTATTGATTTCGCGCGCGGCCGCCCCGCCAACCCCGCGCGCATACCGGTCGACCTTTCGGGCCGCTGGTATAACTCTTTCTTTTCAATGGTCTTCTTGTCCCCGAAGCCCTTCGCATGATGCGACGAACTTCAGCGGCAGGACACGAGGCGAAGGTCCGCATCGCAGGCCTTGCTCCAACCTATCGATGCCTCAGGCACAGTTGTTCAGCGTGTATTCGCCGATCCGGTTGGCGTGCAGTTCCATGATCCCCGTCTGATCCGTCGGAGGGTTGGGTGGACCGCCGTAAAGCGCCGCGTAGAACGGCCGGAAAGGATATACCATCCCGTTCAGAAGATCATCTTCCGAGCCTTGCAGCGTATCCTTCGGCGGCAGACGCATCACCATGGTCTCCACACTGCCCTGGACGATGATGACGTTGGTGTATTGCGCCGGCATGCTGGTGATGGTCACCCCCGCGGCTGCCACCCGGCTGGTGAATTCAGCGACCGTCATGGCGACTGCTCTCGGCAGCGCGATGGCAGTTCCGTCCGTGCGCGGAACGAGCACGGCGGACGATGGTGGCAGGCACCACGGCTTGGGATTGTTGGAGGCATCGGTATCCGGAATGGTCGCCGGCGCGGGCGTCCGGCCGGCTTCTTCTGTCCAGCTTTGGTTGACCCAGTAGTTGCGCGGCGGTTGCGGCGCGGCGTCCTGGCTCACATAGTCCAGATGTGTGGCCCAGCTTTTGATCAACAGGCCCCATTGATCCAAATTGGCAACGTCGAAACGTGATGTCGGTGTCCCCGGCATTGTGTTCTCCCCTTTATGTGGTTGACGCGGCGATGAAAGGAATCCGCGGACAGTCCGCGAGGCCGCCCCAGTCCTCGGCCAGTCTGATAAGGTCCGGCATCGATCCGACAGACTGTATCTTGTCCCAGCCGGCCCCGAGCGCGTCCCGGGCGGCCGGGGTCAGGCCAGCGATTTTTTCTTCTTCCGTGGCAAGGCGACGGAAGATCGTTTCGCCAACGATGACCGAACCGAGCGGGCCCATATGCGCCCCGCCGATCGTCGGATCGAGCGCCGATTCCAGCAGGATATAGAGCGGCAGCGGCAAATCGGTCCGCAGCAGGGATGCGTTATCGGTGACGATCGCCTTGGCGGCCGCGGTGCCGAGAGAGGTTCGCACCAGTCCATCAAGCCATATGCCGATCGCGTTGCCATCCAGGAAGGACAGACCGGGGTAATGCTTGCTCGCAGCCTGGATCAGCGCGTCCAACCGCCACATCCGGGCGTTGGCGGCGCTCAGCCAGTCGCGTATCGAAAGATGGTCGGGTGAGTTGGCGGCGATGGGCGTGAACAGGCCGGCAAAATCCAGCGGCAGTTGCTGATGGATCGCCAGTTTCAGGCTGTAGTTGGGCGTGCCGCCGAGCGCGAAGAACCGCGACCATTCGACGATCCAGGTAGATGGCAGCGGATCGCGCACCAGATCGCCTACGACTGGCCCCCCGAGAACGCCGGCGATCGGGAACGTGTTCCCATCGTTGAATTTGTAGAATGGCCGGACCATGGCGTGGCCGACGCGGAACGCGCCGTGGCTGAACTCCAGCGGAATGCCTTCGCCGCGCCAGAGCCAGTCCTCGCTGCCGGCGGAACGGGCATTGAGGATGTCATACACTTGCTTATGCAGCAGTAGTGGCATCAGGTCATTGCGAATGATCGCGTGGTACATGCGCAGCATCGCCGTGCTGGTATGAGCGAAGCATGCCTGCGGGCCTAGGTGAGCCAGCTTGCGGGCGATCGCGTTATGCACAACGGAAAACAGCACGACGAGCTGCGACAGAAACGTATTGTCGTCGTTGCGCACGTCCGCGACATAGACCTGCGAGGCGTCCTCGAAATTGCTCGGCGGCAGCGCCTTGTCCAGCTTCAGCCGGGCGATGTCCCGGAACGGACAGGCGCCGGCTGTCAGGCCCAATGCAGCGGCGTCACCAATCTGGCCCAGGCGCAGTTGTGTTCGGTAGTCCACCATCTGGCCGGCGGACTCGAACGCGATCGGGCAAACAGTCGGGCCGCCACCATAGAGCGTGTCCAGCGCCAGCGCCTCATCGCGCATGTTCCGGCTCGGCACGCCAGCCTCGGCCGCCGCCCAGAACGGCACGGTGGTATCCACCAGATCGTGCGCGACGAATTGCAGCAGGTAGGTATAGCCGGATGGGATGCGGGGATTGTCGACGTTGGGCGCAAGCGGCAACAGGCTGTAAAGGGCCTGGAGAACTTGCCTGGCCCCGGCCGGATCGGCTCCGAGTGTGGTCCGTTGTGCGTCTTCGGGTGCTCCAAGAAGATAGGAGAACCCGCGAAAGTGCTTGGGGTCGATCGGGGTTGGCGGCTGGCCGGCCGGGATCCCCGGAAGGCTGGCCGGCGCGCCACCGAAATTGAAGCCGCCTCGATGCCCCATCCTGGCCCCCATCTGATGGGAACCATTTTGAGTGTCATAGCGTGAGGCTAGCGTGAGTCAGGCAGGGCGTGTCATCCCTCCGTCCACCGTTCCCCCCACCTGTCGGTGAACACCACATCCTCAAGCGCCGTGCGTGCGACCGGCCCAAACCGGCCAACCGGATAGCCGATCGGCAGGATGGCATAGGAATGCGTGCCTTCCGGCAGACCCAGCGCGGCCTCCGCGTCCTTCTCGAACAGCAGGTACAGCGTCGTCAGCGTCGCGCCCAAGCCCAAAGCCCGAGCCGCCAGCAGCATGTTTTGCACAGCGGGGTAGATCGACGAACCGGACGTCCGCGTATGAGCACCGCCTTGCAGGCACGGCACGATCCAGACCGGCGCCTCGTGCAGATGGTCCGCCAGATGTTCCGCCGCCGCCAGCATCCGGTCGAACCGCTCGCGAGACGAACCCGGTGCCGGCGCTTCGGCACGATAGCGCGGCCCGACGACTTCATGCCAGCCGCGCCGGTACCAATGCGCAACGGCTGTCTTGATGGCCGGATCGCGGATGACCAGGAAGCGCCAGGTCTGCATATTGCCGCCGTTGGCCGCCGAGGTGCCGGCTTCCAGAATCTGCCGGATCAATGCCGGGGGCACCGGGTCCGGTTTCAGCCGGCGCATCGACCGCGTGGCGTGGATGATCTCGAACAGGTCGGTGTCCATTGTCCGCCCCCCTGATCAGCCCCAGCCCTTGAACGGCAAGACAGCGGGTTGAGTGGCTGATTTCTCCGGCCAGATGGAGACGTATTTCTTGCCCTCCAACTGCACGAGCAACGTCGCCGCGAGCGTATTCTGCCCTTTCGCGTCGTATTTGATGCCGTTGTAGCCGATCATCAGCTGGTCCGCTGTTAGGTCCTGGCTGACGAGTGCCGCCTGGATCTTCGCCGGTTCGGTCGAACCCGCCCGGTTGATCGCCTCCATCAGCGCCAGGAACCCCTGCATTCCGCGCGCCGAGGTATCGTCCAGCGCGTGTCCGGCATGTTTCTGATAGATGTCGTTTACCACGTAGGATGCGGAGCCCGGCTTGCCGACGTCGAAGGAACTCCGGTTGAACACGCCCTGCGCCAGATCGCCCACCGCCTCGATGAACGCGGTGTCGGAGAAGCCGGAATCGTCACCGATCAGGATCGGCGGCTTCCAGTTCAACGTGTGCATCGTCTTCATGAACAGGATCGAATCCGACGTGTAGCTGACGAAGATCACCACATCCGGATCAGCGCTTTTCAGCTGCAATACCTGCGCACTGACGTCGCTGGAATTGGCGTTGTAGGCGATGCGTATATCGACCTTCAGTCCCTTGGCCGTCGCCGCTGCGATGATCGCATTGCCGGTCGAGGTGCCGTATTCGGTGTTTTCGTTCACCACCGCGACTTTCTCGACCTTGAAGCCGGCTGCCTTACGCTCCGCCAGGAACGAGGCATAGGCGTTACCGAAATCAGTGCCGATCGGCGTGGGGCGGAAGAACCATTTGAAGCCACGTTCCGTCAGGCTGGGGGCGGACGCTTCGCTGGCCATGAACGGAATGCCATACCGTTCCGCCACCGCGCTGGCGGTCAGGCCGCAACTCGACTGGTAGCAGCCGACCAAGGCAGCGACCTTGTCCTGGGTGATCAGGCGCAGCGCCTCGCTCTGCGCGATCGCCGGGTTGCCTTGGTGGTCGGCGAAGATGACCTCGACCTTGCGGCCGCCCAGGCCGGGCAGGCCCTCGGTTGCTGCCAGCGGCAGTTTCGGCAGTTCGGGGTGGGGGCTGTTGATGATATCGACGGCGACCTCGATTGCCTGCTTCACCGCCATGCCGGCAGAGGCAGCGACGCCCGTCAGCGGGTAGGGAGCGCCGATCCGCACCGGTGCGTCGGCGGCGCGAAGACCGCGTGGCAACAGGGCCAGCGCGGGTGCGGCCAGGCCAAGCCGGGTTATGTTTCTTCGTGTTGTTGTTGGCATCTCATTTCCCTCCTGCAAGACACCGGCAGTGCATAGTGCCATGAGACGCGCGTCAATGGGGTCGAAGCCTGAATCCGGCGCCCCATATCCTTGCTGGTGCGTTATCAGGAGGCGGCAGGTGAGGATCGGCGTTCCGAAAGAGATCAAGAGCCATGAATACCGGGTCGGGCTGACACCGGCCGGGGTGCGCGAGCTGGTCCAGCTCGGCCACCAGGTGGTTGTCCAGCACGATGCCGGTGTGGGCATCGGCCTCGTTGATGATTCGTATCGCGCTGCCGGCGCAACGGTGTTGGACACACCATCCGAGGTGTTCGCAGCGGCCGAATTGATCGTCAAGGTCAAGGAACCGCAGCCGGCCGAGATCGAGATGCTGCGGCGGGGGCAGGTCTTGTTCACCTATCTGCACCTGGCCGCGGACAAGGCCCAGACTCAAGGGCTACTTCGATCGGGTGCCACCTGCATCGCCTACGAAACCGTCATCGACCGCGTCGGCGCCCTGCCGTTGCTGGCACCCATGAGCGAGGTCGCCGGCCGCATGGCGGTCCAGGTCGGCGCGCATTGCCTGGAGCGTGAGCAAGGCGGCGCCGGCATCCTGTTGGGTGCCGTCCCCGGCGTGCCGCCGGCCAAGGTGGTGGTGCTGGGTGGTGGCGTCGCCGGCACCAACGCCGCCCGCATGGCCGTGGGGCTGGAGGCCAGCGTCACCATCATCGACAAGTCGCTGCCACGGCTGAAGGAACTCGATTTGCAGTTCGGTCCCCGGGCCACGACGCTGTTCGCCACCACCGAATCGATCGAGCACGCCGTGCTGGCCGCGGATCTCGTCATCGGCGCCGTGCTGGTGCCTGGTGCGGCGGCGCCGAAGCTGGTCACACGGGCGATGGTGCAGCGGATGCGGCCGGGATCGGTGCTGGTGGATATTGCCATCGACCAGGGCGGCTGCTTCGAAACCAGCCGGCCGACGACGCACTCTGATCCCACTTGTCTCGAGGGCGGTGTGGTGCATTACTGCGTGACGAATATGCCCGGCGCGGTCGCCCGGACGTCCACGTTCGCTCTGACCAACGCGACACTGCCGTTCGTGCTGGCGCTGGCCGGGAAGGGATGGCGGCAGGCGATGCTGGACGATCCGTATCTGGCCGAGGGATTGAACGTCCACAACGGCGCGGTGACGAATCTGGCGGTGGCTCAGGCGCTGGGGCTGCGGCACATGGCGATACGGGACGTGCTGGTGCCGGGCGTGACGGTCTGATTTCAGCCCAGGAGCGTTTCAACCAGCCCGGGCAACGCCAGCAGCGAACTAACGACCGCGTTCGGCGCGTAGTCCAGTGCTTCCGTCTGCATCCGCAGGGCGCGGAACAGCGTTGCCGGGCCGATGGGCGCCGCGCTGGCCAGTTCGTGCCGCAAGGCCGCCGGAGTCACCCGCTCGATCCGTACCACGCTGAAGCCGAAGCTTCTGGCGCCGGCGACATCGAAGCCATTGGAGGAGACGAAGACGACCTCTTCCGGCCGCACGCCGAGACGTTCCTGGATCAGTTCGTAGGCGCACGGGTCAGGTTTGTAGGTTTTCCTGGCATCGACGCTGATCGCCGCCTCCAGATACCGGTCGAGGCCGCTGTTGCGAACCAGGCCGTCCAGCATGTCCGGGCTGCCGTTGGACAGGAGCGCCAGGCGGAATTTCGCCAGTCGGCCGAGCGCTTCCTCCGCTTCCGGGTAGGGGGAGAGCGTGTTGTATGCCTCGACGATCCGATCGACCAACGTCTGGTCGGCTGTCAGGCCCAGGGTGTCGAGTGTGTATCTAAGGGAGTCGCAGGTGACGGTGCGAAAATCTTCGTAGCGGCCCATGAGCGAGCGCAGCCACGTGTATTCGAGCTGCTTCAGGCGCCAGACCTGGGTGATGTATTCGCCGTGGCCCGGAAACGCGGCATCGGTGACGCCGGCGACCGACTGCACATCGTACAATGTGCCGTAGGCGTCGAAAACGATAGCCTTGATCGTCATGGTGTCCCCCTCGTGGTGGCGTGTCCCATGGGCGGTAGCGATTGATTATTGCGGCAACCGAGATGGACCCAAAGTTCGCGCATGGTGCCGCTGCCTGAACTGACCCCGGACCTCGTGGTGCGCTACGAATACCTGTGGGCGCGCAGGGCCAGAGAGGCGGAAACTGCCGACAATGACCATCCCGCTTGCGTCGTGGCGACTCTTCGCGCCACTGGCGGCGTCGAGGATTTTGTCATTTACCCCCCTATCCCATACGCCGCCATCCGGCGACGAAGAGGGCATCGAGCCTGCCGATCAGGCAAAATGCAAGGTGAGCCTGGATCAGCGGCTCCAACACATAAGGGCCACGACCGGGTGGCTACTCCTGCCGTTCGAATCGGGCCCTATCCGCCGGCAGCAGCCGCACCTTCATATGCACCGCGGCATCGTCATCGTGCCGTTCCACCACTTCGCCGTGCTGATACAGCCAGGCCAGACGCGCGCCATCTTGCGGCGGGATGTGGTAATCCGCGATCTCCATGCCCTCGGCGATGCGCGTATCGATCGCGGCTTTCAGCGCCTCCAGGCCTTCGCCGGTGATCGCGGAGACGGCGACCGCACCGGGACGCAGCGGAACTTCTGCCACGCCGCCGAGCAGATCGGCCTTGTTCAGCACCTCGATCGTGCGATCCGCCCAGGCCGGGTCCAAGGTGCCGTCAGCCACCATGTCGTCGAGCACCTTGATCACGTCGGTCCGCTGAGCCGCGGACTCCGGGTGCGCCGCGTCCCGCACATGCAGGATCACGTCGGCCTCGGACACTTCCTCCAGCGTCGCGCGAAAGGCTTCGACCAATTCGTGCGGCAGCTCGCTGATGAAGCCAACCGTGTCGGACAGGATCACACGCCGGCCTGATGGAAGCCGTAAGCCACGCATTGTCGGGTCCAGCGTCGCGAACAACTGGTCACGTGCCGTCACGCCAGCGCCGGTCAGGGCATTGAACAGCGTCGATTTTCCGGCATTGGTGTAGCCGACCAGGGCGATCACCGGAAATGGAACACGGCGCCGCGCCGACCGGTGCAGGCCGCGGGTGCGCCGGACCAGGTCCAGTTCCATGCGCAACCGGACCAGCCGGTCGCCGATCAGGCGGCGGTCGGCCTCGATCTGAGTCTCGCCCGGTCCACCCAGAAAGCCGAAGCCGCCACGCTGGCGTTCAAGGTGGGTCCAGGACCGGACCAGCCGTGATCGCTGGTATTCCAGATGCGCGAGCTCGACCTGGAGCGTGCCCTCCTTGGTCGCGGCCCGTTCACCAAAAATATCCAGGATCAGGCCGGTGCGATCGATAACCTTGCAGCCCCAGGCGCGTTCCAGGTTGCGCTGCTGGACAGGAGAAAGCGCGGCATCGACGATCACCACCTCGACTTGATTGTGGCTGATCGACTGGCCTTGCATGGACACCTGGCCCTCGCCCAGGAGCATCGACGGGCGGCGGATGCGTACCGGCAAGATCGCCGTATGCACGACGACCAAGCCGATCGACGCCGCCAGACCCACGGCCTCGGCTAGTCTTGCCTCGGCCGCGCGTGGCTGGTCGGCGCCGGATACATCCCGGCCCTGGCGTTCCCAGGGCAGGATGACAGCCGCCCGGGTGGGCGCTCCTGGCGCAAGTGCGCCCACGGGCTCGGACATACCGGATGGCATGTTCGGGTCCTGACCGTTCGGCAGATCAACCACGCGAAAAAACCCTGGTTTGGGAGGCCGGGGTATCAGTCGTTACCGGCCACGCCACTCATCTCTCGTACGGGTGCGGCGGCACCCTCAACCTTGGTGGCATCGAACAACTGGATCGGCGCACCCGGCATAACGGTGCTGATGGCGTGCTTATACACGAGCTGGGTATGACCATCCCGGCGAAGCAGAACGGAAAAATTATCAAACCAGGTGATAATCCCCTGGAGCTTGACACCGTTCACAAGGAAAACCGTTACAGGCGTTTTACTTTTCCGCACGTGGTTCAGGAACACATCCTGAACATTCTGCGATTTCTCGTTGGCCACGGCCACAATCCTTCTTTTTTTGTGTGGGAAATTTCGGTTGAACAAATTACCCGGCGGGTCGTGGCACGGCCACCGGGTGCCTTTAGTCTACCAGCCTACCCCCCTCACGCAAGCTTACGTAGCCGAGCGCGAAGATCGTAGGCGGAAGGGAAATGGATATGGGGGGCGGCACGTTCAACTCCCCCATCGTGATCCGCGTTGCCAATTAACACGGCGGTGACGCCGGCAGCGCGGGCAGCCTGCATGTCCAGCGCCGTATCGCCCATGTACCAGACGGACGGATCGGCTGGACGGCCGAAATGCGACAGTGCGAGATGAATAGGGGCCGGATCGGGTTTGTCGGCGGCCGCATCTCCGGCGCCGATGACCGGGCCGAAAAACGGGCTCCAGCCGAGGTGGTTCACTTCCCGCCGCAGGAACGTGCCTGCCTTGTTGGAGACAACACCCTGCGGCCAGAGGGAACCGGCTTCCAGCACCTCGGGCACCCCAGGCATGGGACTGACATGCTCCAGATGCTGGTGGGTCAGACTGTTGTAAAAGACGTCCCGGGCGTGTTCCCACCGGTCGCCGAACATGACCGGAAAACTCTCCCGCAGGGAGACCCGGACCCGGTTGCGGGTGTCTTCCACGGTCCAGAGAGCATGACCAAATTCGGTAAACACCGCGTTTAGTGCCGCGGTGATGCCCACCCAGCTGTCAACCAGGGTGTTGTCCCAGTCGTACAGCAGAACCGCGGGACGGCGGTCGCCCGCCGTCATGGCACCACCCATGTGTTCAAGTGCAGTGCCCGGACAGACCGTGACGGTGATGAGGCGGGGCCAAACCCGGCCAGAGAGAGATCGACGTCGTTCACGCTTCGCTCGCTTCGGCCTCCTGGTCGTCCGTCTCGATGTCAGGTGTCGGGTCGGAACCCAGGTGTGCTGGCCGCTGCAGGCGCGCCAGCACGCACGCATTCGCACAGACACGCAACCAGCCATCGAAGGACAGGTCGTGCGCGTTGTTCTCCGGAGCGAAGCGATCGATATAGCCCTTGAGCAGACCAGGCATCACAACTTCGACCGTGCCGGCCGGGCGATCGCGTTCCGCCGGCACGACCCAAAGCAGCATCGCCTCGCTATAGCGGTTCAGCGCCATGTGCAGGGGAAGGATTTCTTCCTCGGTGACGTTCGAGCCGAACTTGTAGACAAAAATCTTGTCCGCCGATTCAAGCTCCTCCATGAACTTGCGGCGGAGGAACTTGAGCCGGGCGGATTCCTGTTCGCGCATCAGCCAGATGCTGCGCTGCCCCTCATAGACGAAGGTATGATACACGAGACCGAACTTCTTCTCGTGGATCATGTACTCCTTCTGCGAGCCGCCTTCCAGGCGCGGTTCGATGTCCTCGATCTCGCCGAGGCCCTCGAAACCGTTGTCGATGCCGCGGATCAGGTTCCGCATGAACGTGCTGGAGAAGCGCAGCAGGCCTAGCGGTTCGGCGTCGCAGCGGCGTTGGAAGAGGCCGAATTCGCAGTTTTCGCCCAGTGATTCGAACTGGAGCGCGATCTGCGGGATGGCCAGCCCGGTGCGGGCCATCGCCCATTCGGTGACATCGACATGGCCGCGCGCCCCAAAGTTGCGCTCGTGCGTGGAACCCAGCATGAGGCCGGGCGGCAGTCGGGTTTCCAGCGGCAGATCTGAATTGGTGACGCGGTAAAGCTTCACCTCTGACACGGCGAACGCGAGGTGGCGGTCATCCGCGGTCTCCGAAAAGTCTTTCGGACGCGCGGCATCAGGATGCTGCAGCGTGATCAGCATCCGGTCCGACCGCCGGGCGAGGCTGGCAGGGATACGGTAGCCGACAAGGGTCGGACGAGACAGGTCGGTCGAGCCGACGACCGTGTCATTGACCGAGACGATCAGGCGTTGGCTGGGCAATTCCGGCGCGTGTACGAACGGGACGACGTCCAGCGTCAGGACGTATTCGTCAGCCGCGTCGAGCAGCGGAAGCACCAAATGGCTCTCGGCCCCGACGCCCCAAGTGAATTCCGGTTCGGACCGTGCCCAGCCGCCGCCCAGGAAGGCGAGGCTGTTGCCGGCCGAAGCGAAGTTGATCGTCAGGTCACACTCGACTGCCATTTCCCGCCTTTGTTCCCCCGAACTGGAGAACCGTGGTTACCCGACTCTGCCCGGGCACCCAACCCGAGCAGATCACTAGTATTTGATGATAGGCGAGTTTGACAAGCGCGTTGCAAGGACAAAAGGCTTTGAGCCAATCTCAAATTGGCCAACAAAAACAATTAACGACATTTCATCCTGCGATTGCGATGCTTCGTGCTTATTTATTCCGTAACAGGAGTGCCAACCTTCCGCTGTCATCGCGCACACTGCTTCCCGTTGGATGCATAGCTGTCGCCGGATTTCGTGCCGACCGTTAGCCGCGGTTGACACTGGCACTGCTTGACGGTTTCGCGACCGCCGTCCACATCTGCGATGTCATGTCCATAACCCGCCTGACCATCGATCATCGCACCGGCAGCCCGGCCAGGCACCCGGAAAAGGCGCATCGGCCGGATAACCCGATCCAGCGCAAGCCGGCCTGGATCAGGGTCAAGGCACCGACGCATCCAGTCTACCATGAAACCAGGGCGCTGATCCGCGACCATCGTCTGGTAACGGTGTGCGAAGAGGCCGCGTGCCCGAATATCGGCGAATGCTGGTCGCAACGGCACGCGACCATGATGATCATGGGCGACGCCTGCACGCGGGCATGCAGCTTCTGCAATGTCCGCACCGGCCAGCCGCTTGGGCTGGAGGCCGATGAACCGGCCCGTGTGGCGGATGCGGTGGCTCGTCTCGGGCTCCGGCATGTCGTGATCACCTCGGTGGACCGGGACGATCTGCCGGATGGTGGCGCGGCGCATTTCGCCGCGGTGATCCAGGCGATCCGGGACGCCGCGCCGGCCACGACGATCGAGGTGCTGACACCCGATTTCCTGCGCAAGCCGGGTGGGGCGGAAACCGTCGCCGCCGCCAGGCCCGACGTGTTCAACCACAACCTGGAGACAGTGCCGCGGCTGTATCCTTCGATCCGACCCGGCGCGCGCTACTACCAGTCGCTGCGGCTGCTGGACCGGGTGAAGCAGATCGACCCGTCCATCTTCACCAAATCCGGCCTGATGGTCGGGTTGGGCGAGACAAAGGCGGAGATCATGCAGGTGATGGACGACCTGCGCATTGCTGACGTCGATTTCCTGACTATCGGCCAGTACCTGCAACCCACCGTGAAGCACGCCGCGGTGGACCGGTTCGTGACCCCGGACGAATTCGCGGAGTATGCCTCGATCGCCCGGGCGAAGGGGTTCCTGCTGGTTTCCGCCACGCCGCTGACCCGCAGCTCCTACCACGCCGATGCTGATTTCGCGGCCTTGCGGGCAGCCCGCGACGAAAAACTGGCGCAGCCCGCCGCCTGATGCCAACGCATGCGGAGCGGCAAATCGTCCCCTATACGCCCGAACAACTGTTCGACCTGGTGGCGGACGTCGGCATGTATCCGCGGTTCCTGCCATGGTGCGTCGGCGCTCGCGTTCGCAGCAAGACCGATACCAATCTTATTGCAGACCTGACCATCGGTTTTGGGCCTTTTCGGGAGACCTTTACCAGTCGCGTCACGCTGGACCGGCCAAAGCAGGTCATGGTGAAGTATGAAAACGGCCCCTTCCGCTACCTGAACAACCAATGGAATTTCGCCCCGCATGGCTCGGGCACGGAAGTCGACTTTTTCGTCGAATTCGAGTTCCACAGCCGCATCCTTCAAGCGGCGATCGGCGTGGTGTTCAACGAGGCAGTGCGGCGGATGGTGAACGCCTTCCTCAAGCGTGCCCGCGACGTCTATGGTCCGCCCTCCGTCTCCTAGGAGCCTCCCCATGGTCTATGCACCCGTCCGGCCGGGCCGGTCCCTCCCACCCGTGCGGGTGAACCTTTATTCCGACACCCAAACCCGCCCGTCCGCCGCGATGAAAGAGGCGATGATGCGAGCCGAGGTCGGCGACGAGCAGAGCGGAGACGATCCGACCGTCAATGCGCTGTGCGACCGTATGGCGGCCCTGACGGGGAAGCAGGCGGCGATGTTCCTGCCCTCGGGCACCATGTGCAACCAGATCTCGATCCTGACGCATTGCCGGCCGGGCGACGAGATCCTGGCGCATAAAGGTTCCCACATCATCGCTAACGAAGGCGGCGGACCGGGCGCCCTGGCTGGGGCCGTGGTGCTGGGGCTGCGCGGGGTACGGGGGATGTTCGATAGCGCCACTATGAAGGGCGCCCTGCGGGAAAAACGGCGGAACGCGCCGCCGCAGACGCTGGTGGCGGTGGAGCAGACGGCCAACGCCGGCGGCGGCTCGGTGTGGCCGCTGGCATTGCTGACGGATGTGTTGTCCACGGCGCACGAACTGGGGCTGAAAACTCACATGGATGGGGCCCGGCTGATGAACGCCGTGGTCGCTGCCGGTGTGACGGCGCGGGAGATGGCCGAGCACTGCGATTCGGTGTGGCTGGATTTCACCAAGGGACTGGGCGCGCCGCTTGGTGCCGTGCTGTGCGGGTCCGAGGCGTTCATCGATGAGGCTTGGCGCTGGAAGCAGCGGCTGGGCGGGTCACTGCGCCAGGCGGGGATTTGTGCGGCGGCTTGCCTTTATGCGCTGGACCATAACGTGGACCGGTTGACCGAGGACCATGCCAACGCCCGGGTGATGGCGCGTGGGCTGGCACAGGTACCGGGACTGACGGTGGAGGAGCCGGAAACCAACCTGGTGTTCTTCGATACGCGTGGAACTGGCCTGACCGCGGATGTGCTGGCCGATCGGATCCGGCAGGTCGGGGTGATGGTGTCCACGGTTGGGCCATACCGGGTGCGGGCTTGCACGCATCTGGATGTTGATGCGGCCGGGGTGGAACTCGCCGTGCAGGCGATCGCCGGGGCTTTGCGATAATTCGTCTGATTCATCTTTCGTTAGGAAACGCTCGCTAGGCTTGCCTGGACCCAACCAGCAGCAGGTGAGTTCCATGCCACGTCTTCTTAGTCTTGTAATCTTGTCCGCCCTGACCCTGCCGGCATTCGCCGAAGAACCGCCAAAAGAGGACGCGCCGCGGGCCCACCATGCGCGCGTGACGTGGGAGCAGCATTTCACCCAGGCTAACGTGGCGCATGACGGGCACCTGACCCTCGAAGAGGCCAAGGGCGGGTATACGCTGGTGGCCAAGCATTTCAGCGATATCGACGTGGACGGTAAAGGCTACGTCACCGAGAATGACATCCGGGCCTGGCGGGCGATGCGCAAGGCGGCGCACCGGTTGACGCAGCCGGCGGGGGATGCGCTGAAGCCTCGGAACGCGATCCAGCTTGGTCCGGTAGAGCGGAAGTCTTTCACGGCCAGCGCTACTCAGACCGTGGCGATTCCGGCGGACCCGCCGCCCGCACAGGCGGAGGATGCGCCCAAGGACTGACGGTCACCTCGGTTCCCCAGGAACCGGCCCGCGTGTCGAGCAGATGTTCGGCCGATTGTGCCCGGGCCTCCACTCGGGCACGCCGGTGTATGGGCGCGGACCCGTGACAGCGGCTCCCGGTCGTGCTTCGCTTTCTTCCCAAGTCCAGGCACCACAACGGCAATCGGACCGGCCCAGTGCAGCTCGCATCCAGAATCTATGAAGCCGGCGACATCTCGTCCGTCCAGGAACTCTACCATTCCAACGGCTGGACCGATGGGATGCCGATCGTGCCGCCGACGCGGGACGCTGTCGAAGCCTGCCTCGAATGGGCGATGACGCCGCCGGACCAGCTTCTGGGCATCGAGCCGGTCCGCGCGCTGGCGGTCACCGCGGAGAAGCTCGCCGTCAACGCGGTCATGG
>JARLIN010000170.1 GCA_031291715.1 Rhodopila sp. | reverse complement strand
CTGTTGTCGGGCGACACGCTGTTCAGCCTGGGCTGCGGCCGCCTGATCGAAGGCACGGCCGAGGAGATGTTCGCCAGCCTCCGCAAGCTGGCGGCCCTGCCGGCTGATACGCAGGTATGCTGCGGTCATGAATACACCGAGAGCAACGCGCGGTTCGCGCTTGCTGTGGACCCGGACAACGCGGCGTTGCATGCGTTCGTCGCCAAGATCGAGCAATTGCGCGCCGCCGGCCAGCCCAGCGTGCCATCCACGCTGGCGGACGAGCTGAACGCCAATCCTTTCCTGCGCGCACCGGATGCGGCAAGCTTCGCGGCATTGCGTGCGAAAAAAGACAAGTTCTGAAGGAGACGACCTGCTGTGAAGCTCTACTACTCACCGACCAGCCCATACGTCAGGAAGGTGATGGCGTGCGCCATCATCCGTGGTCTGGACGGCCGGATCGAGAAACACGCGAGCAATCCGCACGCTTCTCCCGCCGATCTCGTGGCGGACAATCCGCTTTCGAAGGTGCCGTGCCTGGTCACCGATGACGGGCTTTCGCTGTTCGGCAGTCAGTTGATTTGCGAGTACCTCGACAGCCTGGGCGAGGAACTGCCGCTGTTTCCGGCGCATGGTGCGCCGCGCTGGCGGGCGCTGAAGCTCCAGTCGATGGGTGACGGCATCCTCGACGCCGCCGTGCCCTGCCGCGGCGAGCAAGGCAGGCCCCAGGAGGAAGCGCGTGACGCTCAGATCGCGCGCTACAAGGCTGCCATCAGCCGGACGGTCGATGCGCTGGAGGCTGATCCCCCGCACAAGCATGTCGATATCGGCTCCATTACGGTTGCTTGTGCACTCGGTTATCTCGATTTCCGCTTCGCGTCCGACGCGTGGCGCGCCGGCCATCCCAAGCTGGCGGCCTGGTACGAATCGTTCGCTCATAACAAGGGAATAGCGGAAACCGCTCCGCAATAGAGGATTGGCCTGGAAGGACGGATATTCAGCCCGTCCTTCCAGGCGGATTCGTCCGTGGGGCACGGGCATTTTGCCTCCGTCATGGCCCGGCGACCGTTCGGGCCATCTGATTCAGCACCGTGCAGTGGCGGATGGCCCGGGCTGTCGCCGGGCCATAACGATGATACGCTGGGTCGGCTGGCATTCAGTATTCGAATTGGTAGGTGAGACCGACGCTGGCGGCATCAGCACTGCTGGTGCTGCCGGTGGCAGAACTTGATCCAGATCCGGCCGTTGTTTCCAGTTTCAAGCCTTTCGCCAGATCGACCTGTACGGTCGCCTGCGTGCCGCCGCCAGAGGCACTTTGCTTGGCCCCAAGATAAACGCCCCGCGCAAGGTATCTTCCCGCTTCCAGCGTCGGGTTGCCCGCGCTGTTGCTGCCGATCGACAGGCGATCCAGGCCGAACGTGTTTCGCAGGCTCTCCAGCGGATCGAAACCGGATGTCGCGCCTGAGAACGAGGCGAGGGCGGCGGCGATCTCGGCAAGCTGGAATGGGCTCAGCTTCGACGTGCTGGTGTTGAACAGAAGCTGCGAGAGGATTTCGTCCTGCGGCAGGTCGGGCACGCTCGACAGGGTGATTTTCGGGTCCTTTGCACTGCCGCTCACGGTCAGGGTCGCGACGATCGTCGCAGTAGTAGAGGTTGCGACGAAATGCACCGAAGGATCGGAGATCCCCGCGCCGGAGAAGTCGATCGTGCCTTCGGTGAAGTTCAGCGTGCTGCCGACGACGCTTAATGTTCCGCGCCGCAGATGCAGGCCGCCATCCGGGATCGGCTTGGCGGTTGTGCCCCGGATATGAATCGTGCCGCCCAGCTCTGCATCGACGCCTCGGCCGCGGATGAAGACCTGCTGCGGCGCGTCCAGCGTCAGGTTCAGGGCGATCGTGGATGGAGGCACGGTTTCGGGCGGTGGCGGCGGTGGGGCGTTGACATTGCGCACCGGCAAGACCGCGATGTTCGACGGCATCTTGTCCGGGATTCGAATGTCTGCCCGGCGGACGTGAAGCGTGCCGCCGGCTTGCATGTCACCCTCGATGTCTCCCTGTACCGTCAGATTGGCGTCGATCAGGGCCGTCAGCAGATCGCTCGATAACGGGCGCGCGTTGTCGGCGGTGAAATGAAGATCGATCGGCATCGCGCCAGCCAGGCTGATCGTGCCGGTACCCCCCAACGTTCCCGGGCCGGCTTTGCCGGTGAAACGCGTGAGCCGGATCGTGTCGCCTGACGCCTGGATCGTGGCCGCCAGATCGTTGATGTGGGCGCCCAGCGCGTAATCCGTCACGTCGCCATTCCGCAGTTCCGCGGTTCCCCTGATCAGGGGGGCCGTCGTCGTTCCGGTTACGGCGGCATTCAGGATGACTTCGCCCCGCGCGCGCCGGCCTTCCGCCGCGAGTACCGGATCAAGCATCGCAAGATCGACGCGACCGTCAGTTTTCAGATCCAGTCCGCCGTCTCGCGCCAGAGGTGCCGTGCCGGTCACGGTGACATGCGATGGTCCGGCGGTCAGTTTCGCGTCGAGCCGTGCGGTGGTGCCCAGCAGGACGGCGGTCGCGGTCAGATTGGCGGCGGGAAGCGCTTGTCCGGGCCCCTGGCGTAACCGCACTCGGTCGGCGGTCAGCTTGATCGTTCCTTCAGGGCGCGCACTGGTGCCGGTCAGTCGAGCATCCGCCGCGATTACGCCGTCGGCGGCGAGGGATGGATCGGCGATGGTGCCGATATCCGCGGGCA
Organism: Rhodopila sp.; assembly: GCA_031291715.1. Classification (GTDB taxonomy): domain Bacteria; phylum Pseudomonadota; class Alphaproteobacteria; order Acetobacterales; family Acetobacteraceae; genus Rhodopila. Next base: position 5,653 of record JARLIN010000170.1, on the reverse strand, counting down.
GGTTGCGCAGTGTCGCGGTCAGGTCGAGGTTGCTGCCGGCGCTTCCGGACACGGTCAGCTCCGCCTGCCGGAAGCCGAGGCGCAGGCGATCCATGGCAACACCGCTGGCGAAGCTGAACTTGACCGGTGCGAGAAGCTTCAGGACCTGCTGTTTCCAGCCTGCCTCCAACCTCGCCATGGCCAAGGTGCGATCCTGGGCGTTCAGCGTGCCGGCGGTGGTCAGTTTTGCCGGACCGCCCGCCAACGCTGGTGCATCGGCTGTGACGGTGATCCCGAGCGCGTCTATGGGACCCTTGGCGGTTACCCGCGCCGACATTGACCTGGCGGCTCCGGCGGACACGCCGTCTGCGGTGAAGGTCCCATCCACGGCGGGATGTCCGGTCGGATCGGTTACGGTTGCGTTCAGCACCGCCTTGCTGATCGCAGCGGTCCCGGCAAGCGCCATGTCTCGTACCGTGACCGCCAGACGGGCCGCCTGATCATCGGAATTGAGCGTGGCATTCGCCTGACCGGTGATGGGACGTCCGACGAGCGGCTCCAGATCCGCGAGGCGCCCAAGATCAACGTGCAAATTTCCGGTCGGGATGACCGCGGGCGGCGTCAGGTGGATGGCTCCCCCGGCTTGCAGCGACTTCCACGATGCCTGGCTGATATCGACCTTGATCGAACCGTCGGCCTCCTCGGCGGTGAGGGCCAGGGACAGGGGGGCGTCGAGCAACATGCCGTCCGCAGTGACCGTGGCATGAGGGGCGGACGGCAATCCGGTCGCATCGACCTTCGCGGTGATGTGCCCCGAAGTGTAGCCCTTCGCTGCCAGATCGGCGCCGATGTCCGCCTGGACCGCCAATGCATCCAGCCTGCCAGTCGCATGGCCCTTCGCATCCAGCCGGCCGGACAGGCTGGGTTGGATCGCGGCCAGGTCCGCCAGGCCGACGGTCCAGTTCAAATCGATCGTCTGGTCGGACATGCCCCCCTGGGCCGATACGTCCAGAGCTTTGCCATGCACTGTCAGGCCGGACAGGGTTATGTCCTGGCCATGCATGGAAGCCGCCAGATCGATGCGGCCGTCGTCGCCGATCAGCGCTGGGACCGGAGCCAGACCGCCCGTGATGGCCACGCGTCCCTTGGCCGAGGCTGTGGTCGTGCCGTCCTGCATCCCGGCCTGGACGTCGAGGTCTGCGTTGCCGTGAAGGTCCGTCCCTCCCACCGCCGCCAGCGGCGCCAGATCGGAAAGTACCAGATGCAGCTGAGCCTGTTGAATGCCCTCGGTTCGCGCGGTCCCCTCAGCCGAGATCAGAGGGTGGTGCAGTGAGAAGGTCACCGGCCGCTCCGCCGCGTCCAGCCGAGCGGACGCATCCAGCGTCACAGGGGCGGCCGCGAAGATGTCCGGCTTCGGCCCAGGAACGTGAAGATCCCGCACCGTCGCATGCAGTTGGACCTCACCGGCGTTGCCCTGGACGTCGGCGGCCAGACCGCCAATCCGGGCGCCGGCTGCGTTCAGCGAGTCTATTCGGATCGTGCCCTTCGCATCCGGCTTGGTGAAAGGCCCATGCACCGTCGCGTCCACCAGGATCGATTGCCAGGAGACACCTGGAGCCGGGGCCATCGCCGGCGCCTGTGCCTTGACCGCCATGTCGGCGGCCTCATGCTGAAGGTCGACGGTGCCCGAAGCCGATGCGGTCAGGAAGCCAGCCGTGATCCCCGCTTGTGTGTTCAGCGCGTCTCGGGGGCCGTTGATCGACGCCTGGACCGAAATGGCGCCCAGGTCCGGAAGATGAGCGATGCCGGAGATCAGACCCTTCGCGGGTTCATCCGCCTTGATCGATGCCTGGATATCACGCGGGGTAACCGTCCCGCTGATCGCATAGCGACCGGGGCTGTCCAGACGACGCGCGTTAAGCTGTACAGACCCTTCGGTCAGGGTCTGGAGCGTTGCCGTTCCTTCCAATGCCATGGTGGCACCAACGCCGGCGACAGACGGGCCGACGATAGCCTTGTCGATCTTGAGATGACGCAGATCGACGTGAACGGGAAGCTCGAACGAGCTGCTGTTGCTGGTGGTTTTGTCTTCGGACTCAGGCAGGCGGCTGAATTCGACCTGATCGGCTTGGAGACGGTCTATCAGCGCGACTCGCGAAGCCAGCCTCAGCGGCGACCAGTCGAGAACCAGGCCCGAAATGGTCACGTAGGGACCTTTTGCATCGGACACCGCGATCTGTCCGATCCTCAGGGCATCAGGGAAACGCCCGGCCAAGCCTTCGATGCGGACCATGCCGCCGGTCAGGCTCGCTGTCTCGCTCTGGATGAGGCGCCGGCCGGGATCGGTATTCGCAACGACCAGGACGACGCACACCGCCAGGACGGGAAGCGCCAGAAGGACCAGGACGGTCCCGACAATCCACTTCAACAGACGACGGATCAAAACGCCTGTCCTATGCCGATGTACAATTCGAACGAATCTCCGCCAGGCAGCTTATTCAAGGGCACCGCCACATCGAGCCGGATCGGGCCGATGGGCGTGTAATAGCGTGCGCCAATCCCGGCCCCCGCATGCCAGTTGCTGGTAAACGGCGCACCATTCGAACTGACCTGTCCCACGTCAACGAACCCGACGATGCCATAATTACCAAGAATACGCTGGCGCAACTCGACGGTTCCGGTCGAGATCGCGGTGCCCCCTGTCGGCTTCTCATCCGGAAACTGAGGGCCAAGCGTTTGGTAACGATAGCCGCGGACCGTCGCGCTGCCGCCGGCGTAGAACCGTTGATCCGGCGGAAGTCCGAACACCCCGACACCAGACGCCTGACCGATGAGTCCGCGTAGGGCCACGATGCTGCGACCGTCGTTGAACACGTCGATATAGGTCGAGCCCGCGAGCTGCATGATCAGGAACGTCGCGCTGGGAGTGCCGAGTGAGTGTGTCGGCATGACCGACAGGGTGGCTCTGATGCCACCCGTCGGATCGAGCAGGTTGGTCGTGCTGTCGTATTTCAAGCTGGCCGGGATGCCGACCAGATCATAATGCCGCGTGACGTCTTCCTGGATGATCGATTCCTGTTCACCCGAAAGACCAATGCTCGCCGTCCAGTGCGCCGACAGTTTCCGATTGAGCCCGATTTTCTCCAGCAGCGCGGTTTGGTCGTAGGCCTGCAGGCTTTGTTTGATGGCATTCAGGTCCATTTCCAGCGACTGATCGCGCACCAGGAAATCCGGCTTCAGGAACTGGGCGCCAAGCTGGTAGCCGGGCTTGGTGACGGCATCGCCGCCCAACTGGATCGCCCCGGTCAGGTTCAATTGCTCGGCGTTGCCGAACAGGTTCCGGTCGTGCCAGGCCGTGGTGAAATTGACGCCCAGATCGGTGGAGTAGGCGACGCCCAGGTCCACGGCGTGCAAAGGCCGTTCGGTCAGGTCGAAATCGATCGGCAACTGCCCGTTCGGATCGAGCGCCGACGCGGGTTCGGCGCGGACGACCGAGAACACACCGATCGATGACAGGTCCTGGCGCGCCGTTTCAATCGCCTGCGGGCTGAACCGGTCGCCTTGGTGAAGGAGAAGACGTTCCCGCACAAAGGACTCGTTCATGTTCTTCAAGCCGGTGAAGCTGATGGGGCCAATATTCGCCTGCGGACCGGATACCGGCTGAAAATCCACGTCCAGCAGGTTCTGATCTGGATGCAGGATGGCAACCGGCACGGGAACCTTGGCCAGCGGATAGCCATCGGCCCGCAGCGCGTCCAGCAAGCGGCCTTGCGCCGCCAGCACCTGCGCCGCCATCGCCGGCTGTCCGGGTTTCAGGTCGAGATGCGCCGGGATGTCAGGCGGCACCGGGGTAGAGATGGTGACTTTGCCGAGCTTGAAGCGAGGGCCGAGCTCGAATGACGCCACCACTTCCAAGGGCGGGTCTGCCGGGGCCTCGTCGATGATCGTGGGCAGCATCGGATCATCCAGCTTGTGCCCGCCGATCGTCAGGTTCACGGTTGCTTTGTAGTACCCGAAGCTGTGCAGCGCGGTTTCGAACCGCTGCGTATCCTGACGCGCCCGCTCGGTCAGCGCGAAGCCGCCCACGGGTGCCGATTTTTGCAGCGAAATCAGAGTCGAGCTGCCCTGCAATGCAGAGTCCAGCGCACTATCTCCGGTTGGCTTCAGCGTCACGCCATAGGGCTGCGGATCAGCCGCCTGAAGACGTTTGGTGATGGCGGCGGAGGCGAGGATGAGCAGACAGAGGGCAAGCCACCACGCGGCGGAAGGCATCGTTGTCCGGAGGCGGTGCATGCCGGAACCTTACTCCAAAATTGTAACATCGAGTTTCCCTGAACGGTCACGGTTGCGCCATTGTTCCGTCGCATCTCAAGGGCTATCCCAATTGTCATGGGCAACGAGTCGCACTTTGGTCGGAATAAGCGGTTGAGCCAGTCAAACCGTCGGTCGAATTTATTGCCTGACCCGGACCGCAATCCGGGCTTCCTTCTGGAACTGCCGAAAGGCCGCGAGGGATGGCTGGTGGCGCGCAGGGTCCGGGTCGCTCGCCGGGGTCTCGCCGTGCTGGGATGGACGCTTCCCGCGATGCTTATCCAGGCGGTGTGCCTGGTTTTGCCTGGGCGTGCAAAGGTCACCTTCGCACGAGTCTACTGGGGAACGTTCGCCCGGCTGATTGGCATCAAGGTTCGCGTTATCGGCTCCCCGGTTAAGCGCCAGGGCGGTCGGCCGGTGGTTTTCGTGTCGAACCACTCATCCTGGGTCGATATCCCGGTCGTTGGCGGGGTCCTCGACGGATGCTTCGTCGCCAAGGGCGATGTCGCGACCTGGCCTGTCGTCAGCACGATCGCCCGTCTTGGGCGAACGGTGTTCGTGTCCCGCGCGCGCACTTCGACCGGTCGGGAGCGCGATGCCATGCGTGCGGTGCTGAAGGCCGGCGACAACCTGATCCTGTTTCCGGAAGGGACCAGCTCGGACGGATCGCGGGTTCTGCCCTTCCGCACGTCTTTCTTCGCGCTGGCCGAAGCCAGAGCAGGGGAAGACCTGGCGGAATTGCCGCTGATCCAGCCCGTGTCGGTCGTTTACGACCGGCTGGGCGGCCTGCCCGCGGGGCGCGCCAGCCGGCCGGTCTTCGCTTGGTATGGCGACATGGACATCGCCTCCCACTTCTGGCGCTTGACGCAGCACATCGGATTGCGGGCGACCGTGCTGCTGCATACCCCGCTCGATCCGGCATGTTTCGAGGACCGCAAGGCGCTGTCCCAGGCCGTCTGGCAGATCGTCGCCGACGGGGCGTCCACGTTGCGCCAGAATCGTCCGGCGCACCCGCTGGACCTGCCGGCGCAGCGGCCGTCCGGGATGCCGGCGGCGGAGCCGGCTTACGCCTAGGCCATCCTCAGGCTGACCGCAAAGACTGACCCGCCGGCCCGCTGTCCCATGGTCGTCATGGCCGGACCTGATCCACGGCTGTCTGGCACGCTTTTTGAGTCCTGAGCGCAACATTTTGCTGTACAAATCGCACGGCATTGATTCTACCCAGATTCCGACGTTTGGCGACGTCACCGGAACGGAGGAGATCAATGCCATGCGACAGCACAATAGCGTTTTCCACTCGATTCTGAAGCGGCTTCCCTGGGATGAGTTCGACCGCGCGATCGAACGCCACAGGGCCAAGGAT
>JARLIN010000169.1 GCA_031291715.1 Rhodopila sp. | reverse complement strand
GATGCGGGTTTTGCGCGGCTCGTTGCCGTTGTTGGATGATGACGCTGCGGAGGGTTGGGGGCGGCAGGATCGGGCGGCGATGGCGGCGGTGGCGGCTTTGCGGCCAGCGAATGCGGCGGAGGGGCAGTTGGCGGCGCAGTTCGTGCTGGCGGAGGCGTGGGCGGCGGATTGCCTGCGGCTGGCGGGGGAACGGCGGCGGGAGATGGCGATCGCGCTGAAGTGCAAGGCGCAGGCGTTGAGCTTCATGCGGGAGGCGAAGAGCGCGTGGCGGCTGCTGCTGAAGGCGCAGGCGGAGCGGATGGCGATCGAGAAGGATGCGGAGGCGGCGAGCCGGGCGGAGTGGGCGGAGCATGCGGTGGTGGGGATGATGGCGGAGGGGCTGGCGGCGCCGGCCGCGCCGGAGGCACCCGACGCTCCGGCCGTGCCGGAGGCGGGGGATGGGCGGGAGTTGGCGTTGCCGGTTGGGGGTGGGGCGGAAGATGTGTCTGAATTTGGATTCGGTTTGAATGACGGGACGAATTCTCCTGGCATGCGTCGTGAGACGGGGACGAGATTGAGGGGGGCGTCCGCCCGGGCGCCTGTGTTCGCTTAAGTATGAGGGGTCAAGGGGATGACTATCCCCTTGCGGGTGCAGGGCGGAGCCTTGCTGGGGTTTGGGGCGAAGCCCCGGTTCTTCTCTCGGGTTGGTCCTGGGGCATTGGGGTTTTGGGCTTGCGTTGGTGGATTGCGCTTCGCTTATCCACCCTACGAAGTGTGGGGGTTTTAGGGTGGCGGTGCCTTGACGCTTTTGGGCTGGCGGGACAGCGTGGGGGGATAAGCAAGGGAGAGAAAAACATGTCCGAACTGCGGGTGGTGGCGACCGGTCTGGGCTTCCCCGAGGGGCCCGTCGCGATGGCGGATGGGTCGGTTATCCTGGGGGAGATTTCCGCGAGCAAGGTGACGCGGATCGCGCCGGATGGGACGAAGACGGAGATCGGGCGCGCCGGTGGCGGGCCGAACGGGATCGCGGTGGGGCCGGACGGGGCGCTGTATGTCTGCAACAACGGCGGCAATGCCTATGCGCATGGCGGGTTTCTGTCGACCGGGCCGGCGGCGGAGTATCAGGGCGGGTATATCCAGCGGATCGATCTGAAGACCGGGGCGACCCGGACGCTCTATACGCATTGCGGGGAGGACAAGCTCAGCGCGCCGAACGATATCGTGTTCGACACGCAGGGCGGGTTCTATTTCACCGATCTGGGCAAGCGGCGGCGGCGGGACCGGGATCATGGCGGGCTGTATTACGCGCTGCCGGACGGGTCGAGCTGCGTGGAGGTTTCCTATCCGATCGTTTCGCCGAACGGGGTGGGGCTGTCGCCGGACGGGAAGACGATCTATGCCGCGGATACCGAAACGTCACGGCTGATCGCGTGGGACATCGCGGGGCCGGGGAAGATCCGGCCGACCGAGTTTCCGAACCCCTATGGCGGGCGGATCGTTTGCGGGCTGCCGGGGTTCCAGCGGTTCGACAGCCTGGCGGTGCAGGCGAACGGGGACATCTGCGTGGCGACGTTGATGACCGGGCATATCACGGTGATCGCGCCGGATGGGCGGGTGGTGCGGCAGGTGAAGATGCCGGACAGCTACCCGACCAATATCTGCTTTGGCGGGAAGGACATGAAGACCGCCTACATCACGCTTTCCGGCCTCGGGCAGCTGGTGGCGATGGACTGGCCGGAAGCCGGGCTCAAACTCAATTACAACGGCTAGGGGGTCGGGATGAAGCGCTTCCTGGTTGGATTGGCGATGGCTTTGGGCCTGCTTGGCTCGCCGGCCTGGGCGCAGAAGCATGGCGGGGTGTTGCATGTGACGCATCGCGACAACCCGCCCAGCGCGTCGATCCACGAGGAGGCGACGATCTCCACGGTGATGCCGTTCAGCGGGATCTTCAACAATCTGGTGGTGTTCGATCCGGCGAGCAAGCAGGACCGGATGGACCGGTTGAAGCCGGAACTGGCGACGGAATGGGCGTGGAGCGCGGACGGGCGGGTGCTGACGCTGAAGCTGCGCGACGACGTGAAATGGCATGACGGCAAGCCGTTCACCAGTGCCGACGTGAAGTGCACCTGGGACATGATCCTGGGCAAGGGCGACACGACCTTCCGGAAGAACCCGCGGAAGTCCTGGTATTTCAATCTGAAGGAAATCACGGTGAACGGGCCGACGGAGGTGGCGTTCCACCTGACGGACCCGCAGCCCTCGCTGCTGGCGATGCTGGCGGGGGGGATGTCGCCGGTCTATCCGTGCCATGTGCCGGCGGCGCAGATGCGCACGCACCCGATCGGGACGGGGCCGTTCATGTTCGGCGAGCTGAAGCAGAACGAGTCGATGCGGATCGTGCGCAACCCGAACTACTGGAAGAAGGGGCTGCCGTATCTGGACGCCATCGAGTTCACCATCATTCCGAACCGGAGCACGTCGCAGCTGGCGTTCACCTCCGGGCAGATGGACATGACGTTCGTCACCGAGGTGACGCCGGTGCTGATGAAGGACGTGCTGGCGAGCGACCCGAGCGCGCAATGCGAGCTGCTGCCGACGAACACCCAGGTCAATCTGCTGGTGAACCGGGACAAGCCGCCGTTCGACGAGGCGAAGATCCGCAGCGCGATGGTGCTGGCGATCGACCGGGGGGCGTTCACCCAGATCCTCAGCCAGGGCGTGGACAAGGTGGGCGGGATCATGCTGCCGCCGCCGGAGGGGCTGTGGGGGATGTCGCCGGAGTTCCTGCACACGGTGGCGGGCTACTCGCCGGATGTGGAGAAGAGCCGCGAGGCGGGGCGGAAGATCATGCGGGAACTGGGCTATGGGCCGGACAAGCCGCTGAAGATCAAGGTTTCGACGCGGAACATTCCGACCTATCGCGACCCGGCGGTGCTGCTGATCGACAATCTGAAGCACGTGTATATCGAGGGCGAGCTGGAGGTGCTGGACACCTCGGTTTGGTACGCGCGGCTGTTGCGCAAGGACTACAGCGTGGCGCTGAACGTGCAGGGGGTGGGGATCGACGATCCGGACGTGGTGTTCTTCGAGACCTTCGCCTGCGGGTCGGAGCGCAACTACACGAACTACTGCAACCACGACGTCGAGGCGATGTTTCACCAGCAATCGCAGATGACGGACATGGACAAGCGGCGGGCGCTGGTGTGGGAGATCGACAAGCGGCTGCAGGAGGACGGGGCGCGGCCGGTGATCTCGCATGCGTGGGCGGCGACGTGCTGGCAGAGCTACGTGAAGGGCGTCTCGCTGGCGAGCAACTCGATCTATAATCGCTGGCGGTTCGAGGATGTGTGGCTGGACAAGTAGCTGCGTGCGAATTGGGCAAGGGTGCTTAATCGGGCAGACACTGTGTGGATCGGCTTGATTATTGCCTAATATGTAGGCTTTTGCCCGTTCTTTCGTCTGAAATGCTCAAAATAGCGCCTGAATTGCGCTCGACCGGCGGTGTTTCCGTATCCAGATTTCCGTTGCACCGCAGCATAGGCGCGGCGCATATGCCGAATGGATGTAAAGCACGGCAAGGGTATGGCGCTGAGGGTTCTGCTGATCGACGACAATGCCGAGCGGGCCAAAGCGGTCAGCGCCGGACTGGAGGCGGATGGCTGCGAGGTCGTCGGGCATGTGCAAAACCCGTCCGACCTGATCGGGCTGGGGCTGATCGCGCTGGTGCGCGATGCGCGCGCCGATATCGTGGTTTGCGACATGGACAGCCCCTCGCGCGACACGATCGAATCGATGCAGGCGCTGAACCGCGACGAGCCACGGCCGGTGGTGATGTTCGTCGATAACGCCGATCCCGACGGCATCAATGCCGCGATGTCGGCGGGGGTGGCGGCGTATGTCATTGAAGGGCTTGTGCCTTCCCGGGTGAAGGCGGTGATCGACGTGGCGGCGGCGCGGTTCCGGGCGCACCAGGCGATGAAGGCGGAACTGGACGAGGCGCGGTCGGCGCTGGCCGAGCGCAAGCTGGTGGAGCGGGCCAAGGGCATCCTGATGAAGTCGCGCCGGCTGTCGGAGGAGGAGGCCTACGGCACGCTGCGGCGGCTGGCGATGGACCAGGGCAAGCGGCTGGCGGATGTGGCGGAAAGCGTGATCACGCTGTCGAAGATGCTGCACGACTGATCTGGCAGAGGCTTTTGGGGCTGACCGGGGGGCTCGCGCTGACGGGAGCGTTCGCCTGGCCGGTTCTGTATTCGTGCTGCGGCGCACAAATCTGGCACCGCGTTTGCATGGTCACGGTTGTTCCCCGTTGCGGGAGCCGGGCGGTGACCAATGGCGGTCCCTTCTCCGCGATGTTCCCCTTTCGCGGTCCAATGACGGTCCGCGCCCCTTCCCGGCTCAACGGCCGACCGGAGCGCGCATTTGCTGACCGCAACCCAACCCGATGCAGACCTGACCGCCAGTGCCGATACGCTGCGGCTGGGCTATGTGCCGCTGACCGATGCGGCGCCGCTGCTGATCGCACAGGAGAAGGGTTTCTTCCGGCGCCAGGGCCTTGGCGTTTCGCTGACCCCTGTGGCGTCCTGGGCCAGTCTGCGCGACCGGATCGCGTTCGGCATGCTGGACGGGGCGCAGATGCTGTCACCGATGCCGATCGCCGCCACGCTGGGGCTCGGCGGGGTGCGGACGGAGCTGGTTGTCGGCGCCACGCTGGGCCGCAACGGCAATACCATTACGTTCGGCGACGCGCTGGCCGGAGAGATCGCCGCGGCGGCCGGGCCGGCGCCGGCCACCGCGGCTCGGGTGGGCCGGGCACTGGCCGGGGTGCTGGCGGCAAGGCG
>JARLIN010000168.1 GCA_031291715.1 Rhodopila sp. | reverse complement strand
GCGATACCCGTCCGCCTGGCGACGATTGATGGTGTCGTGTCGTTTTTCAGCACCACCACACTATTCGGCACGCCGGTGGATATCACCGTTTCCGAGCTGGCTATCGAGGCTTTTTTTCCCGCCGATGCGGAAACCGCGGAGACCATGCGGCGCGTTGCCCAGCGGGGCGACACGCGTGACCGATCGCCGCTGGTGGTTTTCGGGCCGGCAGAAAGCAGCCTGATCACTCCATAGGCCGGCGTTTCAAGGCGCGGCCAGCAGCACGCGGTTGATCCGCTCCAGCGCGGTAAAGGTCTGGCGCCAGGCTTTCAGGAACGCATCCGGCTTCATGCCGCGTTCCGCCAGGATGGTGCCGATCTGGCCGACGCTGCGTTGCCCGTCGACGAGCGGCAGGATAGCCGAGGCCAGCGGCGGCAGAGCCACCGGGATACGCAAGCCGTCGAACGCCACGGACAGGGTGCCGTCCGGCCGGATACCGCGGGCCAGTGTCTCCCCGTCGATCTCCCGGCATACGGGGACGGCTGCCTCGGCGCAGGGGTCAGGCAGATGGATCGGATCGTCCTTGCGCACACAATACACGATGTGAACGGCCATGTTGCCGGCCAGCGCTTCGGCCAGCGCGGCGCGCTCGGTCGCGTCCATCGTGTCCAGCCTGGAACGCAACTTTGGCTCCGGCAGCAGCGGGGCGGGATCGTAGCGGATCGGCTCAACCCAGCAGGTCACGCGCAAGCCCGCGTCCGCCAGCAGTGTGCTGAGTTCGGGCACGGTAAAAGCCCGGTCGCGCGGGTTCAACAGCAGGTCATACAAGCCGGCGTCGCCGCCATTGATATGGTCATCGAAGTTGCGGTTGTGGCGTAACCATTGCGTCTCCGGCAGATGGCGCATCACCCGGCGGGCCACATCCAGGCGCTGTTGCGGCGTTTCGTCCGGTGGGGCGAGGAGGCGCAGCGCGTCCTGCATCATGTAGACGCCAGTGCGGCCATGCGGTGCATAGACCATCAGACCCATGCCGCCGCCAGGTGCCAGGACGGAAAGCAGGGCACGCAGGCCCTCGGCCGGGTCCGGCAGGTGGTGCAGCACGCCGCAGCAGTCGATGTAGTCGAATGGGCCAAGCCCTGAGCCGGGCAGACCGAGCAATGACCGCTGTTCCCAAACGATGTTGGTGAGGCCCCGGGCCTGTGCGCGCCCTTGGGCGATCGCCAGCGCGGCGGTGGAGCGATCAAGCCAGGTCACCTGCCCGGCGCGGCCGAGTCTGGTCATCTGCTGCGCCAGCATGATGGTGGCGTCACCCGTGCCGCCGCCGGCGACCAAGGCGTTCAACGGACTGCTCGCCGGCCGGGCGGCGCCGAACACCCAGTGATCGATCTCGCGGAGATGGCTGGGGCTGCCGACAATCAGCCGTTTCGCCTCGTCGCGCGGGTCGCGTTTCGGGTAGGGATAGGCTTCATATTGGCCTGCGAGGCGCTGATCTGTTGCGTCGGTCATGCGGCGGGAATAGACCGCCCGGATGGTTGAAGCCAGGGCTCGCGGTTACTTCGGCATCGGCGCGGAAGGTGTCTCCAAATCGGCCAATGTCGGTGCGTTGCTGCGGACCGGGCATGCATTCGGCGCGTCGTTCTGCTTCACGATCGGCAGCGGGTGGGATTCGCGTGCGGCGCGGACGGCCGATACGGCCGACACGCCATTGCATGTGCCGATGTGGCGCTACCCGACATTGGCGGACCTGTCGTTGCCCCAGGGATGCGCCCTGGTCGGGATCGAATTGCTGGACGACGCAGTCGATCTGCCGTCCTTTCGCCATCCGCTGAACGCCGCCTACGTGCTGGGGCCGGAGCGAGCCGGGTTATCGGCTGCAGTGCTGGCGCGGTGCGATCATGTGGTGCGGATACCGACCCGGTTCTCGCTGAACCTCGCGGTCGCCGGGGCACTGGTGCTGTATGACCGGCTTTTGCAGCACGGCCGGTTCGCCGAACGGCCGGTTGGGTCGAGGGGGCCGGTGGAGAAGCTGGAGGCGACGGGCCATGGGGCGCCGCGATTCCGGAAGACGATTCCGGACTGGCTTCACGTTGACGCGAAGAAGCCATGAGTGCGGCGCGCTTGTTTGGCGCGGGCGGCGGCTTTATTGGTGCGCGCATGAACACTCGATTCGTTGGCTTTCTGATCCCTGCGCTGCTGCTGGCCCTCCCCGCGGCGGCTGAATCCAAGAAGACCGCGGCGCCCGTGCATCCCGCCGCGGCGGCTGTCGGGCCAAAGTCGATCGGCAAGTTCGAGGACTGGACCGCGGCGACCCATCAGGAGGCGGGGCAAACCGTCTGCTATGCGTTCACCCGCACGCAAAGCTCCGCCCCCGCGCTGCCAGGGCGCGGCGCCGTCGTTTTGACCGTGACCGAACGGTCTTCGGGGCGCGACGCGGTGGCGATCGAGGCTGGGTTTCCCTATGCGACGAATGCCACTGTGACCGTGCAGGTCGATCAGACGGGGCTGGAATTCTACACCGCCGGGCGGAACGCGTTTGCCCGGGATGGCAAGGCGGCGGTCACCGCCTTCGGGAAGGGGAGCCGAGCGATTGCCCGGTCGCCGGCGCCGAAGGAAGTGACGGATACGTTCAGTCTGAAAGGGTTTGGGGCCGCGTATGCGGCGATCGTGAAGGCATGTCCCGCGAAGTGAGCGATCTTTCCGAAGCCGATCGCGCGCGCGTCCTGGCGAAGTCGGCGCTGTTCGACCCGCCGGCTGTCGTGCTGGCAGACGGGCGGCGGGATCTGGTCGGGATGGATCGGGTTGAGCTGGCCGCCGAGATGGCGGCGATCGGTGAACCCGCCTTCCGGGTCAAGCAGTTATGGCACTGGATCTACCACCAGGGGGTGGTCGATTTCAGCCGTATGTCCTCGATCGCCAAGCCGCTGCAGCAGAAGCTGGCAGAGCGGTTCGTCATCGGCCGGCCCGAGGCGGCCGTCGTGCAGACCAGTGTGGATGAAACCCGCAAATTCCTGTTCCGTTTTCGGGATGGGCAGGAGGCAGAGACAGTCTATATCCCCGACCCAGTCGAGGATCGGGGGGCGGTTTGTATCTCCTCCCAGGTCGGCTGCACGTTGTCTTGCCGGTTCTGCCATACCGGAACCCAGACGCTGGTGCGGAATTTGGGTGCACCGGAGATCGTCGGGCAGTTCATGGCCGCACGGGATTCGTATGGGGAGTGGCCTTCGCCGAAGGGGGAGACGCCGCGGCTGCTGTCCACCATCGTGCTGATGGGGATGGGAGAGCCGCTTTATAATTACACGAACGTCGCCAAGGCGATGAAGATCGTGATGGACGGAGAGGGGATCGGGCTGTCCCGCCGCCGGATCACGCTGTCCACGTCCGGTGTGGTGCCGATGATGGACCGGGCGGGCGCGGAGCTGGGGGTGAACCTGGCGGTGTCGCTGCATGCGGTGACGGATGAGCTGCGGGACGAGATCGTGCCGTTGAACCGGAAGTATCCGATCAAGGAACTGATTGCGGCTTGCCGGCGGTATCCGGGGTCTTCCAACGCCCGGCGGATCACATTCGAGTATATCATGCTGAAGGGCGTGAATGATTCCGAAGCCGAGGCGCGGGAGCTGGTGCGGCTGATCGCCGGGATGCCGGCGAAGGTGAATTTAATTCCGTTCAATCCGTGGCCGGGCTCGAAATATGAGCCGAGCGGGAAGGCTGCGTTGGACCGGTTCGCGGGGATTGTGAATGCGGCGGGGTTTGCCTCGCCGATACGGACTCCGCGGGGGCAGGATATTCTGGCGGCTTGCGGGCAGTTACGGACGGATAGCCGGCGGGAGAGGGCTGGGGTGACTTGATCCGACGATGGCATTGCGGAAACCACATTTCTGTGGCCGCCGCATGGTTCGAGAAATGGTCAATTACTGTCATACCAACCGCCCTTGATGTTGACCCATGAAAAAGGGTCAATGGCGGTCGGCATGAGTCTTGGTTTGGCGCGCGGCCGCCCCGCCAACCCCGCGCGCGATACCAACCGCCGCTATCGCCGGAAGAGCCGGCGATAGCGGCGGTTGGTATTACTTCCGCTGCTCGATATTGGGAAGCAGCGCCGTCAGCAGGCCGATCAGCGGCAGAAAAGAACAGACGCGATAGACGGTCTCGATCCCGGTCACGTCGGCGATGCGGCCTAACGCTGCAGCACCCAGGCCGCCGAGACCGAAGGAAAAGCCGAACATCATGCCGGCCACGAGGCCAATCCGGCCCGGCAGCAACTCCTGCGCATAGACAATGATGGCGGAGAAGG
>JARLIN010000167.1 GCA_031291715.1 Rhodopila sp. | reverse complement strand
CGGCGGTCGGGGCGACGCCGCCCTCGGTGCCGAAGCCGCCCAGCAGCACGTTGATGATGCTGCGGTTCATGCCCTTGCACATGATGTACGACAGGATGCCGCCGCTGGCGCCGACCAGCGCGCCGGTGATGATCAGCGCCAGGTTCTGGATGGTGAAGCCGATGCCGGCCGCCGCCCAGCCGGAGTAGCTGTTCAGCATCGACACCACCACCGGCATGTCGGCGCCACCGATCGGGATGATGATGAGGAAGCCAAGGCCGAGCGACAGGAAGGCGATCAGCCAGAACAGGATCTGGTTGCCGCCCGAGACCACGAACCCGACAACCAGCAGGAACAGCAGGATCGCCAGCCCCAGGTTCAGCCAATGCTGGCCCGGAAAGGTGATCGGCGCGCCCTTCATCAGCGCCTGCAACTTCGCGAATGCGATCAGACTGCCCGAAAAGGTGATCGCACCGATCGCCAGGCCGAGCGACATCTCGACCAGGCTTTGGGCGTGGATCTCACCGGGAACCCCGATGTTGAAGGCTTGCGGCGCGTTCAGCGCGGCGGCCGCGACGAACACCGCGGCAAGACCGACCAGCGAATGGAATGCGGCGACAAGCTGCGGCAGGGCCGTCATCTGGATTCGCAGCGCGACCGCGACACCGACACTGCCGCCGATGAGGATGCCGAACAGGATCAGCATGTAGCCCCAGGCGCCCATGCCGTGATGCAGCACGGTCGCGATCACGGCGACGGCCATGCCGATCATGCCGTAGCGGTTGCCCTCGCGGGAGGTGACTGGGGACGACAGGCCGCGCAGCGCCAGGATGAACAGGACGGCGGCGACCAGATAAGCAAGGGAGGTCAGGCTGGCGGACATCGATCTGGCCCTATTGCTTCTTCTTGAACATCGAGAGCATGCGGTGCGTCACCAGGAATCCGCCGAAGATATTCACGGATGCGAGCATGACGGCGATGAAGCCGAAGGCCATTGCCCAACCGGAAACGGCGAGCCCCGTCGCCAGCATCGCGCCGACGATGATCACGGAGGAAATCGCGTTGGTGACCGCCATCAAGGGCGAATGCAGCGCCGGGGTGACGTTCCAGACGACGTAGTAGCCGACGAAGCAGGCCATCAGGAATATGGCCAGCAGGAAGATGAACGGATTGACTTCCGGCGCCACCGCGCCGGACACGCCCACCGCCAGGGCCTGCGCGTGGTTTGCGAGTTCAAGCGCACTGTCGGCCAGGCGGGCCGCTTCGTCCGCCAATTGGTTCGGGTTCATCTGGGTCGGTCTCCGGGCGCTCAGGCTGCCTGTTGGGGCAGGAAATTCGGGTGAACGATGGCGCCGCCGCGGGTCAGCATGACACCTTTCACGATCTCATCCGTCTCCGGCAGCTTGGGCGCCTTGCTGTCCTTGTCCCAGAACGTGGTCAGGAACGTCAGCAGGTTGCGCGCATACAGCGAGGACGAGGCGACCGGGATGCGGCCGGGCCAGTTGTTGAAGCCCAGGATGGTGACGCCGTTGGGGGTGATGATGCTTTGGCCGGGAACCGTAGCGGCGCAGTTGCCTCCGGCCTCGGCCGCCAGATCGACGATCACGCTGCCGGCACGCATGCTGTCCACCATCGGCTGGGTGATGATGACCGGCGCCTTGCGGCCCATCACCAGCGCCGTGCAGATGATGATGTCGTTCTTGGCGACCGTGGTGGCCATCAGTTCGGCCTGCTTCTGGCGGAACGCGTCGCTCATTTCCCGAGCGTAGGCGCCGGTCTGGCCGGCGGTTTCCGAGTCCTCCACGCCCACGAAAGTGGCGCCAAGGGACTTGATCTCTTCCTTCGCGGCCGGACGCACGTCGGTTGCAGAGACGATGGCGCCAAGACGGCGGGCGGTGGCGATGGCCTGCAACCCGGCGACGCCGGCACCGATGACAAAGACCCGGGCGGGCGGAACGGTGCCGGCAGCGGTCATCATCATGGGAAAGCCGCGCTGGAAAGCGCCGGCGGATTCGATCACCGCGCGATAGCCGGCGAGGTTCGCCTGGCTGGAAAGCACGTCCATCGATTGCGCACGTGTGATGCGCGGAAGCAGTTCCATCGCCGCGGTATCGATGCCGGCGGCGGCGAGGCTGGGCACAAGATCGGGGTCGGAAAACGCACCGGCGATGCAGACCAGCAAGGCCCCACGGGGAATCTGGGCACGCTCCTCTGCGCCGGGGGTCTGGACCGCGAAGACGATGCCCGCACCGGACAGCACGGAGGCGGCGTCGGCCGCGATCTCCGCACCCGCGGCGGTGTATTCGGCATCGGAGATCGACGCCGTGGCCCCTGCCCCGGCTTCAACCGCAACCGTCAGGCCCAGGGCGATCAGTTTCTTGACCGTATCTGGGGTAGCGGCCACGCGGGTTTCGGCGGCTCGCCGTTCCTTCAACACCGCAAGGCGCATCCGTCTGTTCCTTCGTAAGTTGGGCAACAGGAAACGCCGGGACGCGCTACCTTGGCCCAGTTCTTGTCGGTCCAAACCAATGCACTTCCCGCGGCCAGGGTGCAAGGGGTGGCGTCATCGTTTGACCGTCCCGCTTGCCGCGATGCCGATGGCCTGTACTATGATCGGCTCCATTGATGCAGATCAAGCCGATCGGCGCGCGGGTGGAACTGGTGCACTAGATCGGATGGTTCACGCGCTTTGGACGTTCCGCCCGGCGCGATCCTGCTTTAGCCACGGCCGGCAGTCCAGGCGCCGTCGATCGGCAGCGCGGACCCGTTGATATCCTCCCCGTGCGGCCCGCAGAGGAAAGCGATCAGGCCGGCGACGTTCTCGTCCTTGACGAACTTGCGCGACGGCTGGCGGACGGCGAGGAAGCTTTCCTCGGCTTGCTCGAAGCTAGTGCCGTCACGCTGCATTTCCTGACGCAGGCGCCAATCGATCGCCGGGGTCAGCACGGTGCCGGGGCAAATCGCGTTGCAGGTGATGCCGGTGCGCGCGACCTCCAGCGCCACCGCACGGGTCAGGCCGATCAGGGCGGTCTTGGTGGTGATGTAGTCGACGCGGTTGACGGTGGCGAACATGCCGTAGATCGAGGCCATGTTGACGATCCGCCCCCAGCCCTTCTCCTTCATGCCCGGCAGCGCAAGGCGGATGGTGTGAAACGGCGCCGAGAGGTTGACGGCCAGGGCTTCATCCCAATGGTCCGGCGCGAAATTCTCGACCGCGCCGAAGTACCGGACGACGGCATTGTTCACCAGGATATCCAGGCCGCCATGCGTGTGCTGGGTGGTCTGGATCAGGTCTGCGATCTGCACCGGTTGCCGCAGGTCGGCGCCATGATAGCGGGCCCGGACGCCCAAAGCGTGCAGTTCCGCCAGGCGCGCCGCGATCACCTCAGGCGCGGCGAATCCGTTCAAGGTAATGTCGCACCCCAGTGCAGCCAGCGCCTTGGCGGTGGCGAAGCCGATCCCGCCCAGTGATCCGGTGATCAAGGCGGATTTGTTTTTGAGCATGATCCTGTTTCCTCTCGCGTTACCCGCGACTTTACCTGCGGCAGCCGCTCTTGGAAGCCACGCCCAGGAATGGAATGATCGTCCGCCAAGCAAAAACGGAGGAAACGATGGCACTGCTGGATGGAAAAGTCGGAATCATCACGGGCGCGGCGTCGGGCATCGGCGCGGCAACGGCGCGGGTGCTGGCGCGTGAGGGTGCCAGGCTGGTATTGACCGATCTGGACGACGCCGCCGGTTCGGCCCTGGCCCAGGAGGTCGGCGGGGTTTACCTGCATCACGACGTCGCCGAAGAAGACGGTTGGGCCGCGGTGATCGCGGCCGCGGAGCGGTTCGGACGGCTGGACATCATGGTGGCGAATGCTGGCATCGGCATCATGGGCAACGCCATCGACATGTCGCTGAAGGACTGGCGCCGGCAGATGGCGATCAACGTCGATGGCGTGTTCCTTTCGGTAAAGTATTGCATCCCGGCGATGCGGCGGGCCGGGAACGGCGGCTCGATCGTGATGCTGTCGTCCGTCGCGGGGCTGCGCGGTTCGGCCGGTCTGGCGGGCTACAGCGCGACAAAAGGCGCGGTGCGGCTGTTCGCCAAGTCGATGGCGCTGGAATGCGCGCAGGCCAGCGACAGCATCCGCGTCAACTCGGTGCATCCCGGGATCATCGCGACACCGATCTGGAACAAGCTCCCGGTCGGACAGAACCGGCCAATAGATCCTTACGCGGTCGCCGAAACGACCGTGCCGCTCGGCAAGGCCGGCGAGGCGGAGGAGATCGCCAACGGCATCCTGTTCCTGGCCTCCGACCTGTCCAGCCACATGACCGGATCGGAGCTTGTCATCGATGGCGGAATGACCGCCGGGCGGATAACCCGGCTGACGCAGTGACCTTATTCGAAATCGCCGAGGCGATCGCCCATCCCGATCATAGCGTCACGATCACATGGTCGGACGGTGTGCGCGGGGTGGTCGATTTCCTGCCCATCATCGACCGGGGCGGCTGGTTCACGCCGCTTCGGGATGGCGATTATTTTGCCGAAACCATGATTACCCTGCCTGGCGGGGCGGGCGTGACCTGGCCCGAGGAGATCGATTACTCAGCCGACTTTCTGCGATGCGTGGCGTTTCCGAATGGCTTGCCGCCCGCCCCTTGATCAACCGCCGATCGGCCGATGGGGGTCGCCCGCCGGGAGAATGTCCTTGATGTAGTCGCGGCTTTTCCATTCCGGTGCCGGTGGGTCGTAACCGGGATGCGGCAGATAGGCGGACAGCCGGCCACCTTCCAGATCATGCACGGCGCGGGGACAGTTGGAAAACATCTCGCATTCAACCCGCACAACCAGCTTCGCCGCGTGATGCCGCGCCAACGTTTCGGAATCATCGAGGATCGTGGCGTGCCCGTTGATGCGGATGCGCGTGGTCTTGCCATCGAATTTCACGAACAGCAGCCCGACACTCGGATTGCGGCTGATGTTGCCGAGCGTGCGGTACATCGAGTTGCCGTCATATTCGGGGAACTCGATCGTGCCGGGTGCCACGATCTTCACGAAGCCAGGCATACCGGAGCGCATACTGCAATCGACGTAGTCGCCGTATGATGTGGCGATGAAGAAGAACGGCGCATTCTCAATCATGACGCGGTCGTCATCCCAGAAATCATAGCGGCGTCGATGGGCGGCCAATCCGTCGGCGACACGCCGGCCATCGAACCGGTCCTGCAACGCGCGCATGCCGTCGTGATAGAAAGCCCGTCGTTCGCTCATTCGATGCCTCCCGGCGCCCGCGGTCTGATGGTTACCACGATTTGCCGGGATCGAGAGAGAGTCGCGGCAGTGTGTGGCCCGAAATGGTTAGACAGGCCGGCTGCCGCTAGGCGGGCGTAGCCGCGTCGGTCGCTCGGATAGGCTGGAGCAATGCTTCAGCTGGGATGTGCCATTCCCGGTGCAGGCGATAGGCCTGCTCCATCGTCAGGCCACGGCGTCTGGCGAGTATTTCCGACGCGCGCGAGCGAGAACCAAGCAATCGCGCCAAATCAGCCTGGGAATAGCCGGAAAGCTCCATCCGCGCCCGGATCGCGACCACCGGGTCCGGCGCTTCGATAGGCCAATGATGGGCCTCATACGACTCGATCAGTGCGGCCAGAACGTCGAATCGCTCCGCTGCCGGGGTGCCGGGCAGAGGCGGGTCCATGAAGTAAGGCTCGATCTGAGAGAGCGCCCAGTCATAGTCCGCTTCGGTCCTGAGGGGGCGGATATCCATTTCCATCACACTGCTTCCGGGTCGATCCTGTCATACTCGGCGTGGGTGCCGACGAATTTGATCAGCACGCGCTTATAGGCGTAGGCGACATGCACGATCAGTCGAT
>JARLIN010000166.1 GCA_031291715.1 Rhodopila sp. | reverse complement strand
TACATTGAATATGTCGTCCGCCAAGATGCGGCCATGGACAGGCCGTCCAAAGAACATGCCGGTATCCCGCTCACGCAGGGCGATGAAGTAGTCGCGATCGGCGACGCTCACCGGGGGACTCGGAAAGACCGCGCTGGAATTGCGGATAAGCCCGGAGGGATCGGCCAACCAGAGCGATTGCATCTTTGGAAAATCGTGCACAACGCTGGCGAGGTATTGGTGGAGCGGTTCAGATTCGGAAATCTGGTCCCAGTTCATTCCGCGAATGTGCTCATTCACCAGGCTGGCCACAAGCTTGTGGGTCTCGAAGGCGGTATGGGCATTCTCCTGATAGATCGTCGTGGTGTTTCGGATGTCTTGTTCAGCCTCGCGCATCACCGAGATGCGATCCTGCCACGCCACGACGCCGAACAGCATGGCCGGGAGCAGGACCGCACCGACAAGCAAGCCACTCGGCACCGGCCGCGCATCGCTCTCGCCTGGTCGAATGCCTTTTCGCGCGAGGAACCCACGATTCATGCGGTGCGCCCAGATGATTGTCGCATCAATACTATCGGCGCCATGTGATGAGAGCATAAGCCTCTTTGACCGTTCATCGATCTTACCAAAATCAAGTTGCGGTCATGCGACCATTTGTCGAACCCCGAGATCGTGGACCGCGGACAAGTCCAGGCATGGCAGTCCGGCACGACAGGTCTCCCCCAGCGATGTGAGCAAATTCAACGCGGTCTGAACCGAACTGTTTGACGTAGGTCAATCCTGCACAAAAGCACCGGCGAACCGTGAGGAGCTGGTTTGTCCCGCTGAATTCCATCAAGGCCCAGGCTACTCGAGGTTTTTCTGCTATTGCCTGAAAAAAACGATGCGACATCCTCGTTTTTTCGTCACGGCATGCAACGTTTTGGCTTGTGCGACCCTGCGGTCTCGCGGGAATGATTTGTCGTCCGCCTGTCGTTGTCACGGAAACTTGATGGATTTTCGTGTGCGGTCAGTTCCGGCGATGGCAATCGCCGGGATCGAACCACCGCCAACATCGAACCGGTCTCAAAGCGAACCGGCCGGACGCGGAAAGGGGATTGATAACACCTCGTTAACCTTCCTTCGTCATCCTGATGTTTTCCGTGGGGGCTCGGCGATGGCGTCACCTGAACGATTGGCGGAGGCGATGCGGTTGCTTTCATCCGGCGCGTGGCACGAGGCCGAAACCGCCGCGCGCTTGGACATGGAAGACGATCCCGCTGACCCGCACGCGGCACTGCTATTGGGCCTTGCCGTCGCCGCAATGGGGGAGGCCGCGCGCGCCGCTCCTTACCTGAACCATGTCGCGGCAATGAGGCCGGAGGCGGATCATCCCTGCCTGGACCTCGCGCGGTTGAAGCCGCCGCTGCCCCCGGCCTTGGTCGCCCGTCAGTTTCGGGCCTGCCGGCACCTTGCCCCGCAAGATGCCAGACTGCGGCTGCGGTTCGCCGAATTCCTGCTGGACTCCGATCAGGCGGCGGAGGCCGAAACAATCCTCTCAGTCGGGCCGGACAGCGTGGCGCGCCACCATCTGATGGGTCTGGCGCACGCGGAGCAGAGCCAGTTCCAATCAGCGATCCGCGACTTCCAGCGTGCCGTCGCGCTGAGCCCGGAGGCGGCGGAGAGCTGGTCCAACCTGGGCATGGTGCTGAAGGTCGACGGCCGGTTCGCCGAAGCCACCGCCGCGCACGATCGGGCGGTCCTGCTTGCGCCGAACAATCCCCGGTTCCGCGTCAACCGGGCCGTCGCCCTGCTGAAGGCCGGTCAATGGGAGCGGGCTTGGCAGGACTACGAAGCGCGACTGGAACTGGCAGGGGCGCCGGCGATCGATCCCACCCGGCTTATGCCGTCGCTGCGACCGGGCAACAGCCTTGTGGGCATGACCATCCTGGCGCTGCATGAGGACGGATTCGGCGACACCTTGCAGTTCCTGCGCTATCTGCCGCTGCTGGCCGAACGTGGTGCGCGGGTCGTCGCATGTGTGCCGCCGGTGCTGGCGCGGGTGATGCAGACCGTGCCGGGTGTGGCGGAGATCGTCACCGACTCCCGACGGCTGCCGCCGCACGATTACGTCTGTCCGATGTTCAGCCTGCCCCGGGTGTTTGGCACGAGCCTGTCCCGCGCCTCCGGCATGCCCCTGCCGCGCGCCTCCGGCACGACAGTGGGAACCATTCCCCCGGTGCCGGATGTGGTGCTGGACCCGGCGCTGGTCCGGCGCTGGGCAGGGCACCTGCCGCGTGGAGGGCGTTTGCGGGTAGGGCTGGTCTGGGCGGGACAGGCCAGGCCGTCGCTGCCCGGGTTCGGAACACTCGACCGGCGGCGCAGCGCGGGGTTGGCGGCGTTCGAGCCGTCGTTTTCCGTGCCAGGGGTGGTGTTCGTCAGTTTGCAGGCGGGGCCGGCGGCGCGGCAGGTTCGGCCGCCGGCGCTGACGTTGTGCGACCCAATGCCGGATGTGGGGGATTTCGCCGATACCGCGGCGATCATCGCCGGCCTCGATGTGGTGGTCAGCGTCGATACCAGCGTGGTGCACCTGGCGGGGCTTGTCGGGAAACCGGTCTTCCTGCTCGACCGCTACGACGGCTGCTGGCGCTGGCTGAGCGGGCGTGCGGACAGCCCATGGTATCCGCACCTGACGATCTTCCGGCAGGAGCAACCGGGTGATTGGTCGGGCGCGATGGCGCGCGCAGCAGCGTCGCTTGAGACCATGGCGAGGGATCACCGCAGGTTGGCTTCCGTCTCGGGTGGTGTGCGGGAGCATGCGTTCGTCGCTTGACCGCCGCGTCCAGAGCTTGGAGACAGGCGGCGAAGGCCCATCTCGGGTAAATGGACGTTGACATGAAACGGTTGCTGCGGGCTTTGAGCGGGGAGGCGGTGTGGCCGCCGCCGGTTTGGCTGATGCGTCAGGCCGGACGGTATCTGCCGGAATACCGGGCGGTGCGGGCCGGGGTGAAGGATTTCGTCGCGCTATGCACGACTCCGGAACTGGCCGCCGAGGTGACGTTGCAGCCGATCCGCCGGTATGGGTTCGACGCGGCGATCCTGTTCAGCGACATCCTGATGCTGCCGTGGGCGTTGGGCCACGGACTGGAATTCAAGGAGGGTGAGGGGCCGGTTCTGCCGAAGTTGCGGGATGAGGCCGCGGTGGCGGCTCTGGACCCCGCACGGGTGGCCGAGAAAGTCGCCCCGATCATGGAAACCGTACGGCTGGTGCGGTCCGGGTTGGTGCGAGAGGGGTTCGCGGAGACCACGCTGATCGGGTTCGCGGGCGCTCCGTTCACCGTCGCCTGTTATATGGTCGAGGGCGGAGGATCGAAGGATTTCGCCGCCGTGCGCGGAATGGCCTATTCCCGGCCCGAGCTGTTTCAGCAGCTGATGAATGTGCTGACTGACGCGACGATCGAGTACCTTTCGGCTCAGGTGATTGCTGGGGCCGAGGCGTTGATGCTGTTTGATTCCTGGGCGGGCGTGCTGTCGCCCTCGCTGTTCCGGGCGCATGTGATCGCGCCGGCGGCCCGAATCGTGGCGGCGCTGAAGGAGCGCCATCCCGGGGTGCCGCTGATCGGGTTTCCGCGGCTGGCCGGTGTGATGACACTTGATTATGCCGCGACCGGGGTGGACGCGGTCGGCGTCGATACCGGCAGCGATATCGCGGCCGTCGCGGCGATGCTGCCGGCGCATGTGGCGGTGCAGGGGAACCTCGATCCACTGGCGGTGGTCGCGGGTGGAAAGGCAATGGAGGCGGAGGCCATGGGCATCCTGAACGCGATGCGCGGGCGGCCGTTCATCTTCAATCTGGGGCACGGGATCGTGCCACAGACCCCGCCGGAGCATGTGGCGGCGCTGCTGGAGTTGGTGCGTGCCGGATAAGAACCGCAGCGAACCCGAGGCATCTGGCCCGACTGCCATGACGGGTTCGGTGGCCCGTGCCGTCGCTGCTCCGGTAACGTCCCCACAACGCCACAAGGTCGCGATCGTACTGTTCAACCTGGGTGGCCCGGATCGGCCCGAGGCGATCAAGCCGTTTCTGCTGAATCTGTTCCGCGACCCGGCGATCCTGCGGGTGCCGTTCTTCGTGCGGCCATTCCTGGCACGGTTCATTGCCCGGGCGCGCGTCGCGCCGGCGACGGCGAATTACGCGCTGCTGGGCGGAAAATCCCCGTTGCTGGAGCTGACCACGGAGCAAGCCGCGGCGCTGGAGGTGGCGTTGCCGGAGATTGAGGCGAAGTGCTTCATCGCCATGCGCTACTGGCATCCATTCAGCCTGGAAGCCGCCAGGGCAGTGAAGGCGTGGGGGCCGGACGAGGTCGTGCTGCTGCCGCTGTATCCCCAGTTCTCGACAACGACGACCGGAAGTTCACTGACCGCGTGGCGGGAGGCAGCGGCGCGGGTCGGGCTGGCGGCGCGGACCACGAGTCTATGCTGCTATCCGGTGGATACCGCCTATGCCGCGGCGGCGGCGGCGCTGGTGCGGGCGGGGTATGAGCGCGCACGGGCCTCGCTCGATCCGGCGGTGAAGTTGCGAGTGCTGTTTTCGGCGCATGGGTTGCCGGAGACGATCGTGAAGCGCGGCGATCCGTATCAGTGGCAGGTGGAGCAGACCGTCGCGGCGGTGATCGCGGCGTGGGGCGAAACCATTGATTACACGATCTGCTATCAGTCCCGCGCCACGCCGCAGAAATGGATCGAGCCGAGCACGGAAGCCGAAATCGAGCGGGCCGCGCACGACAAGACCGCGGTGCTGGTGGTGCCGATCGCGTTCGTGTCCGAGCACAGCGAGACGCTGGTGGAACTGGATGTGGAGTATCGCGACCTGGCGGTAAAGCTGGGCGTGCCGGGTTACTTCCGCGTGCCGACACAGAATGCGGATGCGGGGTTTATCGCGTCACTGGCGGGGTTGGTGCGGCGCGTACGCGGGTGCGGCCCGGGGTTGTGCAGCGGGGCCGGGGGACGGATTTGCCGGGTCGAGCACGGGGGATGCCCGTTCGGCGCGCCCCGGCGGGGCTGATTTGCCCCGCCATGCTTGTGCCCCCACCGGCGGGGCTGATTTGCCCCGCCATGCGCCTGCCCCCGCCGTTGGGGCGGAATAAACCGCCTACCGTCCCGTCAGCAGCCGCTCTACCAACTGCTTCACCGTCGGGATGAAGCCGTTCGAGTAGAACGGGTCCTTCCCGAACCGGTACGCGTTATGGCCGCTGAACATCAGGTTCCGCTCCACCGCGTCCGGCTGGTCGCTTTGATGCGCGATGTCCTGCAGCGTCTTCTGGATGCAGAAGCTGCGCGGATCGGCCTTCTTGCCGTTGCTGTAGTCCGGCTCATGCTGTGCCCAGTTGGAGAACCGGCAGGAACTCAGGCAGCCCATGCAGGCTGTCTGGTCCTCCAGGATTTCCCGCGCCTTTTCCGGCGTGACGAAGATCAGCGTCGAGTCCGGCGTGCGCAGCGCATCGGTGAAACCTTGCCGCTCCCACGCCTGGGCGCGTTCCCGGTCGGCAAACGTCAGATAGACGATCCGCTTGCGCGGGCCGACGCCGTATTCAGCGACGTGTTCGCCGATGGTTTCGGTGGTGAACGCCACCTGACGCTCGTTCCGCTCGCGCAGTTCGTTGATGAACCCATTGTTCACCGCGCTGGAGTAGAAGCCGGTCGGGCTGAACCGGTTGAGGAAGACATCGCCCTCCTTCAACGTCAGCAGGCGCCGTTTCCAGGCATCGCCGATCGGGCTTTCCTGCGTCAGCAGGGGGCGGGTGCCGAACTGGAACGCCATCGGACCCAGCTCGGGGTTGTCGATCCAGTTCTCCCACTCCTCCAGGCACCAGACGCCGCCGGCCATGATGATCGGGGTTTCGTGCAGGCCGAAGTCGCGCATGACCTTCCGCAGGGCCATCACGCGGGGATATGGGTCTTCCGGCCGCAGCGGATCCTCGCCGTTCGACAAGCCGTTATGGCCGCCGGCAAGCCAGGGATCTTCATAGACCACGCCGCCCAGCAGTTCGGCGGTCTTGGAGTAGGCCCGCTTCCACAGCGCATTGAAGGCGCGGGCCGAGGAGATGATCGGGTAATAGTACACGTTGAATCGCGCGGCGATGTCGGACAGCCGGTAAGGCATGCCGGCGCCGCAGGTGATGCCGTGGATCAGGCCCTTCGCCTGTTCCAGCACCTCGGTGATGATGCGCTCCGCGGCGCCCATCTCCCACAGGATGTTGGCGTGGATGCGGCCCTTGCCGCCGGTCACGTCCCAGGCCCGCCTGGCTTGTGTCAGGGCGCCCTGGACGGCGTAGGCAACGAGTTCCTCGTGCCGTTCACGCCGCGTGCGGCCGTGATAAAGCTGCGGGATGAGCTTGCCATCCGCGTCGAAACTGTCGGCATTGACTGCGCTGAACGTGCCGACGCCGCCGCCCAGTGCCCAATGGCCGGCGGAAAGGCCGTTGGAGATGGCGACGCCCTTGCCGCCTTCCACCAGGGGGAGGACGTCAACTCCGCCCATCCGTATCGCGTTGATCGCTCGCATGGCCGTATGCCCCTCGAAAGGCCAATCCCTTGGAAAGCCAGCGGGGTCCCTTTGACCCCTTGATTCTTGTGCTCCCGCAGGGGTGCCTTACCGGATAACCGATAAGGCGCCCGCTGACGGATGCAAGTGTTTCCGTGGAATTACGGACAAGTTTGTTCTGTGACTCAATCGCTGATCACGGGCTGCTGCTCGCCTTCGCCCGCCGGAGAGCGGTCAAACCGCTCCCGGCGTTCGCCGCGCTCACCCCGTTCGCCGCGCTCCGGCCGGTCGCCGCCCCGGGCCGGCTTCGCGCCAACCTGGTCGGTGATATCGGCGCCGGTCGCCTGATCGACAACCCGCATCGACAGCTTCACCTTGCCGCGCTCATCGAAGCCGATGACCTTGACCTTCACCGCGTCGCCCTGGTTGACCACGTCCGTGGTCTTGCCGACTCGGCCCTGGGTCAGCTCACTGATGTGAACCAGCCCGTCCTTGGACCCCAGGAAGTTCACGAAAGCGCCGAAATCGGCGGTTTTCACGACCTTGCCGTTGTAGATCACGCCAATCTCCGGCTCCGCCACGATGCCACGGATCCAGTCGATCGCCTTCTGCGCCTGGTCCGAGTCGGTGGCGGCGATCTTGATGGTGCCGTCGTCATCGATGTCGATCTTGCACTTGGTCTGCTCGACGATCTCGCGGATCACCTTGCCGCCCGTGCCGATGACTTCGCGGATCTTCTCCTTCGGCACGTTGATGATGGTGATGCGCGGCGCCGTCTGGGCGACATCGCCGCGGGCACCGGTCAGCGCCTTCGCCATCTCGCCCAGGATGTGCAGCCGCCCATCCTTCGCCTGATCCAGCGCCGTCTTCATGATGTCGAAGGTGATGGAGGTGATCTTGATGTCCATCTGCAGGCTGGTCACACCGGCCTCGGTTCCCGCCACCTTGAAGTCCATGTCGCCCAGGTGGTCTTCGTCACCCAGGATGTCGGACAGCACGGCGAATCCGCGGTCTTCCTTGATCAGGCCCATGGCGATGCCCGCCACCGGCCGCTTCAGGGGAACGCCGGCATCCATCAGCGCCAGGGACGTGCCGCACACGGTCGCCATGGAGGACGAGCCGTTGGACTCGGTGATCTCGGACACCACACGCATGGTGTACGGGAACTTGTCCTTCGACGGCAGCAGCGGATGGACGGCGCGCCAGGCCAGCTTGCCGTGACCGACTTCACGCCGGCCGGGGGAGCCCATGCGGCCCGCCTCGCCTACCGAGTACGGAGGGAAGTTGTAGTGCAGCATGAAATGCTCGCGGTATTCGCCCAGCAGGGCGTCCACGACCTGTTCGTCCTGGCCGGTGCCCAGGGTGGCGACGCAGAAGGCCTGCGTTTCCCCGCGGGTGAACAGGGCGGACCCGTGCGCACGCGGAAGGATGCCGACTTCGGCGATGATCGGGCGGACGGTGCGGGTGTCGCGCCCATCGATGCGCAGGCCGGTATCCAGGATGGCGTTGCGGACGACGTCGGCTTCCAGGTCCTTGAACAGGCCCTTTGCCTTCTCCGGGTCCAGCCCTTCGGCGGCCAGCGCGGCGGCGGCGGCCTTCTTGGCGGCGCCCACCTTTTCGTAGCGGGCCTGCTTGACCTTCTCCTGATAGGCTTCGGCGATGCCGGCGCGGCCCAGGGCATCGACGCGGGCGGCGAGGGCGACTTCCTCGGCGCTTTTCTCCGTCAGCGGCCAGGGCTCTTTCGCGGCGTGTTCGGCGAGTTCGATGATCGCTGTGATCACCGGCTGGAAGGCCGCGTGCCCAAAGGTCACGGCACCCAGCATGATCTCTTCCGAGAGTTCCTGCGCCTCGGATTCGACCATCAGCACGCCCTCGGCGGTGCCGGCGAGAACCAGCTCAAGCTCGCTGGTCTTCATCTGGTCGGCGGTCGGGTTCAGGATGTACTGGCCATCCTGGTAGCCGACGCGGGCGGCAGCGATCGGGCCGAAGAACGGAATTCCGGACAGGGTCAGCGCGGCGGAGCAGCCGATCATCGACACGACATCGGGGTCGTTCTCGTTGTCGTAGCTCAGGACCGTGGCGACGATCTGGACTTCATTCCGGAAACCTTCCGGGAACAGCGGGCGGATCGGGCGGTCGATCAGGCGGCTTTTCAGCACTTCGGCCTCGCTCGGCCGGCCTTCGCGCTTGAAGAAGCCACCCGGGATCTTGCCGGCGGCGAACGCCTTTTCGTGGTAGTTGACCGTCAGCGGGAAGAAATCCTGACCCGGCTTGGCGGTCTTGTCGCCGACCACGGTAGCCAGCACGACGGTATCTTCGACGTCGACAATCACAGCACCGCTTGC
>JARLIN010000165.1 GCA_031291715.1 Rhodopila sp. | reverse complement strand
GTCGGCGATTTCAGCAGCATCCCGCCGCGGAACAGCCGTCCAGTCGCGATCACCTGCACGGCCGGCACGGCCAGCGCCAGCGCGCAGGGGCAGGTGATGATCAGCACGGCACTCGCCGTTAACAACGCCTGTCCGGCTGGGACCCCGGCTACGAAGAACCACCACAGGAATGTCAGCAGCGCACAGAGATGCACCGTCGGCGCATAGCGGCGCGCCACCCGGTCGGCGAGCACGACGAAACGCCCGCGCCGTGTTTCGGCGGCCTCGATCAGCCGCACGCATTCGGCGAGCAGCGTGGCACCGCCGGTCGCCGTCGCCCGGACCGTCAGCGTGGCACCAAGGTTCAGCGTGCCGGCATAGACGGCCGTGCCGGGTTCGGCGTTCACAGGCAAGCTCTCTCCGGTGACGAGGCTTGTATCGAGCGCGGCACTGCCTCGTTCCAGAACGCCATCGACACCGATCCGCTCACCCGTCGCGACCAGGACGTGGTCGCCCTGGGCAACCTGCTCCTGCGCGCAACGGCGGATGGTTCCGTCCGGCTGTACCACGGCCACATCGGTCGCGCGCAGAGCAAGCAATTGCTCGGCCGTCGCCCGCGCCTGGCCACGCGCCCGGTGATCCAGCACGCGGCCGATCAGCAGGAAGAACAGCAGGGTGATCGCGGAATCGAAATAGGTGTGCGCGCCGCCGGCGATCGTTTCTTCCAGGCTCATGCCGGTGACCAGCAGGACACCCAGGCTGATCGGCACGTCCATGTTGGTGCGCCGCTGCCGCAGGGCCGCCAGCGCGGAGGCGAAGAACGGTCTTCCAGCATAGGCGATCGCCGGCATGGCGATCAGCGCCGAAATCCAATGCAGCAGAGCCATCGTCGCCGGCCCGATGTGGTCGAGCACCCGGCCCTGACCGGCCCAGATGCCGATCGAAATCAGCATCACGTTGCCTGCCGCGAACCCCGCGACCGCCAGCGAGCGCAACAGCATCCGCCCGGTGCGGTCCTGTGTGGCGGCCAACGCGGAAAC
Source organism: Rhodopila sp. (assembly GCA_031291715.1). Taxonomy (GTDB): domain Bacteria; phylum Pseudomonadota; class Alphaproteobacteria; order Acetobacterales; family Acetobacteraceae; genus Rhodopila. Next base: position 23,106 of record JARLIN010000165.1, on the reverse strand, counting down.
ATCGAACGGCACCAGCCGATAGCCCAGCGCCTCGATCCGCCCGACCAACCGGTCGGCGTCGGCGTCGGTGCCGCTCCAGCCCAGGCGCAGCCGGCGGGTCGTCATGTTGACGCGGCCTGCCAGCACGCCCGGCTCCTTTGCCAGAACGGATTCGATCAGCCAGACGCAGGCACCGCATTGCAACCCGTCAACGGCGAGTGTCAGTTCCTTCGTGCCATCCGCCTTCGTAACCACGTGACGCGCGAGGTCCCACCGCTCCGCCGGTTCCGGCCGCAAGGCGCGGGCGCCGACCGCAAGCAGGCGCTGGCGGTAGTATTGGCCAAGACCCAGGCCCTGGATGATGTCGTGCGCGGCCGCGCAGCCGGGGCAGCAAAAGCGCCGCCCGGGCGCGGCCGGCAGTCCGCAATGCGCGCAAACCGCATCCGCGCTTTCCGCCGCGGCCAGCGGTGCCGCGATGGTCGCACTCATGGCATTACTTCACCACCACACGCCGCGTCGCGCTGTACAGTCGCCCGTCCGCGTGTACCGTCAGCATCACGTCCCATTGGCCGGAGAACAGCGATGTATCGGCCTGATACCGGCCTTGTCCGACCGGCCGGAACGTCAGGGCGGTTGTTTCCGCCGGGCCGACCGGCCGCTCGGCATGGGCATCGATCGCGGTGGCGGTGAGCGGTGCGCCGGTTCGATCGGTCAGCCGGATCACCGGATACTGTGCGGCGTCCACGTCAGCCTCGATCTGCCAGCCAAGCGCCGCTTGCTGCTGCGCCGCAGCCAATACCCGCTTGTAATCGTTGCTGAGATCGAACCCGTCAGTGCCCGCGACGCCCGGGAAGCTGTGCATGGCCGTGTAAACCATGTAGCCGTTTACGGCGAATACGATAGCCATTGAGCCGATAAGTCCGTGGGGAAACCAGCGCCATACATTAGTGTTCATTTTGTCCACCAGCTCGTCAGCGTACGCCGCCCGCATATCCGGGCGGCCCCATGAAAGTTGAATGATACACGGTCTGCTTGCCGGTCGCGCTGTCGCGCAGCACGAAATCGACCGGCTGGGAGCCATCCGTCAGCGCCGTTGGCCGAGCGGTGACCAGCACGCGGAAAGTATCAACTTCATCGGATGCACTTAGGACACGCAGCACCGTGACAGGCTTCGGATCGCCCTCGGCGATCACCATCGTTGACCCCGGCAGGCCGCCGATGCTCAGGTCGAATGCTCCATTCATCTGTGTCTTGTTGGCGATCTTCACCGTGTAGCCGTTGCGAATGCTGCCGTCGGCCAAAGGCACGAACACGGGTGCCCGATCGCGTTGGACCGACAATTCCAGAGTGGACCGTGTCGCCAGCGCGACGGTCATCCCGATCATGGCGACCAGCAGGACCGAGACATAGATGATGGTGCGGGGACGCAGAATCTTGATCGGTTCGTGCCGCCCGGTCTTCTTTGCCGCCTGCCGCGCGAGCGTATCCCATGTGATGAGCCACTTGTCCTGGTGGGTGCGCTCCATCACGTGGTTGCAGGCATCGATGCACAGGCCGCAATTGATGCATTCAAGCTGGATGCCGTCGCGGATGTCGATGCCGGTGGGGCAGGCCATGACGCAGGCGCCGCAATCGACGCAGTCCCCGGCCTGCGGAGCGCCAGCCACGCGCTTGCCCCGGCTTCGGGGCTCACCGCGCCAACCCTGGTAGGTGACCGTGAAGCTCTGGTCGTCCAGCATCGCGGACTGGAAGCGGGGCCAGGGGCACATATAGGTGCACACCTGTTCGCGCGCCCATCCGGCGAGGACGTACGTGGTAAATGTGAACAGCCAGGTGAAGAAATAGACTTCGTTGGATGCCCGGCCGGTCCAGAACTCGACAGTCACGGTCGGTGCATCGACGTAGTACATGATCCACGCGCCGCCGGTCCAGAACGCGATGGCGAGCCAGATGGAATGCTTGAGAAACTTCTTCCAGATCGTATCCGCGTTCAACGCCGCGGCATCGCGCTGCATGCGTTCGTTGCGGTCGCCTTCGATCTTCCGCTCGATCCACATGAAGAGGTCGGTCCAGACCGTCTGCGGACAGGTATAGCCGCACCACAGGCGACCGAAGAGGCTGGTCACGAGGAACAGTGCGACCGCGCCCAGGATCAACAATCCGGCCAGCAGCCAGATGTCCTGCGGCCAAAGCTCCAGGTTGAAAAAGTAGAAACGCTCATTCGTGATGTCGAGCAGCACAGCCTGGGTGGGGCGCCCTGGGCCGCGGGACCACCGCAGCCAGGGCAACAGATAGTAGATGGTCAGGCAGAGTACCAGGATCGCCCATTTGGTGCGGCGAACCACACCGTGCACGTCTTTCGGATAGACCCGCACGCGGTTGGCGTAGAGGTGATCCCCCTGCGCCTCCCGCTGCAGTTGCAGGCGCCGGTCGTCTTTGCTGATGCGTGACACGGCGATACTCCTACTCCCCGCCGCCCAGCGAATGGACGTACAGAGCCACCGATTTGATCGTGGCTGGATCGAGCCTCGTGCCCCAATTTGGCATCACACCTTGGCGTGGCAGCGTCACCTGGCTGACAATCGTTTCTCTTGTGTCGCCATAAAGGTGGACATGGCTGGCCAGCCTGGGCGCACCCATGTCACGGTTACCCTGACCCTTATCGCCGTGGCATGCGACGCAGTTGTCCGCGAATATCTTGGCACCGGCCGACACGTCCTGGCCGGCCGTCGGGTGACCGTAGAACGTCGCCCACACGTAGTCGGCGACAGCCTCGATTTCCGCCGGCTTCAGCATGCCATCGGCGCCGAACCGTGGCATCGCGCTCTGCCGCGCATCGGCGTCGGCGCTGCGAATGCCGTGCGTCACGGTCTGCTGGATATCGGCCAGCGTGCCGCCCCAGATCCAGGCGCCGGCGGCCAGCGCCGGGAAGCCTGGACGACCGCCGCCGCCCGGCCCGTGGCAGGGCTGGCAGTTCTCGGCGAAGGTGATGCGGCCGCTGGTCAGGGCGACCTCCATCAGCGCGGGATCGGCCTTGATGGCGTCGAACGACAGTGCCGCGATCTTGTCCATCGAGCCTTTGCGCTGAGCGATGAGTTTGGCCACATCGGCATCGACGGCCGCCCGCTGGGAATAGCCCAGCACACCGTGGAAGTATCCCTTTCCATAAGGGATCGACGGATACAGCACGAACATACCGGCGGCCCAGGCGATGCAGGCAAAGAAGACATACAACCACCATTTGGGCAGCGGCGTATCCAGCTCCTTAACGCCGTCCCACTCGTGACCGGTTGTCTCGCGGCCGGTCACGGCGTCCTTTTCGATCTTGGTTGGCACTACACGTCATCCTCAAGCGGAATGTGGCCCTGCTGCTCGATCCGTGCCTTGCGGCCGGGCCAGTAGGTGGCTGCGACGATCGCGACGAACACCAGCGTCATGACCACGACGGAGTAATGTTCGAACCAGCTCACGAGTCTTAACAGCTCGGTCATTGCTGTAGCCTTTCCGTGTTGGTGTCGGCGAAGTTCACGAGCGTGCCGAGCATCTGCAAGTAGGCAACCAGGGCATCCATCTCGGTGACCCGATGCCCGTCGCCAGGCACGACGTTGGCCTTCGGATAACGCGCCAGCAGTTTGGCGCTGTCCGCGTTCGGGTCGGCCTGCGTCGCCAGGTCGGCTTTCGCATCGGCGATCTGCTCGTCCGTGTAAGGCACACCCAGAGTGCGCAGGGTCCGCATGCGATCCGCGATATCGCTCGGATCGATCGGGGTTTCAGCCAGGAACGCGTAATGCGGCATCAACGATTCGGGCACTACCTCCTGCGCGTTCTCGAGATGGGCGTAGTGCCAGTCGTTGGAATATTTGCCGCCGACGCGCGCCAGGTCGGGGCCGATGCGCTTCGACCCCCATTGGAACGGATGATCGTACATGCTTTCCGCGGCGATGGAGTAATGGCCGTAGCGTTCCACCTCATCCCGCAGCGTGCGGATCTGCTGGCTGTGGCACAGGTAGCAGCCTTCCCGGACATAGATGTCGCGACCCCGCAACTCCAGCGGAGAGTAGGGGCGCATGCCTTCCACATGCTCCACCGTCGTTTCGATGGTGAATAACGGCACGATCTCGACGATACCGCCGACCGCGACCGTCAGCAGGGTTCCGATCAGAAGGAGTATCGCGTTCTTTTCGAAGAATTCGTGGCGAATGAACATTGTCTCAGGCTCCTGCCACGCCAAGGTTGGCCGCCAAGGCCGGAGCGGCGAGGCCCTGGCGCGGCAGCTCCGTGGTCGGGCTGGTGACGGTACGGATCAGGTTGTAGACCATGATCAGGCCTCCAAGCAGGAAGAACACCCCGCCCAGCATGCGGATCACGAAGAACGGGTGGACCGCGACGACGGATTCGACGAACGAGTATTGCAGGAAGCCGAACTTGTCGTATGCGCGCCACATCAGGCCTTCCATGATGCCGGCCACCCACATCGAAACGATGTAGAGTACGATGCCGAGCGTCGAGATCCAGTAGTGCCAGGACGCAAGACGTGTGGAGTAAAGTGCCTTGCGGCCCCAGAGCACGGGCACCAGGTAGTACATCGCGCCGAAGGTGATGAAGGCGACCCATCCCAGCGCGCCCGAATGGACGTGCCCGATGGTCCAATCGGTGTAGTGCGAGAGCGCGTTGACTTCCCGCACCGACATCACCGGACCTTCGAAGGTGGACATGCCGTAGAAGCCCACGGCGGTGACCGAGAAACGCAGCCCGGGATCCGTCCGCAGCTTATCCCACGCGCCGGACAGGGTCATGATGCCGTTAATCATGCCGCCCCAGGACGGCATCCACAGCATGATGGAGAATGCCATACCGAGCGTCTGCGTCCAGTCGGGCAGGGCAGTCCAGTGCAGATGGTGCGGACCGGCCCAGATGTACAGGAAGATCAGCGTCCAGAAATGGACGATCGACAGCCGGTAGGAATAGACTGGCCGGCCAGCTGCTTTCGGAATGAAGTAGTACATCATCCCCAGGAAGCCGGCCGTCAGGAAGAAACCCACCGCATTGTGGCCGTACCACCATTGCACCAGCGCATCCTGAACGCCGGAGTAGGCCGAGTAGCTCTTGGCCGAGTAGAGCGAGATCGGCAGCGCCGCGTTGTTGACGATGTGAAGCATGGCGATCGTGACGATGAAGGCCAGATAGAACCAGTTCGCCACGTAGATGTGCGGCTCGGTCCGTTTCATTATCGTCCCAAGAAACACGAGTAGGTAGGCCACCCACACGATCGTCAGCCAAATGTCGATATGCCATTCCGGCTCGGCATATTCCTTGCTCTGGCTGAAGCCCATCACATAGCTGAGTGCTGCCATGACAATGAAAAACTGGTAGCCCCAGAACACGAAGTCCGCCAGCGCGTCGCCGCCGAACAGCCGCGCCCGACAAGTCCGCTGCACGACATACATCGAGGTCCCGAGCAGCGCCGATCCGCCGAAGGCGAAGATCGCCGCTGACGTGTGGACCGGGCGCAACCGGCCGAAGTTGGTGAAGGAAAGGCCGAGATTGAGGGAGGGCCAAGCCAGTTCGGCAGCGATATAGACGCCCACCAGAAACGCGACAATGCCCCAGAACATCGTGGCGATGACGAATTTCTTCACCACCGCGTCATTGTAAATGACCGGCCGTGCGGCGAGGACGCCATCAGACATGGGTGTGTTCCCGCACTGCAGCCCGCGCCACGTCTTGCCTGTCGTAGTAGCGCCGAATCAGGCCAAAATCGAAACAAACAGCGAACGCGCTCAGAGCGAGTCCGAACACATACATCTCGGCGTCGGCGGCACCGGCAACGAGAAACAGGCCGATGAGGCCAAACACGGCCATCATCAGCCCAACGACGATATCGCTTAGGTTGTCTTCCATCTCCACCACTCCTGGCTTCTCCTGATTCGTAGGCCAAGCGTGCGTTGTGGACAAATGATTGACATTGATTCACATCAATGCGGCGCGGCGGTATGCCAGGCAGGGTTGCTGATGATGGAACATTTCCAGTGGTTGGGCGCATTTTGCGCGTCCGACACCGCCCTTCAGGGTGGCCTGCTGTTCGGCATGTTTGCCGCCGGTGCCGCCGGCAGCGTGGTGCATTGCGGCCCGATGTGTGGTGTCTTCGTCCTCGGTCAGATGTCCGAACGTATGGCTCGGCTGCCGACGGAACGGCTGTGCGAATGGCAGCGGATGGGTAACGGCTTGCTGCTTCCGTACCATCTTGGCCGCCTGACCACGTATGCCGGGCTCGGTGCCCTGGCGGCCGGCTCGGCTGCTGTACTCGGACAGGTCGCCTGGTTGGGAGGCCTTTCGGCCGTGCTGCTGGTGGTGGCCGCGCTCCTGTTTCTGATGCATGCGTTGGCACGTATCCTGCCATCCGGATCCCGGTTCGATCGTGCCCCCCGCTTCTGGAGCAAAATGATCGGCGGGTTCACCCGGCGAATCCGGCGCGGCTCGGTGTTCGGCGAATATCTTCTCGGCGTGGCGCTGGGCTTCCTGCCATGTGGCTTTCTCTATGCCGCGATCGCCGCGGCCGCGGCCTCGGCGAACCCTGCGCTGGGGGCCGCCGCGATGCTCGCATTCGGGATGGGAACGACGCCGAGCCTGATGGTGATCGGCGTTGCCGGCCATGCGGCGGGACGGCGATGGAGCCGCGGCGTGACGCGGGCCGCGCCGGTGCTGATGGCGCTCAACGCCATGCTGCTCCTGGCGTTGGCGTGGCAACGCCTGACGTAAAGCGCGATCGTTTTCTCGGGCAAGAAAAGACCGCTTCAGGCTGTGCGATCAGCCTGAAGCGGTTTCACACTGGGGCACGCGGCTCCAGGCAGACGCTCGTCAGAACCGGTAACCGATGCCCATGCCGACAACCAGGGGGTTCATTGCGGTCCGGGCTTTCACCGTCGTGCCCAAGGCGTCAACATGCGCGTCGGTGTTCAGGAAGATCTGCTTCACGTCTAGGTTGGCGAACCAGTGACCGGAGAAGTTGTAGTCGATACCAGCCTGCAACGCCGGACCCACGCCGTTCCCGACACTGAAATGCGTGACCGTCGGCGATGCGGCACTTTCGCCATACCAGACCGTCACGTTCAGGCCGACGCCGACATAAGGGCTGAACGCGGAATGCGGCAGGAAATGGTATTGCAGGGTCAGCGTTGGGGGGAGTGCCCACACGCTGCCGACATCGACCTTGCCAAGCGCGGTTCGTTGGGCGGAAACCTCATGTCTGGTCGTCGCGGCGATCAGCTCAAGGGCGATGTGGTCGGTGAAGAAGTAGGAGAAATCGAGCTCCGGCGCCGCCTGCGCCGTGGCACTGACGTGACCGCCAATCGCGGAAACCGAGCTGGATGACGTAAGCGGGATGATGCCGATCGCACGGGCACGGATCATGAATGTCCCGGCTTCCTTACCGACGAGCGGCTCGTTCATGTCCAGCGGGCTTTGGGCGGATGCCGCGAAACCGAATGCCATGGCACTCAGCAAAGTCGTGGCGAAAAGTGTCGTCTTCATCATCTCTCCTCGCGCCTGGCCGTGGAAAGCCGGTGCGCCATCAAATGCCGGCACCGTGCCGGTCGCGAGGCAGAAAACTATTTCGGGCCGGGAATAGGGTTGACGCAGATCAACCGGATGCGGCCCAATTACCAAATTGTGGCGGTGATGACACAGCGGGACATCAGACTCCCGGCATCACGTCGCTGTCCGGTTCCAGCAAGCCGATGCGGGCCAGGTCGATGGTGGCGTGGCCCGTCTCATCCAGCGTGACGGCATTGGCGAAGCGCATCCCAAACCGGATGTGATGCGCCTGGTAGTTCTTTATGTCCCACACCTGCGCCGCCAGCGCATGGTCGCGCGCCTCGATGGTCACGAACAGGTGGCCATTTCCCCGAGCCAATGTCTCGGCGTTATGACCGTACAGCGGGCTGGTTTCGTCGATCACGTGCATCAGCGTCCAGGGCATGACGAACAGCGGCATATGCGCTTCCTGCAGGCGCAGCTCGTGGATGCTCCGGACGAAGACCCCGTCTGATTTTCGCTCTACCAGCCGTACTAGCAGCCGTGCAGTGGCGCTGCTCGTGATGGTCATCCGGCCACTGGCGACGCGCAACATCAGGGTCGGCTGGCCGTGCCGCATGGCGACCACTACATCGTCGGCGTAAATCAGTTTCGCATTGGGCCGGGAAAAGCGGACAAACAGCAGTCCGGTGACGATCGCGGTGAACGCCATGCCGGTCACGATCTCCGCGGCCGAGACGATATGGGCATAGGTGGTGGCCGGCGCCATCACCCCGTAGCCGACGGTTGTCATCGTCTCGATGCTGAAGAAGAACGCGTCGGCGAAGGAGCCCGGAGCGAGATTGGTGACATCGCCAGGGCTCAGGGCATAGAGCAGGGCGAAGCCGAGATTGATTGCCAGCCAGCAGGCCAGCATGGCGACGGCGAAGCCGGGCCAGGACAGGCTGACCGCCAGATAATAGGGATCGTGGAACTCGAAGCGCGACACGCCGAACTCCGACACGCCGAATTCCGCGCGGCCGACCGGGATCGGCTTCCCGTGGTGGTGATTCTTATGTGGCATGGCGGCAGGCGTTAACGCTTTGGCGTGATGGCGTCACCCCTTTGCGCGGGCAGCCCTCGCATGCGAAGAAGGCGGTAGAGAGAGAGTCGTGCAGACAGAAAGCGCGGCCACGCTGGGGGAAAGATAAACATGGCGACGGTGTCCATCCGCGACGTTCGTAAGCGATACGGTTCCACGGAAGTGCTGCACGGCGTCAGCGTCGAGATCGAGGACGGTGAGTTCGTCATCCTCGTCGGCCCGTCGGGCTGCGGGAAATCGACCCTACTTCGAATGATCGCCGGGCTGGAGAACATCACGGGCGGTGAGATCGCGATTGGCGGCCGGGTGGTCAACGACGTCGCCCCCAAGGAACGTGACATCGCGATGGTGTTCCAGAACTACGCGCTCTATCCGCATATGACGGTGCGCGACAACATGGCCTTCGCCCTGAGCCTGGCCAGCGCGCCGAAGGCCGTGATCGACCAGAAGGTCGGGCGAGCCGCCGAGATCCTGAGCCTGAAGCCGTATCTGAACCGCTATCCGCGTCAGCTCTCCGGCGGTCAGCGGCAGCGCGTGGCGATGGGCCGGGCGATCGTCCGCGATCCTCAGGTGTTCCTGTTCGACGAACCGCTGTCCAACCTGGACGCCAAGCTGCGCGTGGCGATGCGGGCCGAGATCAAGGAACTGCATCAGCGGCTGACCACCACGACGGTCTATGTCACCCACGACCAGATCGAGGCCATGACCATGGCCGACAAGATCGTGGTGATGAACGGCGGCAACGTGGAGCAGATTGGCGCCCCGCTGGAATTGTACGACAACCCGGCGAACCTGTTCGTCGCCGGCTTCATCGGTTCGCCGGCCATGAATTTCCTGAAGGGCAGGGTTGATGATGGTGCGTTTCGCTCCGACGAGGGCACGTCCTTGCCGCTGCCCAACACCAGGGGCGTCGCCGATGGCAGCCCGATCGTTTACGGCATCCGGCCGGAGCATTTTCAACTGAGCGGCAGCGGCGTCCCGGCCAAGGTGAACGTGATCGAACCCACCGGCTCGGAGACCCAGGTCATGGCCGAATTTGCCGGCACGCCGATCATCGCGGCCTTCCGGGAACGTGTTGCCGCCCGGCCGGGGGAGACGATCCACATCACCCCAGACCCGGCGCTGGTCCATCTGTTCGACGCGGCGACCGGTCAGCGCCTCGGCGCCTAAGCGGCCTCGTTCGTTCTATTGCCGTCACGGTTGGACGCATCGTCAATTCACAACGCGCCTTATAGGTATCAGGGCAAGGGCGCGCCCGGACCATGATGATTGCGGAACGGGCGTCGCTCCGTTCCGCGTTGATGCCGACGCCAATGGGTGACGAACAGAGAGAGTTCCGGGCTCTCCCCTCTTTTCATCCTGGCGCGCGGGAGACACGGCCGGTCACGCGGTTGAGGACTGCTCCAACGCTTTTGTTTTAGCTTTCCGGCTCCCGCGCGGGATAGTCGCGTCCAAGGGGCTCCGGGTTTCCGGTCGCCGAGGGCTCCACGGCAATAGACCGGGCAGGGAGTTTTGGACATGTCCATCAGCCGACGCGATACGCTCGCGCTCGCTTCCGCATCTGTCGCGGCGGCCTCCATCCCAATGATCGGCGCCCGCGCCGCCGTTGCCGATGTGCCGATCGCGAACGTCAAGCCATTGGAATATAAGCTGGAAAAGGGCGCCGAGCTGCGGGTGCTGAGGCCGGCCAAGTTCATCGACCCGGATGAGGTCTTTTGGCGGGAGAACAGCAAGAAATACACCGAGGCGACGGGCGTGCCCGTGCGGGTCGACTTCCTGAGCTGGGAGGATATCCGCCCGCAAACCGCGGTCGTCGCCAACACCGGCGCCGGACCGGACATCGTCATCGGCTTCAGCTCCGACCCGCAGATCTATGCGACCAAGATCGCCGATATGACGGATCTGGCCGACTACCTGGGCGCGAAATACGGCGGCTGGCAGGAACTGGCGGTGCTTTACGGTACCAAGTGGAAAACGAAGGAATGGATTTCCATCCCGATCGGTGGCGGCACCGGGCCGGTGGTCTATCGCCAGTCCTGGGTGAAGGAAGCGGGCTACGACAAAATCCCGGACGACCATGCCGGCTTCCTGACCCTCTGCCAGAAACTTCAGCAGATCGGCCACCCCTGCGGCTTTTCGCTGGGTCATGCGCTGGGCGATGCCAACGGTTTCGCGCAGTGGCTGTTATGGTCACACAACGCAATGCTGGTCGATGAGAAGGGGCATGTCGCGCTTGATTCAAAGGAAACCATCGCGGCCCTGAAATATGCGACCGAGCTGCAGAAGACCATGGTGTCCGGCACGCTGTCGTGGAATGACTCCGGCAACAACAAGGCTTATGCAGCGGGGGACATCGGGCTGACCTTCAATGGCGTCTCGATCTATTATGTCCTGAAGAGTTCCCCCGATCCGAAACTGAACCAGATCGCAGTGGACACTCAGCATCAGGCGCTGCCAAAGGGCCTGGCGGCGCGGTCACCGATGTCGGCGACGCCGATGAACGCGATGGTATTCAAGCACACCAAGTATCCGAACGCCGCCAAGGACTATCTGCGTTTCATGATGGAGGCGGATCAGTACGGTCCCTGGCTGTCAAATTGTATCGGCTACTGGTCGAACTCCCTGAAAGCCTATTCCCAGATGAAATTCTGGTCGGAGGATCCGAAGCTTATCCCCTATGCATCCGGCATGGACACGCCGTACTACGATGGTTTCAAGGGGCCGGTGACGCCAGCGTCGTCGGCGGTGACAGCGAACTATACCGTGGTGGACATGTTTGCCTCGGTCGTCACCGGCAACGCGACACCCGAGCAAGCGGCGAAGCGCGCGGCGCAGCAGGCGGAGCGATATTACAAGACCAGTTGAGTGCCTCACCGCGGCCGGGGTCGCTTGCCCCTGCCGCGGTGTGCCAAGCTACCCAGGCAACAATGCTTGGGGGATCGCCGGTGAAAGCGAGTCGTCGTTACCTGTCCGTTTGTCTCTTGGTAAGTTCGGCTGCCGCCTCGCACACCGCCGTTGCCGAGACGGCGCTGGAGCGGGGCGCTTATCTGGTGGAAGGGATTGCGAACTGCGGCAACTGCCACGCACCGCAGGCGCCGTCGGGCGCCGAGCCGCTGACCCCGCTGTCCGGAGGTCCCGCGATCCCGACACCGGCTTTCACCGCCTATCCACCGAACATCACGCCGGACCGGCAAGCCGGTATCGGCAGCTGGACCGAAGACCAGTTGGTTGCCGCGATGCGGGGCGGCCGAACGCCCGACGGGCGCATGCTCCGCCCGCCGATGCCGGTGCCATTCTATCGCTCGATCTCCGACGCGGATGCGCATGCCATTGCCGCCTATGTGCTGTCGCGTCCGCCGGTCGCGGGTAAATCGCCGCCGTCCCAGTTCAAGTTTCCGGCGCCTGCCAGCTACGGCCCGCCGGTCGGCCACGTCGCGGCCCCGCCGCATGAGAATCAGGTTGCCTATGGCGCCTACCTCGGCAGCATGGGCCATTGCATGCTGTGCCACACACCCGTCGGACCCGACGGCCAGCGCGACTATGCCCACCGATTAGGCGCCGGCGGACTCGTTATGGAGGGCGTATTCAACCGCGTCGTGACCGCTAACATAACACCGGACAAAGAAACCGGGATCGGAACCTGGACGGATGCTGACATCAGCCGGGCATTGACGACCGGCGAGCGTCCCGATGGACGTCGTTTGTCTTCGCCCATGCCGGTTGCTTACTTGGCTCGTCTGACGCCCGAGGATCTGGCGGCGCTGATCGCGTGGCTTCGCTCGCTGCCACCGATCGCCAATAGGGTCGAGCATTGAGGCTTCGGCGCTTGTTACGGCGGCGGGTTGGGGCTACGGATAAGTCGTGAACGGGCGGGATCAATAAAAAAGCCGCCTGGATTGAAGGGAAGGAAACCGAATGGCTGGCTTGACTCGCCGCGATACACTCCTGTCCGGCGCGACCGCGCTGATCGGCGCGGCCACTATACCTCTGATCGGCGCACGAGCCGCCGATCTGGATGTTCCCACCAAGGACGTGAAACCCCCCAGCTTCAAAATTGAATCGGGCGCGACCATCCGTGTCCTGCGCCCGGCCAAGTTCGTCGATCCCGACGAAGTGCTGTTTCGCGAAAACACGAAGAAATTCACCGAGCAGACCGGCATCCCGGTGCGCGTCGATTTCGTAAGCTGGGAGGATATGCTCCCACAGACGGCTGTCACCGCGAACACCGGCGCCGGGCCGGATATCATCGTAGGTTTTGGCTCCGCTCCGCAGATCTACGCCGACAAGCTGATTCCGATGAACGACCTCGCCGACTACCTCGCCGCGAAATACGGCGGCTGGCATGAACTGGCGCTGATCTATTCTCGCCGCTGGGGTAGCAAGGAATGGCTGGCGATTCCCATGGGCGGCAGCGGCGCAGCTTCGGTCTATCGCGTGTCCTGGCTGAAAGAGGCCGGCTACGACCGCATCCCCGACGACCATGCCGGCTTCCTCGCCATGGCCGAAAAACTCAACAAGATCGGCCATCCCATCGGCTTCGCGCTCGGCCATGCCGTTGGCGACGGCAACGGTTTCGCGAATTGGCTGCTGTGGTCGCATGGCGCATCGCTGACCGATGCGGCCGGAAAGGTCTCGCTCGATTCGAAAGAGACGATCGCCGCCCTGAAATACGCAAAGGAACTGTATCCGCACATGATCAGCGGCACGCTGTCATGGGGTGATCCCAGCAACAACAAAGCATTCGCGTCAGGCGACATCAGCCTGACGTTCAATGGCGTGTCGATCTACTACGTGGCGAAGAATTCGACCGATCCGAAACTGCAGGCGATCGCTGCCGATACAAATCATCAGTCGCCGCCGCTCGGCCTGGCCAAGAAGTCGCCGCAGTCCTCGCTGGTGGTCAACGCGATGGCCTTCAGGCACACGAAATATCCCAATGCCTGCAAGGAATACCTGCGCTTCATGATGGAGGTGCCGCAATACGCGCCCTGGCTGGCGGGCTGCCTGGGTTACTGGTCCAACTCCTTGAAAGCCTACGGCCAGATGGCGTTCTGGGATGCCGATCCCAAGTTGAAGCCGTATATCGACAGCATGGATACGCCGTACTACGATAGCTACCGCGGCCCGATCTCGGCGGCGTCTTCGGCGGTGGCGGCCAATTATACGCTGGTCGATATGTTTGCTTCCGTCGCCACCGGTAACGCCACGCCGGAAGCAGCGGTGAAACAGGCCGCCCGCCAGGCTGCACGCTATCTGAAAGGCTAGCAAAAGGGAGCGCGATCATGGACGCGACGACCGCCGAAACCAGCCTGCAATGGGTGCCGCGACGGCAACACTCCTGGCTGGGCCGGCTGTTCGATTCCAAGCCGTTCCTGGTCACGCTCTGCATGCTGCCCACGGCCGGGCTGCTGCTGATCTTCCTGACCTACCCGCTCGGCCTCGGCCTTTGGCTCTCGCTGACCGACACCACCATCGGCCAGCCGGGCGTGTATATCGGGTTGGAGAACTTCGAATCGCTGTTCGACGACCCGGTCTTCTGGAACGCCGTCTGGTACACTGTCTTTTACACAGCCATAGCAACGGCGGGAAAATTCCTGCTGGGGCTGTGGCTGGCCTTGCTGCTGAACCATCATTTGCCGTTCAAGGCCTTTATCCGGGCGATCGTCCTGCTGCCCTGGATCGTGCCGACGGTGCTGTCCTCGATTGCCTGGTGGTGGATCTACGATCCACAGTTCTCCATCATCTCCTACGTCGTAGTGAACGTGCTGCACCTGCGCGATCACTACTTCGATTTTCTTGGTTCTCCCTGGCCTGCACGGTGGTCGCTGATCGTCGCCAATATCTGGCGCGGTATCCCGTTCGTGGCGATCACCCTGCTGGCGGGGCTGCAAACCATTTCGCCCTCGTTGTACGAGGCGGCGCTGCTGGATGGTGCCACCGGCTGGCAGAAGTTTCGCCGCATCACCGTGCCGCTGCTGATGCCGATCCTGTCTGTGGCACTGACATTGTCGGTGCTGTTCACGTTCTCCGACTTCCAGCTCGTGTATGCGATCACCCGGGGCGGTCCGTTCAACTCCACGCATCTGATGGCGACGCTGGCCTTCCAGCGCGCCATCCCAGGGTCCCAGCTCGGGGAGGGCGCGGCGATCGCCGTGTCGATGATCCCGTTCCTGCTGGTGGCGACGCTGGTGTGTTTCTTCGGCGTCGGGCGCCGCAAATGGCAACAGGGAAGCGACAATGACTGACGTGATCGCCGACGTCGCGGAAGAGCTTGAGGAAGGTCTCGCCGCCTCGACCAAGGACGCACCTGAGATCCTGACCTGGGACTCCCGGGTCCGCCGCACCATCACGATCTATATCCCGCTGGCCATCTTCGTGATCGTGCTGCTGTTTCCGTTTTACTGGATGGCGATCACGTCGGTGAAACCCGACTACGAGATGTACGACTACAAGCAGTACAACCCGTTCTGGGTCCACTCGCCCACGCTGGACAACATCCGCAAGCTGCTGTTCGAGACCGAGTATCCGCATTGGCTGCTCACCACCATGGGCATCGCCACGGCTGCAACGTTCCTTTCGGTTGGTGCCAGCGTGCTCGCGGCCTATGCGATCGAGCGGCTGCGGTTCAAGGGCGCCCAGCATGCCGGGCTGGCGATCTATCTTGCGTATCTGGTGCCGCCGACGATCCTGTTCATTCCGCTGGCGACGCTGATCTTCCAGTTCGGCCTGTTCGACAGCCCGGTCGCGTTGATCCTGACCTATCCGACCTTTCTGATCCCGTTCTGCACCTGGCTGCTGATCGGCTATTTCAAGTCGATCCCGTATGAGTTGGAGGAATGCGCGCTGATCGACGGTGCCTCGCGTTTGCAGATCCTCCGCCGGATCACGCTGCCGCTGGCTGTCCCCGGCCTGATCTCCGCCGGCATCTTCGCCTTCACGTTGTCGTGGAACGAGTTCATCTACGCCCTGGCGTTCATCCAATCCACCGAGAAAAAGACCGTGCCGGTCGCGATCCTGACGGAACTGGTGACCGGCGATGTGTATCAGTGGGGATCGCTGATGGCTGGATCGCTGCTGGGATCGGTGCCGGTGGCGATCATCTACTCGTTCTTCGTGGAGTATTATGTGTCCTCCATGACCGGGGCGGTGAAGGAGTAGCCCAGGCGAGGGCCATACCGGCGCTGACCGCGGGGATTGATGATCTCATCCCGCCCTTTGGGGCGATTGCTATGTGTCAATGGCACGGTGGTCTGACTACGCGCCCGTGGCGGCTGCTTCCTGATAACGAATTGTTGGGACGCCGGGACCACTCATCCTCCTATATTCCCAGCTCCACCGTAACCGCGACTCGTCCGTCACGTCATTGAGAGGAAAGCAAACAGGGCCCCATGCCGGACAGGACGCTTCGCCTCTTGAACCGTCTGAAATTGTTCACGCACAAGCCGGACGGCTGGATATCCCGTGGGCCTTTGTGTTCCGAACAGGGCGTAAAGTGCGAAGATCGGATGCAGGATGACTGGATCCATGACCTTCGTCGCGCATTTGCACATGCGGATTCCGTGTCCATCGAGGCGCTTGCAGCGATCTGCTCGCTGATATCGGCGCCTGACGGCGTCCCCGTCGTCCAGCAAGGGGAGCGGCCGGACGCCGTCTACATCGTCGTCACCGGCTCGCTTGCCGCCTACCATCAGGCGGCGGACGGCCAGGAGACCCTCCTCGATCGGTTCGGTGCCGGTGATATTATCGGGGACATCGGATTCATCACCGGCGAAGCACGGCCGGCGACAATCCGGGCGGTGCGGAACAGCGAGCTTCTGCGAATCACACGAGAGGATCTTCAGGCCGCGGTTGCGCGCTGTCCGGGCGTTTTGCTGGCGATCTGTTCCACCGCCGTGCAACGCCTGCAAGGCGCCCGACCGACCGTCGCGGCGCCATTTAGATTTCGCACATTCTGCGTGATACCCAGCGACGACACGATAGACAGCCGGCCAATCATAGAGAAGATCGCCCGGAACCTGGAGCGCTTCGGCACGGTCACCATCGTATCGGCGGATCAGGGGACAGAACGAAGCTCGGCCTGGTTTTCCGAACTCGAAAGGCGTTTCGACTTTGTCCTGTTTCAAGCTGACCGAGGCCCGACGGCGTGGACGAGGTTTTGCCTCCGTCAATGCGACCGCATAGTGCTTGTGGCACACGGTGACGCCGAGCCTTCCGACAGTGACGCATTGGGGCCGAGTCGCACGCACGTCCCGCGCAACACGCCACTATCCTTGATGCTGCTTTGGCGAGACGCGATCGTGCCGGCGAGGACCGCCGCGTGGATGAAATATGTTAACCCGAGTGGGCATCACCACATTCGCTCATCGCGGGATATCGAACGCGCGACTCGCTTGATCGCGGGACGCGGCTCCGGGTTGGTTCTTTCGGGCGGCGGGGCCCGAGCCCTGGCGCATGTGGGCGTGATCGACGCATTGAGAAAGCACGACGTGCAGATCGACGCCATAGGCGGAACAAGCATCGGCGGGATCGTGGCGGCCGTGTTCGCACTGGAATGGGACCTGGCGGAAACCATTCGATCGCTGGCGGCGGCGTTCAGTCGCCGGCGATTTTCCGATTTCACAGTCCCGCGGACATCGCTGTTTTCAGAACGGGCTTTCATAAGGACCCTGGGCCGCTGCTTCGGAGATATCGGCATCGAGGATTCGCCGATACCTTTGTTTTGTGTCTCGACGAACCTGACGGAGGGTATTTCGGCCATCCATCGGAGCGGGCGACTGGAGACCTGGCTCCGTGCCACATCTGCCGTTCCTGGGATATGTCCACCAATTATCGAACAAAACGTGGTTTACGTTGACGGCGGCGTACTCAACAACATGCCGACCGATGCCGTCCGGGATTTTGGCGTGGCCTCGGTGATCGCCGTGGACGTGGGCTCGTCCCCCGAGGGGCAAGGACGATCCGGCGGCGAATCCAGTGTGCCGAATATTTTGGATCTGTTGTGGCGTGTAGGGACCATCGGAAGCGATACGGCGGCGAATCGGGTCCGACGTGAATGCGACGTGATGCTGAGGCCTGAGGTAGGAAAAGTGGGACTCTTTGGCTGGGACGCCTATGAGAAGGCGATCGCCGCAGGCTATCAGGCCGCACTCGAACATCTGGACGAGATCAACGCGGCAGTTGGCCGCATCGCCTGACGTCCAGGCCTCTGCCGCGTACGGGGCACCGACGGTCTCCCTTACGGCACCAGCGGCGAGGCCGTCTCGATCTTTTCAGGCAGATCAGCCGCCGCCCAGCCGCCGCCCAGCGCCTCGATCAGCGACACGCTCGCCACCAGCCGGCTTTGCTGAACCGCCAGCGCGGCCTGCTGGTCCGACAGCAGAAGCGTCTGCTCGGTGATTACGCTGGTATAGGCGACTGTGCCCACACGATACGCGTTCAACGTCGCGTCGACCGCGCGTTGGGTCGAGTTCACGGCGATGGCTTCTGCCTTGGCTTGTTGTTCCAGGATGCGCAGGCTCGAAAGCGCATCTTCCACCTGCTGGAACGCGGTCAGCACTGTCTGCCGGTATGTGGCCACTGACGCGTCATACGTTGCTCGGGCGGCTGCGACCGTTGCGCTGCGCAGGCCGCCGTTGAACAGTGTCTCCGCCCCCGACGCGCCCAGCGACCAGAAGCGGTTGCTGGCGTTGAACAACTGCGCCAACGGGGTACCAGCGAATTCCCCCAGCGCCGACAGCGACACGTCGGGGTAGTACGCGGCCGTCTGCACGCCGATCAGCGCGTTCTCCTCCTGCATCATCCGTTCGGCGGCGGCGATGTCGGGGCGACGCTCCAAAAGCTTAGACGGCAGGCCAGGCGGCACGATCGGCACGTCAGCGGCCAATGGCGCGGGTGCGATGGTGATTTCGGACGGCGGGTGTCCGGTAAGCACGGCGATCGCATGTTCGAATTGCTGCCGCTGCACGCCGACCGCAACCAACTGTGCTTCGGTCGATTGCAGTTGTGCCAGTGCCGTCACGTAATCGATGCTGGATGAGGTGCCGGCACGATACTGATTTTCGGTTATCCGCAATGCGCGCCTGTAGGCAGCCACCGTATCCGACAGCAGTTGCGCCAGCGCATCCTCCGCCCGGAGATCGAAATAGTCGGTGGCCAGCGTCGCCTGCGCCGACAGTTTCGCGTTCGCCAGATCGGCCGCGCTGACCTGAGCGCCGGCGGTATTGCTTTCCACCTGGCGGCGGATGCGCCCCCAGACATCCAGATCCCACGAAACGGTGCCGCTGATGCTGTACTGCGCGCCGTGTTGCCCGCTGGAGCTGAACGAGGAACCGGACGACAAGGTCGATACCCGCTCCCCGCTGGCGCCGCCGCCATTCCTTGTGACGCCGGCGGTGACGCCAACAGTCGGAAACAACCCGGCCCGCGCCTCCGCCACCAGCGCGACGGCATTCTGATACTGCGCCTCAAAGGTCTTCACCGTTTGGTTGGAGACGTCCACCATGCGCTCCAGCCGATCGAGTTCAGGGTCGTGGTACACCGACCACCACGCGCCTTTATCCAACGCATCCACTGGCTGACTGATTTTCCAGCCTGCGAGTTCGTTGAACGCCACCGCGGACGGTGCGTCAGGACGTTTGTAGTCCGGCCCGACCATACAGCCGGCCACCGACAGGCAGGCGACGCAAGCCCACGCTAAGCGAATCACTCGGCGGCCTCCGGTGCGGCGAGGCCCGGAAAGGCCTGATTCCACCTGCGTTTCGCGGCGAGACGGAACCGGTCCAGGTACAAATATAGCACCGGCGTCGTGTAGAGCGTCAGCATCTGGCTTACCAAAAGTCCACCGACGATGGAGATGCCGAGCGGCCGGCGCAGCTCGCCGCCGTCCCCGAAACTCAGGGCGAGGGGCAGGGCGCCCAGCATCGCCGCGCTGGTGGTCATCATGATCGGGCGGAACCGCATCAGGCAGGCCTGGAAGATGGCATCGCGCGGGTCCAGTCCGTGCGTTCGTTCGGCGTCGAGCGCGAAGTCGATCATCATAATGGCGTTCTTCTTGACGATGCCGATCAGCAGGATCACGCCGATCAGCGCGATGATGCTGAATTCGGTGTTGAACAGCAACAGCGCGAGGACCGCGCCGACGCCGGCCGAGGGCAGGGTGGACAGGATGGTGATCGGATGGATGTAACTCTCATAGAGTACGCCCAGCACGATATAGACGGCGATCAGCGCGGTGGCGATCAGGACGGGTTCGCTGTCGAGGGATTGCTGGAAGGTTTGTGCGGTTCCCTGGAAAGACCCATGAATGCTCGCCGGCATGCCGATCTCGCGCATCGCGCGCTCGACCGACACGGTCGCGTCGCTCAGTGACTTGCCCGGCGCGAGATTGAAAGAGACCGTGCTGGCAACGAACGCCCCCTCGTGGTTCACCGCCAGCGCCGTATTGCCGGGACCATATGTGGTGAACGATGCCAGGGGCACCATCGTCTCCTTGCTGGTGCTGACCGCGGCGGCGGATGACGCGCTGCCCTTGCCGGTGTTCGCCAGCGCATTGGTCGCCGCGTTGCGCGCGGAGCTGGAGGCGATGGAGGCGGCCGTCACGGCCGGCGTGGCGGTCTTCGTCGAAGCGGCGATCGTTCCAACGACAGCATTTGTTGTCTCCGTGCCCGCGGCATTGCCGCCGGACGTGCTGATATAAATATCCTTCAGCGTCTCGGGGCTTTGCCAGTAGCGCGGCGCCACTTCCATAATAACGTGATACTGATTCTGCGCGCTGTAGATCGTCGAGACCTGACGCTGACCGAACGCGTCATACAGCGTGTTGTCGATCTGGCTGGCGGTGACGCCCAATCGGCCGGCGCTGGCGCGGTCGATCACCAGGTCGGTTTCCAATCCCTTTTGCTGCTGGTCCGAATTGACGTCGCGTAGCACTGAATCATGCTCCAGCGCCGTCACCAGCTTCGGTGTCCATTCGTACAGCAGAGTCGAGCTGTCGGCCTGCAGCGTGTATTGATAGGCCGCGTTGCTCGACCGGCCGCCGACGCGGATATCCTGGATCGGGGTCAGGAACAGGCGGGCACCCGGCACAACGGCCAGCTTGCGGCGCAACCGGCTCATCACTTGATCGATACCATCGCGTTGCGCCAGCGACTTCAGCGCGACGAAGACCTGGCCCGTATTCGTCTGCCCACCGCCGCCGCCGCTGCCCTGGCCGGTGAAGCCGACGACGCTCTGTACCGCTGGATCCTGCTGCACGATATCGGCGAGCTGAGTCAGCTTCTGCTGCATCGCCTGGAAGGAGATGCTCTGGTCGGCTTGCAGCCCGCCCATCATGCGGCCGGTGTCCTGCTGGGGGAAAAACCCTTTGGGAACGATCACGAACAGCGCGACGTTGAGCACGACGGTGATCAGCAGCACCAGCATCACCAACGCCGGGTGCCGCAAAGACGCGGCCAGTGTCTGTCCGTAGAGGGACTGCGCCCGATCCAACAGAGTCCGCCGCTTTGGCTTGTGTCGATCAGAGGTCTTCAGCAACAGCGCGCACATCATCGGCGTCGTCGTCAGGGAGATCGCCAGCGACACCATGATGGCCAGTGACAGTGTAACGGCGAACTCACGAAACAGTCGGCCGACGATGCCCCCCATCAGCAGGATCGGCAGGAACACGGCGATCAGTGAAAAGCTGATCGACATGACGGTGAAGCCGACCTCCCTGGCGCCCAACAGTGCCGCCTGGACGCGCGGCATGCCGTCCTCGATATGCCGGGAAATATTTTCCAGCACGACGATCGCGTCGTCCACGACGAAGCCGGTGGCGACCGTGAGCGCCATCAGCGACAGATTGTCCAGGCTGTAGCCCAGCAGGTACATCGTGCCGAATGTACCGATGATGGATATCGGCACCGCGACGGCCGGGATCAGTGTCGCCCGCGCGCTGCGAAGGAACAGGAACACGACCAGGGTCACCAGCCCGACTGCAATCAGCAACGTCATTTCGGTGTCGTGCAGGCTGGACCGGATCGTCGTGGTGCGGTCATTTGCGATCAGCAGGTCCATGTCCCGCGGCATCGCCGCCATCAGTTGCGGGATCGCTGCCTTCACGCTGTCAACCGTGTCGATAATGTTCGCACCCGGCTGGCGGAACAGGATGATCAGCACCGCCGGCTTGCCGTTGGCCAGGCCGGCATTCCGCAGGTTCTCTACTGAATCCTGCACGTCGGCCACGTCCGACAGCTTCACCGCCGCGTTGTTGCGATAGGCCACCACCAGTGGCCGGTAATCGACGGCATGAGACGCCTGATCGTTGGTATAAAGCTGGTAGTGCTGGCTGCCAGCCTCGATCGAGCCTTTCGGGCTGTTGGCGTTGGCCGAGGCCAGCGCCGCGCGCACATCCTCCAGCCCGATGCCGTATTTGAACAGCGCGGTCGGGTTCAGCTCCACCCGCACAGCGGGCAAGGCCGCACCGCCGATGATGACCTGCCCGATGCCTCGGATCTGCGATAGTTTCTGCGACAGCACGTTGGTCGCCGAATCATACATCTGGCCGCGCGTCAGGGTCTTGGACGTCAGCGCCAGGATCAGCACCGGTGCGTCCGCCGGGTTCACCTTCCGGTAGGTCGGGTTGCTGCGCAGGCTGGTCGGCAGGTCCGCCCGCGCGGCATTGATCGCCGCCTGTACGTCGCGCGCCGCGCCGTTTATGTCCCGGTTCAGCCCGAATTGCAGCACGATCCGCGCCTGCCCGACCGAACTGGTCGATGTCATCTCGGTCACGTCGGCGATCTGCCCCAGATGCCGCTCCAGCGGGCTGGCGACGCTGGTGGCTACCGTGTCCGGGCTGGCGCCCGGCAACTGGGCCTGCACCGAGATCGTTGGAAAGTCCACTTGCGGCAGCGGCGAAACCGGCAGCTTGAAGAAGGCGAAGATCCCGGCCAGCGCGATCCCGATGGTCAGCAGGGTCGTTGCGACGGGGCGCGCGATGAACGGACCCGACAGGTTCATGACGGAGCCTCGTCACCCGCCAGCTTTGTGTCCGGCTTCTTGCCCCGCAAACGCGAGGCCAGCCGGTCGAACATCAGATAGATCACCGGCGTGGTGAACAGCGTCAGCACCTGGCTGACGATCAGCCCACCGACGATGGCCACGCCCAGCGGCCGGCGTAGCTCGGACCCGGTGCCGGTGCCCAGCATCAGCGGCAATGCACCCAGCAAGGCGGCCATCGTCGTCATCAGGATCGGCCGGAAGCGCAGCAGGCAGGCCTGGTGGATCGCCTCGCGCGGGGGCTTGCCTTCCGTGCGCTCCGCCTCCAGCGCGAAGTCGATCATCATGATGGCGTTCTTCTTGACGATGCCGATCAGCAGAATGATGCCGATGATCGAAATCACATCGATGTCGTCGCCGGCGATCAGCAGCGCCACCAGCGCCCCGGCACCGGCGGAGGGCAGGGTGGACAGGATCGTGACCGGATGAATGAAGCTTTCGTAGAGCACGCCCAGCACGATGTACATCGTCACGATCGC
>JARLIN010000164.1 GCA_031291715.1 Rhodopila sp. | reverse complement strand
CCTTACCCGCCCCCAATCTTCGGAATCAAATAAATCTCGCTACCCGGCTTCAACTCCGCCGCATACGCATCCTGAAAAATCTCGCCATCGATGGCGAACGCCATACCCTCTTCGACCTGCTTCCCCAGACCGGGAAACCGCTGCTCCAACTCCAGCACCAGCCGGCGGAACGTCGTCGCCTCCACCTCGAATTCCGTCTGGCCGCCGGTAAACGACTGGCCAGCGGAACCCGAGGAGAGAACGACCTTCGGCATCAGCCCGCCGCGTCAATCGCCGCGCGGACTTTTGGCGGAGACATCGGCAGATCCACCATCCGCAGCCCGGTCGCACTCCGGATCGCGTTGGCGATCGCCGCCATCGGCGGGACGATCGGCACCTCGCCCACGCCACGCGCACCGAACGGATGCCGCGGGTTCGGCACCTCCACCAGCACTGCCTCGATCATCGGCACGTCAGAGGCGACCGGCACCCGGTAATCCAGGAAGCCCGCGTTCTCCATCTGGCCCTTGGCGTTGTAGATATATTCTTCGTTCAACGCCCAGCCGATTCCCTGCGCGGCACCGCCCTGGATCTGGCCTTCCACGTAGCTCGGGTGGATCGCCTTCCCCACGTCCTGGATCGCCGTGTAGCGCTCGATCGTCACGTGACCGGTTTCCTTATCGACCGACACGTCCGCGATATGCGCGCCGAAGCCCGCACCCGCGCCCTGCGCATTCACCGCCACCTCGGCCGCGATCGGGCCGCCCGTCCGGGCCGCCTTCAGCGCCAGCGCCGCCAGATCCAGCGGCTCGAACGCACCGGCGTTGGAACCGGCCGGATACGCCTTGCCGTCCTTCCACTCCACGGCATCTACGGGGATTTCCCAGGTCGCGGCGGCGCGCCGCTTCAGGTCGTCCACCACCTTCTCGGCCGCCTGCGTCGCCGCCATGCCGGTCGCGAAGGTGACACGGGAACCACCCGTCAGATGCGTGAACCCGATCGAGGCCGTATCGGCCACCACGGTCCGCACGCGCTCCGCCGGGACACCCAGCACCTCGGCCACCATCATGCCGATCGAGGCGCGAGACCCGCCGATATCCGGGCTGCCGGTCGCGGCGGTGACGGACCCATCCTCGTTCACATGCACGGTCGCGGTGGATTCGCCGCCGATGTTGAACCAGAACCCGACCGCCAGGCCGCGTCCCTGCCCTTCCTTCACCGGCGTCTTCCAGTGCGCGTGCGACTTCACCGCATCCAGCACGGCGGTGAAGCCGATGTTCTGGTGCGTCGGGCCGTAATGCGTCTTGGTGCCGTTCTTCGCCGCGTTCTTCTCCCGCAGCGTCAGCGCGTCGATGCCAAGCTTCAGCGCCAGCTCATCCATCGCGCTTTCAACCGCGAAAGACGTGATCGGCGCGCCGGGGGCGCGGTACGCCGCGACCTTCGGACGGTTGCTGACCACGTCGTAGCCGACGACATCGACGTTCGGCAGGTCATACATCGCGAAGCCGCACATGCAGCCCGGGCCGATCGGCGAGCCGGGGAAAGCGCCGGCCTGGTACTTCAGAACCTGCTTGGCGGCGACGATGGTGCCGTCCTTCTTGGCGCCGAGCTTCACCTCGATCGTGGCGCCGGAGGTCGGGCCGGACCCGCGGAAGACTTCTTCCCGGGTCATCTGCATCTTCACCGAACGTCCCGCCTTCTTCGACAGGGCAACGGCGACGGGCTCCAGGTAGATCAGCGTCTTGCCGCCGAAGCCGCCGCCGATCTCGGCGGGGTTCACGCGGATGTCCGACAACTCCAGGCCGAGCAGCTTCGCTGTGTAGGCCCGGATCATGAAGTGACCCTGGCTGGAGGCATGGATGTTGATCTGTCCGTCCGGGCTGTAGGTCGCCAGGCAGGCATGCGGCTCGATATAGGCCTGATGCACCGGCTGGGTCGTGTAGCGGCCCTCGATGATCACGTCGGCGTCCTTGAAGCCGGCCTCGGCGTCGCCCTTCTTGAAGGTGACCACCTTGGCGATATTGGACGGCTTGGTCGGTACCGGCGTCACCCCGGCGGTGAACAGGTCGTCGTGCAGGATCGGCGCGTCCGGCGCCATCGCCGCTTCCACGTCTATGACGAACGGCAGCACCTCGTACTTCACGTCGATCAGGTCCAGCGCCTGATCGGCGATCGCCTGGGTCGTGGCGGCGACCGCGGCGACGGCGTGGCCCTCATACAGGGCCTTGCCGCGCGCCATGACGTTCAGCGCCAGATCCCGGAAGTTCATCGGACCTTCGCCAACGAACGCCTCTTCCGAGGCGATGTCCGGGAAGTCTTCCGCCGTCACGACCGCCTTCACACCCGGCAGGGCCATCGCCTTGCTGGTGTCGATCGACAGGATGCGGGCATGCGCGTGCGGGGAGCGCTTGATCTTGCCCCACAACATGCCCGCCGCCCGCGTGTCCGCCGCGAACAAAGCCCGGCCGGTGACCTTGTCCACGCCGTCCGGACGGATCGGGCGGGTGCCAACGACTTTGAGATCAGACGCGATGTAGTTCATCCAACTGTCTCCCCTCGCATTTCGGCGGCGACGTCCATGACGGCACGGATCACTTTGTCGTAACCAGTGCAGCGGCATAGGTTGCCCGCCAGCCAGTAGCGGGCTTCTGTCTCGGTTGGGTTGGGATTCTCGTCCAGCAATGCCTTGGTGGCGACGATCAGCCCGGGCGTACAGAACCCGCATTGCAGCGCGGCATGCTCCAGGAACTTCTGCTGGATCGGATGCAGGTGGTCGCCCTGGGCAATGCCTTCGATCGTGGTGATCGTCTTGCCCTCGGCTTCCACACCCAGGACCAGGCAGGAGCAGACCAGACGGCCATCGACGATAACCGAGCAGGCGCCGCAGTCGCCCGACGCGCAGCCTTCCTTGCTGCCGGTCAGGCCGATGACATCACGCAGGACGTCCAGCAGGGTCTGCTGGGTTTCGCACAGGAATTCCGTCTGCTCGCCGTTGATGGTGGCGGATACGTATGACTTGGCCATCTCAGTGAGCCTTTCCGTTCGTTTTGCCTGAAGCCCGATCGAATGCGATCGCGGCGACCCGGCGTGCCAGTACGCCGGCGATCTTGGTGCGGTATTCGATGGTGCCGCGCTTATCGGTGATGGGCTTGGCCGCAGCCTGCGCGGCAGCGTCCAGCTTCGCCAGCGTGTCGGCGTCCAGCGTATGCCCGATCAGCACATCGGCCGCGGCCTGGACCAGAATCACAGTCGGCGCGACAGCGCCCAACGAAACGCGGGCGGCGGTGCAGACGCCCTTCTCATTCAGCGTGACGCTGATGCCGCAGCCGACGACCGCGATATCCATTTCTGTGCGTGGAATGAAGCGCAGATACGCGTCGCTGGCCCGTGCCGGACGCGCCGGCAGCTTGAACTCCAGGATGAACTCGTCCTTCGCCAGGGAGGTGCGGCCAGGAGCGGTCGGAATCTGCTCCACGGGCACTTCGCGCTTGCCCTTGCTCCCGACGACGACGGCGATCGCGCCGGCGGCATACAGCGCCGGAACGCTGTCCGCGGCGGGGGATGCGTTGCACAGATTGCCCGCCAGCGAGCAACGGCCCTGCACCTGGGTCGAACCGATCAGGTCCAGCGCCTCCACGACGCCCGGCCATGCGGCCTTCAGCTTCGCATGTGCCTCGACCTCGGCCCCCGGGGTCGCCGCGCCGATGACGAAACCGCCATTTTCTTCGCGGATCCCGATGATCCCGGGAATCTTCTTGGTATCGACGATAAGGTCCGGCTTCAGGCGGCCGGACCGAAGCTGCACCAGAAGGTCCGTTCCGCCGGAAAGAACCTTCGCCAGGCCGGATGCGCCGGCAAGAAGTTTAACCGCATCGTCCACCGAGGTGGGTGCGGCATAGCTGAGACTTGACATCATCGCTCCCGATTTAACGCGTTTCGCTCCCCCCGGTTGCGGTTCCGGGGCGGTCAGGTACAACGTTAGGCGATAGAACCCGTATGGTCGAGAGGGACGGCTTTTGGTTGCCTTGAGTCCAGCCCGCCCGTCGTGGCCCGGCGTCAGTCCGGGCCATCTGAACCATCACGCGACAATGTCTCCGAAATCAGCCGCGCGGCCCATTTTGGCAGGCTACGGCTCCGGTGCCTGATCCGGCCCTCGTCGATCGTGAGGAGAAGCCTGTGACGATCTCTCATGTTATCGACGATGAAACAGCGATCGGCCAATCCGACGGCAACCGGGAGGTTTTCGAGGCTCTTATCATAGCGGCGTAGGATGATCCGCGCCGGAACGTCGTGCCCGCCCCGGGCGACCCGCTCGCGCACCCGAGCGAGCGCCGTCAGCGCGTCGTCGAGATCCACAAAGACAAGGGTGATCTTGTACCCGGCGGATCTGGCGTCGGCCATGAGCCGAAGCTCGCTATGGCCGGTTAGCGTGGTCTCGATCCCGAAACTCTGCCCGCTGGCGAGAAGCATCCGGCGCTCGGACGCAGCCATCCGACCCGCGCGTAGCATGATTGCCGGCTCCCCCTCGTGAGCCGGTTCCAGCCGCGAGGCGATCGTGTCGGGGTTCACCACCGGTATTCTGTCGGTGACATGGAAGCGGGCGACGAGTGTCGATTTGCCGGCGCCGTTCGGCCCCGCGAATACCCAAAGCTGAGGGCGATCCGTCACAGTGCGCGGATGATCGTATCTGGGCCGTCGAGATTGATGCGGATCAATTGACGTGTGCCGTCGGGATTATGCCGGATGAGCAGCCCGTCGGGCGTGTCGTCCTCCCGCGTGTAGCCGGCGACACCGGATTCCAGCACCTCGCGCAACGCCCACCCCTCATCCTGCTCCAGCAGCTTGGGGATGGCCTGCCATAGACGGTCGAGTTCGTTCGTGTCTTCTGCCACCGCCAGCGTCTTTCCTGCTTCTCCGATTACCTTGCCGCTTGCCAGTACATTGCGTCGGGTATCCACGTGGCGACAAGCTCTCGTTGCATGTGATGCGCTGGAACGCCCTTTTCGGCCGCGACATCAAACTTAGTCACAGGCTCAGACGTGGCGGTCGGCCGTCAGGGACGACCGCCGCACATCAGCGGAGCCTGCCAGGCTTGTGTTTCTCAATTCTCAACAGGCCTTCGGCCGACAATTCCTCTAATGACCGACATTCTATAGTCTACCCCGCGATCTCCGGCAGACCGGCTCCGCAGCCCCCGCCCCACCCCCTTGCACCACCGCACCACATAGCTTCCACTACCCCCGATGACCCCCAGCCCTCTTGCTCAATCCACCCCCCGACTCGCGGCCAACGTCATGCACTTCGCGCGCCTGCTGCGCCGGGCGGGGCTACCCGTCGGGCCAGCGGAAACAATCGCCGCGCAGGATGCACTGACGCGCATCGACCTCGCCTCGAAAACCCAGGCGCGCACCGCGCTGCGCACCGCCATGATCCACCGCCACGAACATCGGGAAGTCTTCGACCAGGCCTTCGCTTTATTCTGGCGCGACCCGTCCGCGGCGGAGCAGGCCGCCGCGATGGCCCTGCTTGACGCACAGAAGCGGAAGAAACCCGAACGGCCGCCGCCCGCCTCCCGCCGTGTCGCGGAAGCCTTTGCATCCAAGAGCGACAAACCGCCGCAGCCGCACGATGAGCCGCCGGTGGACTTGGCAATGACCGTGTCCGACCAGGAGCGCCTGCAGCAGATGGACTTCGAGGCGATGGGCGCCCAGGAAATCGCCGAAGCCAAACGCGAAATCCGTCGCCTGGTCCTGCCGCTCGATTTGCGGCGCACCCGCCGGCTGCGGCCGGACTCCGCCGGTCCGGTGACCGATCTGCGGCGAACGATCCGTTCCAGCCTGCGCCAGGGCGGGGAAATCCTCTCGATCGCGCGGAACCGCCGCATCACGCGCCCGCCGCCATTGGTCGTGCTGTGCGACATCTCCGGCTCGATGGCACGCTACGCGCAAATCCTGCTGCATTTCCTGCACGCGGTGACCAATGACCGCGACCGGGTGCATATCTTCCTGTTCGGCACCCGTCTTTCCAACGTCACCCGCCAGTTGCGTGCCCGCGATCCGGAGGTGGCGTTCGAGATGGTCGCCCACGCCGTGCCGGATTGGTCCGGCGGCACGCGCATCGGCGAGGCCCTCGCCGCGTTCAATCACCTCTGGGCCAAGCGCGTGCTGGGTCAGGGCGCGGTCGTGCTGCTGATCACCGATGGCCTGGATCGCGACGGGGCGCACGGCCTGGCGGAGAACATGGATCGGCTCCATCGCTCCTGCACAAGGCTGATATGGCTCAATCCGCTGTTGCGCTGGAGCGGGTTTGAGCCAAAGTCACAAGGCATCCGCGCGATGTTGCCCCACGTGGACGAATTCCGCCCCGTACATAACCTGGCAAGCCTGCGCGCCTTGATCGAGCTCCTGTCCCGACCGGCTCCTATGAAGGGAAGAAATCCATGAGCATTCCGGAAGTCGAGGATGTCCTGGCCACCGCCGCCGCCTGGCGCGCGGCCGGCGAACAGGTGGCGGTCGCCACCGTGACCGAAACCTGGGGCAGTTCCCCCCGCCCCGCCGGCAGCCAGATGGCGGTGACGAAATCCGGCCGCATGGCGGGATCGGTCTCCGGCGGCTGCATCGAGGGCGCGGTGGCCGACGCGGCGATGCAAACGATCGCCACCGGCAGTCCGCAATTGCTGGATTTCGGCGTCAGCCACGAACGCGCCTGGGAAGTCGGCCTGGCCTGCGGCGGCAAGGTCAAAGTATTCGTCGAAAAGCTGAGCTAAGACACGCCGGGGCAAGGGTCGCGCACTGCGTACCCTCCCCTCCTCACGGGCAAACCACAGTCCCGGCTAGGAGGAGGACACGGCGTGTAAGCCCTCACGCCGGCTGGTATAGGATCGATACGCGCCGTCACCGGCTGGAGCCTTGGGCGTCTGGCCAAGAAGAATAAGGAACCACGGATGAACACGGATAAGCGGCGAAAGGCGTGGCGGTCAGACAGGCGTCTCTCCGGCTTTCCGTCTTCTGTCCGTGTTCATCCGTATTCATCCGTGGTTCAAACCAAGGATAAGCGTCCATGACCCCTGACATCCTCGCCGCGCTGGAACAGGCGAAACGCGATAAGCGCCCCGTCGTGTTGGCAACCCGCCTTCCATCCGGGGAACAACGCCTGCTGCCCGATCCGGAGGCGCCGGCCGATTTGAATGAGGCCGCCGCCCGCGCGCTGGACCGCGACGAAAGCGGCACCGTGAAGCTCGGCGAGACCGATTGGTTCCTGCACGCCTACAATCCGCCGCTGCGGTTGATCGTCGTCGGCGCGGTGCACATCGCCCAGGCGCTGGTGCCGTTCGCCGTGCCCTGTGGGTTCTCGGTCACCGTGGTCGACCCAAGGCGGTCTTTCGCATCGGACGAGCGGTTCCCGGGCGTCTCCATTTCGACCGAATGGCCGGATGAGGCATTGGAGAAATTCGCCCCGGACAGCCGGACCGCGGTCGTGACCCTGACGCATGATCCGAAGCTGGACGACCCCGCATTGGACCGTGCGCTGAAATCCCAGGCCTTCTACATCGGTGCCCTTGGGTCCCGCCGCACCCACGCCGCCCGCCTGAAGCGGTTGCGCGACCTGGGCCACCAGGACAACGCGTTGTCGCGTATCCGCGGCCCGGTCGGACTGAATATCGAGGCGGTCACCGCGCCGGAGATCGCGCTCTCCATCATCGCCGAGATCGTCGCCGTGCGCCGCAACGCCCCGCTGCCGCCGAAGGCCACGCCATGAAGTTCGGCACTTCCCCCTTGGCCGAAGCGCGCGGCGCCATCATGGCGCACAGCCAGAAAGTCGGCGAGCGGATGATCCGCAAAGGCTCCTTGCTGGATGATGCCGCGATCGAGGCGCTGCGCGCCGCCGGGCAAACCGAGGTGGTCTGCGCGCACCTGGAACCGGGCGACGTGCCGGAAGACATCGCCGCTGACCGGTTGGCGACCCCGCTTGTCTCGCCCTTGATCGCCCGATCGCGTGCCGCGACGGGGCGGGTGAACCTGTCGGCGGAAGTTCCCGGCCTGCTGCGAATCGACACCACCCGCATCGACCGTTTGAACACGATCGATGAAGCGCTGACCATCGGGACGCTGCCGGATTATGCCGTGGTGGCACCGAAGGACCTGGTGGCGACGATCAAGATCATTCCGTTTTCGGTTCCGGGAAATGTCCTGTCCGTCGCCGAAGCCTTCGCGCGCCAGGGGCCAAGCCCCCTCACCCTGCATCCGTTTCGCAATTTGAAGGTCGGCCTGGTGGTGACCGAGTTGCCTGGCCTCAAGGACAGCGTCACCGACAAGACGATCCAGATCACCGAGGCGCGGATCACCGCGTTGACCGGGTCCCTGCTGCCACCCGTCCGCTGCCCGCATCAGGAGGAGGCGATCGGCCGCGCCCTGGATCGGCTCGTCGGCCAGGGCGCCGATCTGCTGCTGGTGATCGGCGCCTCGGCCGTGGTGGACCGGCGCGATGTCGGCCCGGCGGGGATCGTGCGCGCGGGCGGCGAAATCCTGCATTTCGGCATGCCGGTCGATCCCGGCAACCTGATCTGCCTCGGCCGCATCGGCGAGCGCCCCGCGCTGGTCCTGCCCGGCTGTGCCCGCAGCCCCAGCCTGAACGGCATCGACTTCGTGCTGACCCGCCTGTTCGCCGGAATGAACGTAACGCCGCGCGATGTCATGCGCATGGGCGTCGGCGGCCTGTTGAAGGAAATGGAAACGCGGCCGATGCCGCGGGAAAAGGCGCCGGCGACTCCAAGGTCCGGTGCCGCGCCGCGCAGCGCGCCGATGATCGCGGCGGTCGTCCTGGCGGCCGGCCGGTCACGGCGGATGGCACCGCACAACAAGCTGCTGGTCACGGACAAGGCCGGCAAGCCCATGATCGCCCGCGTGATCGACAACGTCCTGTCCTCCAATGCGCGCCCCGTGCTCGTTGTGACCGGGCACCAGGCCGAGCAGATCGAGCATGCACTGGGTGGGCGGCCGGTGCGGTATGTGCTTGCACAAGACTACGCTGAAGGGTTGGCGGCGAGCCTGAAGGCCGGCATCGCCGCGGTGCCCCCGGAATGCGCCGCCGCGCTGGTGTGCCTGGGCGATATGCCGCTGGTGACCGGACGGATGATCGACCGGCTGCTGTCGATGTACGACCCGGATGAAGGACGGCTGATCGTGCTGCCGACATTCCGCGGGAAGCAGGGCAACCCGATGCTGTGGGATCGGCGCTTCTTCCCGGAAATCCTTCAGATCACCGGCGATTCAGGCGCCCGCTTCCTGGTCGGGAAACACACGGAATCCGTCTGCGAGGTGGAAATGGCCGACGACGCGGTGCTGCGCGATTTCGATACCACGGACTCGCTGACCACCTTGCCGCGGGGCATGCGGCCGGAAGGCGTGGGCTGACGGCAAACCCCGTCGCGCGCCCGCATCCTTGCGCTTTCGCACAGGAGCGTGAACGCAACGAATCGCGGTACGGCCATTGGAGAACCGCGAGAGAGACGACCGTCACTGCTACGCGAACACTTGCAGTCATGGTAGCTCTGTGGGCCAGTAACAATCGGCGGCAACACGTTTGGTGCCGTCCTGTCCGGTCGCGAGACGTTATGCAAGGCAGGGGCACCTTTCACGGCCATTACGTACAGTGGCCGGATCCAAAAAGCGGGCTGTGGGTGAAGGGCCGGTTCAAGTTCATCATCGGGCAGGTGTTTCGCGCTCACACTGGGAAGGGGCGGACGATGATACCGACCAGTGCCCGGGCGTTACTGAAGTCCGGTCGCCGGATCCATTCCTCGCTCCACAGCCAGATGATACCAAGCGGCGGAAAGATTAACCCGCAGCCATTGCCCCTTCGTCATGGGCCCGGGGGGGGGGCGGGGGGGGGGGGGGGCGCGGCCGGCGGGGGGGGGGGGGGGGGGGGGGGGGGGGGGGGGGGGGGGGGGGGGGGGGGGGGGGGGGGGGGGGGGGGGGGGGGGGGGGGGGGGGGGGGGGGGGGGGGGTGGGGGGGGGGGGGGGGGG
>JARLIN010000017.1 GCA_031291715.1 Rhodopila sp. | reverse complement strand
TTTTGGCATGACATCCTACCAGACCTATTTTTCTTTTTCGGATATACTGCGCTGTCGCAAATACATCCGCTCGGAAGTCTGTCGCCGCGATCCGGCCAGAGTCAACAGCAGCGCGGTGTCCGCAGCGGTTTCGGACCTTTACGGGTGGTCTGGGAACGACCGTGTGCCGGTTCAGGCGTTGGCAAGACCCACCGAGAAGAACGGGCGCCGTGGCAAAAGTCTTTTGCGGGCGCTCGCATGGGCAGCCGTCGCGTTGACGGGCCGCCCCTGCAAGCGCCTGCGACACACCTTCACATCGTGTTCTGCATGTCCGCGTCCACGGCGATCGCCTGGCCGCTGATCGTCCCGCCGAACGGGCTGGCCAGATACAGCGCCATGTTGGCGATGTCCTGCTGCGTGACGAAGCACTTCAGGCTGGTGGTAGAGACCGTGCGTTCGGTCATCTCGTTCTCCGAGATCGATGCCGCCAGTGCCTTGGCCTTGATCACGGCGCGGATACGCGGCCCATCGACCGGTCCCGGCAGGATGGCATTGACCCGGATACCATCGGGGCCAAGCTCGATCGACAGCGATTTGGTGAACCCGATCACACCCCATTTCGCGGCGGAATAGGGGGCACGGAGCGCGAAACCGAACCGGCCGGCGGCGGACGACAGGTTGATGATCGCACCCCCGCCATTGGCCCGCAGAGCCGGAATCGCGCGCCGGGACATGTGGAACATCGAGCCCACGTCGATGCGCAGCGTGGCGTCCAGTTCTTCCGGCGTGACGTGCTCCACCAGCGCCGTTGGGCCGGCGATCCCGGCGTTGTTGACCAGCACATCCAGGCCGCCGAGGTGTTTTACCGCGGCGTCGATGAACGCCTCGCACTGCGCCGGGTCGCCGGCATCGGCTTTCATGCCCGGATGGCCGCACGATTCCAGCGCGGCGGTATCGACGTCGCTGACGAAGACTTTCGCCCCGCAATAGGCGAAACTGTCCGCCATGACCTTGCCGATGCCATTCGCCCCGGCCGAGATTGCCACTTTGTAGCCGGTCAGATCGACCGTCAGCGGCGTGTTGGCTCCGGTTACCATGCGTCTATTCCCCTTTCTTGCGTCTCGGTTAATGTGATCGCGCTGAATGCAAGGGGAGGCAAGAGCATGATCACACCGGAAGGTGCGCGCAATATCTCATTCGTTGGTCACACCGACCAGGGCGGCCGCGGGGATGGTGTGCAGGTGATGGTCAACCGCGGCCACGCCTATATCGGCACGCGCGTCAGCCGCGGCGTCATGGTCACCGACGTGCGCGACCCGCGCAATCCGAAACCGGTCAATTTCATGCCGATCCACCCGAATTCCTGGTGCATGCACTTGCAGACCGCGAACGATCTGCTGCTGTGCATCGAGGAACTGGATCTCAAGGCGTTGCTGTCGCAGAAGGATTACTACGCCCAGTCGAACCAGGTTGACTCGTCGCGATACGGCAAGCGTGGCGAGGATTTCTCCGCCGGCATGCGCGTTTACGACATTTCCGATCCCGCCAATCCACGGGCGATCGGGTTCATGGAGGTGGAAGGACTGGGGCTGCACCGTATCTGGTGGACGGGCGGACGGTATGCGTACGCATCCGCGCTGCTGGACGGCTTTCTCGACCACATTCTCATCAGTATCGACATGGCCGATCCGGCGAAGCCGCGCGAAGCGGGGCGCTGGTGGATTCCCGGCATGAATGCCGCCGCTGGCGAGACGGCGCACTGGAAAGGCCGTTGGGCGCTGCATCATGCGGTGGTGGCGGACGATGTTGCCTATGCGTCCTGGCGCGATGGTGGCCTGACGATCCTGGATGTGAAGGACCCGACGAAGCCGGAGCTGATTGTGCATCGCAATTGGTCTCCGCCGTATGGGGGCGGCACGCACAGCGCCTTGCCGCTGCATGACCGGGGTTTACTGGTGGTGGCGGACGAAGCGACGCTGAACATTGATCAGGAACAGATGAAGCGCACCTGGATTTTCGACATCCGGGAAAAATCCAATCCGGTTTCAATCGCAACGATGCCGACGCCGTCCGATCAGGACTACGTCAAGATCGGCGGTCAATTCGGCCCGCATAACCTGCACGAGAACCGGCCGGGATCGTTCCGGTCCTCGACAACGATCTTCGCGACCTGGCAGAGCGCGGGCGTGCGGGTGTTCGATATCGCCGATCCTTATCGGCCCGAGGAGATCGGCTACTTCGTCCCGCCACAGCCGACGAAATGGATGGAGCCCATGAGGGGACGGGCGAAGATTCGTCACACCGCCGATCTGTTCGTGGCGGAGGACGGGCTGATGTACGTCACGGACTATGACGCTGGTCTATACATCCTTCAGTGGAACGGTGCATGACCGGGCTGGTCGCACGCTTCGCGCCATGGCCGGGCCTGTTCCGACGATGACGGAGAGGGAGCGCCCTGTCAGTCGAAAACAAAAGTAACGCTTCATAGGGAGGCAACAATGAAAATCGGTTTCATCGGACTCGGAATGATGGGTTCCGGGATGGCGTCCAACCTGCAAGAGGCCGGGCACGATCTGGTTGTGCACGACCTGACCCGCCAAGCCGCATCGAAGCATCTGAACGCCGGCGCCACCTGGGCCGATAGCCCCCGTGCGGTGGCGGAGGCATGCGACCTCGTGTTCACCTCGCTGCCGACACCGGCGGATGTGCAGCGCGTCGGCACCGGCGAAAACGGCCTGATCGAGGGGTTCCGCAAAGGCGCGGCCTGGTTCGACCTGTCAACGAATGCGGTCGATGTCGTGCGCGCCTTGCACACAACCTTCGCCGAGAAGGGCATCGATTTCCTGGATGCCCCGGTCAGCGGCGGCCCCAAGGGCGCCAACAGCGGCCGCCTCGCGATCTGGGTCGGCGGCGACAAGGCGGTGTACGACAAATACCACGTCGCGCTGACGGCGATGGGTGACCAGGCGGCCTATATTGGTCCGATCGGCGCCGGATCGATCGCCAAGCTGGTGCACAATGCGTCCTCCGCCGCGGTAAATGTCGTCTTGTCGGAAGTCTTCACCATGGGCATCAAGGCTGGTGTCGAGCCGCTCGCGCTGTTCGAGGCGGTGCGGCAAGGAGCCTCCGGCCGCAACCGGATGTTCGATCGACTGGCGGACCATTTCCTCACCGGCAGCTACGATCCAGCCGATTTCGCGCTGCGCCTGCTGCACAAGGACGTATCGCTGGCCTGCCAACTGGCGCGCGAAGTCCAGGTGCCGATGCGGCTGACCAACATGGCATTGATGGAACTGACCGAGGCGTTGAACCGCGGCTGGGGCGCGCGTGACTCCCGCGTGGGATCGCTGCTGCAGCAGGAACGCGCCGGCATCCCGCCGATCGCGGTGCCACCCGAGAAGATCAAGGCTGTTCTGGAGGCCGATGGGAAATAGGCAACTTTCGCGCGGTGGGTCGTTTTCTCCCGATCGTCATGGCCCGGCTTCCTCACTGTCGTGACCCGGCGCAGTCCGGGCCATCCGCCCACGCACGGTGCTGGTCCCCCTGGCCCGGACTGCGCCGGACCATGACGATGCGGCGCTCAATTAACCACGAGACATAAAGGAGTTCCTGACATGAAACTTGGTGTCCTCGTTCCGTTTACCGATACCGGCGGCGACCCATCCCTGGTACGCGACTTTGCCCAAAATATTGAAGCCCTCGGCTACGATTTCCTGGAAGCACCCGACCACGTTCTTGGCGGCAATCCCGGAACGAATAGCAGTGTGGACCCGCGCAGGACGATCGCGGACGACATGTTCCACGATCCATTCGTCCTGCTCGGCTTCCTCTCCGCCGCCACGACTAAACTGAGCTTCTCCACCGGCGTGCTGATTGTCGCGCAGCGGCAGACGGCCCTGGTCGCGAAACAGGCGGCATGCCTCGATGTCCTGTCCGGCGGCCGTTTCCGTCTCGGCATCGGCGTCGGCTGGAACCCGGTCGAATTCACCGCCCTGAACGAGAACTTCCACAACCGAGGCCGCCGCTCGGAGGAACAAGCGCAGGTCATGCAAGCCCTGTGGGCGCAACCGCACGTGATCTTCAAGGGCAAGTACCACACCATCGACGATGCCGGCATCAATCCCCGCCCGGCCTCGGGCCGCATCCCGCTCTGGTTCGGCGGCCATCACGAGCACACCCTGCCGCGCATCGCCAAATGGGGCGACGGCTGGATGCCAAACGCCTATCCGCCCGATCAAAACGCGCTCGATATATTCAGCGAGCTTCGCCGCCTGACCGAAGCCGCCGGCCGCGATCCCGCATCGGTCGGCATCGAGGTCTGGACATCCTGCGGCGAGCGCAGCGAAGCCGACTGGCGGAAGGAAACCGCGTTCTGGAAGCAGGCCGGCGTCAGCCACATCTGCCTGACCACGACTTTCAACCGCCGCCATCATCATCGTATCGCCGGCAGAACTGTCGGCGACCATCTGGCAGCGGCCAGGCGCTTCCGCGAGGCCGTCGCGGACCTGCTGTAGAGGGATTTCGAACATGCAACTCGGAGCGACAATGCCGGTGGTCGATATCGGCCCCGGCCCCACGCAAATACGCGACTACGCCCAGGCCGTCGAAGGCCTGGGCTTCGACTACCTGCAAGCGCCCGATCACGTGCTGGGTGCCAATCCGGCAACGATCGCCGGCAAGGGCAGGGTGGGGACCAATGAGAATCCATACCATGACCCGTTCGTGCTGTTCGGCTTCCTGGCGGCCTGCACGCAGCGCCTCGGGTTCGCGCCCGGCGTGCTGATCCTGCCGCAACGCCAGGCCGCCCTGGTGGCGAAACAAGCTGCCTGTCTGGACGTGCTGTCGAACGGTCGCCTGCGTCTTGGCGTCGGCGTCGGCTGGAACCAGGTCGAATTCACCGGCCTGAACGAAGTCTTCTCCAATCGCGGCCGCCGTTCGGAGGAGCAGGTGCAGGTCATGCAGGCGCTGTGGTTGCAGCCGCACGTCACCTTCAAGGGCCGCTATCACACGATCGACGACGCTGGCATCAACCCGCGCCCTGCCTCCGGCCGCATCCCGGTCTGGTTCGGCGGTCACGTTGACGCGACGTTGCAGCGCGTCGCCAAATACGGCGACGGCTGGATGCCACTGGCTTATCCGGCGGATGAGCGGGCACTGACGGCATTCGAAAAACTCCGAGGCCTGGTTCGCGCCGAGGGTCGTGATCCGGCCAGTGTCGGCCTGGAAGTCTGGCTATCCCTGGGCTCCGGCGACGAGGAAGCATGGCATCGGGACTTCGCCTTCTGGAAAAAGGCCGGCGTCACCCATGTCACCGCTCACACGACTTACGCCATGGGTCACCACAAACGTATAGCCGGCCATACCGCCGCGGATCACCTCGCGGCTATCACGCGGTTCAAGCAGGTTGTGGCCGATCTGCTTTGATTGACCGGGTGCGGGCTTACCCAAATCGTCGTGGCCCGGCGACAGTCCGGGCCGCGACGGAGGGGGGGCTGCCCGTGGGTCGCGGCTTGGTATTATGTCGGCAGCGTGATCTCGTCGCCAGGGCGGATGGTTCCCTCTACCAGCACGGCGCCATATACCCCGGCCTTGCCATCATGCGCCTTCACGACCTTCCGCAGGACCTCGGGGCTATGACGCGGCGGCAGACAACGACCGTTTGGGAGTGACGATTCACGGCAGCGATGGGTCACAACCGGCCCAGCCGCGCTCAACGGCCGTTTCAATCTGGTAGCCGCTCAGGCATTTCCCGACAAATAATCGACCGCGGCCTGCACGCCGCCCGCCTTGTGCGGCACGCCGGCGGCACGCAGCCCCATCTCCACCCCGCCGAGTGTCCCGATCAGTTGCAGATCGCCGAAATCGCCAAGATGGCCGATGCGGAAAACGCGATCCTTGAGAATACCGAGGCCGTTGCCCAGGCTCATGTTATAGCGTGACAAAATGGTCGCCCGCAGGCCGTCGGCGCTGTGACCATCTGGCATGCGCACAGCCGTGAGCGATGACGAATAGTGCCGCGGGTCGGCGCACTGAATGTCCAGTCCCCACGTACGGACCGCCCGCCGCGTGGCTTCCGCATGCCGGTCGTGCCTGGCGAAGACATTGGGAAGCCCCTCCTCAAACAGCATTTTGAGTGCTTCGCTCAAGCCGTACAGCAGGTTCGTGCCGGGCGTGTAGGGGAAATAACCGGTCTTGTTTGCTTCCAGCATCGGGCGCCAGTCCCAATAGCTGCGCGGCAGGCCGGCGGTTTCGGTGGCGGCCAGCGCCTTGGCGCTGATCGCGTTGAACGACAGGCCCGGCGGCAGCATCAGCCCCTTCTGGGAGCCGGCGACGGTGACATCGACACCCCATTCGTCGTGCCGGTAGTCGATGGACGCGAGCGATGAAATCGTGTCCACCAGCAACAACGCCGGGTGGCCGGCCGCATCCATCGCCGCCCTGACCTCATCGATGCGTGAGGTGCAGCCGGTGGAGGTTTCGTTATGCACGACACAGACCGCTTTGATCCGGTGCGCGGTATCCGCCGTCAGTGCCTGCGCCAAGGCGGGGACGTCGGCCCCGCGCCGCCAGTCCGTATCCAGGAAAATCGGATCCAGCCGCAGCCGCTCGGCCATCTCCTTCCACAGTTGCGCGAACCAGCCGGTGCGGCACATCAAGACGGTGTCGCCCGGTGACAGCGTATTGGTCAGGGCGGCTTCCCAAGCCCCGGTGCCGGACGCGGGATAGACGATCACCGGCTGCGTCGTCTGGAAGATCGCTCGCAGGTTGGTCAGGATTTCCACGCCGAGCGTGCCGAAGGCCGGGCCGCGGTGGTCCATGGTCGGATTGTCGATGGCGCGCAGCACGCGATCCGGCACGTTCGTCGGGCCCGGGATCTGCAGGAAATGCCGACCTGGGACATGCACTCCAGCCATGATCCGACCTCCTGATTATACGCACCCAGCTTGCGGT
Source organism: Rhodopila sp. (assembly GCA_031291715.1). Classification (GTDB taxonomy): domain Bacteria; phylum Pseudomonadota; class Alphaproteobacteria; order Acetobacterales; family Acetobacteraceae; genus Rhodopila. The sequence continues at coordinate 11,848 of JARLIN010000017.1, read as the reverse complement.
GGTTCGCCGCCTTTGCCAATGGTGGGCAGCCGTATCTCCAGCCGGGTTGATCCGCCCGGATAAATCGAACCCGAACGGGGAAGGGGTCCTGTTGCGCTACTTTAACGTCGCGAACACCTCGCCCAGCCGCCGGATCGAACCAAGCACTTTTTCCTGCTCCAACCCCGGCCACTGGCTGCGCATGATGAAGTGGTCAACGCCCAGCAGTTCCGTGTAGCGCAGGATTTCATCCTTCACCGACTCCTTGTCGCCAATGATGAAGCGATCTTTGGCGAAGTCGTCGAAGTTGGTGCCATCCAGCGGACTGGTCATCCCCCAGTCCTTGTAGGCCGCATACTTATACTCCAGCGCTGCCTTGCATTCCGCGTAGGCCGAGGCGCGGCTGCTGCCGACATAGCACTCCCGGGCAATGGGGAACTCCAGCGGCGGCCGGCCATACTCCTTCAGCGCGGCCCGATATGTATGCATCTGCGGCGTGATCTCCTGAATGGACGACGCGTTGGCGATCAGCCACGCATCCCCGATCCGAGCCGCGCGCCGCACCGCCGAATCCACCAGACCCGCGACATAGATCGGCGGCCCGCCCGGCCGCACCGGCTTCAGGCTGATGCCCGCATCCCGGACGGTGAAAAACTTTCCTTCGTGGGTGATCTTCCCGCCGGCCCACAGCTTGCGCATCAACGTCACGCTTTCCGAGAACCGGCCCGCGCGCTCGGCCAACGGAATGCCGAACGCCGTGAACTCTGGTTCCCGATACCCCAGGCCCGCGCCCAGCACGTAGTTGCCGCCAGTCAGCACATCCAGCGTGGCGGCTTCCTCGGCGACGTGCATTGGGTTCAGCAGCGGCAGGATCAGGATGTTCGGCCCGATCACCATGCCCTTCGCCTCGGCCGCCAGGAACGCCATCGCCGGCATGATCTGCAGCATCTGCATCGGCGCGGTCAGCCAGTGATGCGGGAACCAAAGCGACTTGTACCCGGCATCCCGGGCCACCCGCACCTGCTCCACCAGTGCCGGTATCTGCGCCGGCACATTAACGTCTTCCGGGTACTGCGTGTTGATGAACAGGCCGACCTTCATGGCGACGTTCCCCCTCTGTGTTGCCCGATACTAGGCGCGGGCTTGAACCAAGGCCAAGGGTGGGCCACATTTGCCGCCATGAATCAGCATCGTCCGCCCGACTTGGACATGACCATCGAGGGCGAGTTCGTCTCCCCCGCGAAACCGCCGATTACGACCCGCATCCTTATGTGGGCGATTGTCATCGCGCTGATCGCCGGAGCGCTATCGATCGCGGCCTTCGCGCTGTGGCTGGCGCTGATTATCCTGCCGGTCGCACTTGGTGCCGCGGCCGTCGCCTACGCGATGTTCCGCTACCGCATGTGGCGCGCCCAGCACTCAGCCGGCGGGCAGCGAGACGTCTGGCGCCAGTAGTGCCCCGAATTTGAAGTTCGCCATCGTGGGCGAACCTTAGATCCGAGCCACTGGCTCTTTATTTTCAGTGGCCTGCCCGTCGCCGGACACCAGCCCGAATTCCTTCGCCAGCAGCGTGTAGGATCGGCGGCGCGCCTCCGGGTCGTGCAGAGTCGTCAACATGGCGATTTCCTCGACGCCATGCTCTGCCCCCAACGCCCGCAGTTTAGCGCCAACAACATCTGGGGTGCCGTACAGCGCACGGCCGCGCATGCGTTCGATCCGCGCCAGCTCGGCCTCGGTGTAGCTATACGCCGCCGCTTCCTCTGGTGAGGCGAGGGCAGTGAACACACCCCGGTCGCGGTTCAGCCGCCACATCTCCCGCGAGCGAAACAGGTAGGCCGCTTCGTCCTGCGTCTCCGCCGCCATCGCCCACACGCAAATAGCCGCGTGCGGCACAGGATGCCAAGCGCTCGGCCGGTAGCCTTCGCGATAGACCGCCAATGCCTGATCGGCCCCGCGTCCGTCGGTGATGAAGTGCGCGAAACAAAATGGAAGACCGAAATACGCCGCGACCTGTGCCCCGTAATCGGAACTGCCCAGGATCCAGACCTCCGGCATGGTCGGCCCCGACGGCTGGGCGCGGATGTCGCGGAACGGATGACCTTCGGCCAGAGGTTTCCCCGCCAGCCACGCCAGCAGATCACGCACGTCGGCGGGGAACTGGTCCGCCGCCGTCTCCGCCCGGGGGTTCAGCGCGTAAGCCGTTCGCCCATCAGACCCCGGCGCCCGGCCCAGCCCCAGATCGATCCGGCCCGGTGCAATCGCGTCCAGCACGCGGAACTGCTCCGCCACCTTCAAGGCCGAATAATGCGGCAGCATCACCCCGGCCGATCCCACGCGGATGCGTTTCGTGGTCGCCGCGATGGCCGCGATCAGAATCTCCGGCGCGGTTCCGGCCTGGCTGTCGGAGTTATGGTGCTCCGCGCACCAATACCGGTCATAGCCGAGCGCCTCGCAATGCTGGGCGAGGGCGATGCTCTCGCGGATCGACGTATTGGGCGACCGGCCGGTGACGATGGTCGATTGATCCAGAACCGAAAGCCGTACCATGCGCAGCTCCGTTCAAAAACTGGTATGCGAGAACAGGGTGTCCAGCACCGCATAGAGCAGGCCGCCGATCAGGAACCCCACGATGGTTCCGTTCATACGAATATATTGCAAGTCCTTGCCGACCCGTAGCTCCAGCCGGTCGACGATTGTCGCGGTATCCCAGTTCGCCACCACCTGGCCGATGAATTCGGCGATGCGGATCTGCGCGCTGGGCAGCAGCGACCGGATGATGCCCTCGGCGGCGGTCTGCAGCCGGGCGCGCGCGGCGGGGTCGGCTTCCAGAATAGCGCCGAGGTTGCCCAGCGCGCCCTCCACATAGGCCACCACCCGCCCGTTGGGCTTTGAGATATCCGCTTCCAGCCCGATCCGTATCCGCGCCCAGATGTCCCACATCCAGGCCTGGATCGTCTCGTGCGCGACGACCCGGCGGATGGCGGCGCCAACTTCCGCCGCCCGTTCCGGATCGGATTCCATTCGGTCGATCTCGCGCCGGACCCATTCATCGAAGGCGGCACGCAGTTCGGACCCGTCCGGGCTCATTTTGTCCAGTTCGGCGTTGATCTGTGCCAGGACGCGCCGGGCGATGGAGGCGCCCAGTGCCCAGCCCACCAGCCGGCCGCCCTGCTCGCGGACGCGTTCCTCTATGGCGGCGCGCAGCGCCTCCTCCCGGCTGGCCAATGCGCTCCTCAATTGTCCGAGGATGAAGCCGAAGACCTCCTGGTGGCGGCCGCCATCGACCAGGTTGTGCAACGCGCGGGCGACCACTTGCCCGGTCGCCGCCCCCCCCAGGATTCGCGGCACCACCCGCGCCAGGACCCGGCGCGCCCGCCCGTCCTCCACCGACGCAAGCAGCTTGGGCAGCATGCCGGACAAGGCGACGGCGGCCGGATGGGCCGCCGCCGGGTCGGCCAGGAAGCGATGAACGATGCCCGGCAGGTCAAGGCGGCTCAGGACGTTCGAAACCTCCGGGCCGGTGAACACATGGTTGGCGACGAACCGGCCGAGCGCCTGGCCGAGGCGAACGCGCTGGTTAGGGATGATGGCGGTGTGCGGGATTGGTATGCCCAGCGGGTGGCGGAAAAGGGCCGTGATGGCGAACCAATCTGCAATGCCGCCGACGAAGCCGGCCTTTGCGGCGGCTTGCAGCAGCCCGCTCCACCAGCCGGGCGGGACGAAATAGCTGGCCAGGGTCAGGGCTGCCATCAGGACCAGCAAGCCGGTGGCGAACAGGCGGTGCCGGCGAAGCACGCGCCTGGCGAGGATATCAGGATCGATTTCGGTCATCGCCGCTCTGTTTAAGCGCGGCCCTCTCTTCCGTCCAACCCGCTGCAATGTTATACTGTAACTATGACCGACCCGTTGTCCCCCACCGCCGGCGCGACTGCCCGCCTTTTTCTCGCGGCTGCGGTCCTTGCCGTGGTCTGGGGCGCGGTGATTTGGGCGCTATGAAGCCGATCACGCTGGATAAAGTCGAGCTGAGGCACGGTGCGCGGGTCATCGTGTCCGGCCTGTCCGCGGCGTTCGCGCCTGGCAGCCTGACCGCTCTGGTCGGTTCGAACGGGTCTGGCAAGACCACGCTTCTGCGCGCGATCGCCGGGTTGCATCCGCTGGCGGGCGGCCGAATCGACCGGGGTGGACTGATGCCGGCGGATATCGCGCTGCTGGCGCAGGGCAGTCATCTGGATCGCTCGTTCCCGATCACCTGCCGCGATGTCGTGGCCCTGGCGGCGACGCGCCTGGGACCATTCCGTTCGATCGGCAAGGACCGGCTGGCGGCGACGCGGGCGGCGCTGGCCCGTGTCGGCCTGGCCGAGATGGAAAGCCGGCCGATCCAGGCATTGTCGGCCGGGCAGTTCCAGCGGGTGCTGTTCGCGCGGACCATGGTCCAGGACGCCTCGCTGATCCTGCTGGATGAACCGTTCACCGCCGTCGATACCGCCACGACCCGGCTGCTGCTCTCGGTGATCGCGGATTGGCATGCGCAGGGGCGCACGGTGATCGCCGTGCTGCACGATTTGGAACTTGTGCGGCATCATTTCCCCCATACGCTGATGCTTACGCGCCAGGCAGCGCTTTGGGACAGTCTCCCGGATGCGGGGCTCCAGGCCGCCTGATGTTGGACTTCCTGTTGGAGCCGTTCGCGCTCGGCTTCATGCGCCGCGCCCTGGCGGGGTGTTTGGCGTTGTCGGTGGCGGCGCCGCCGCTGGGTGTGTTCCTGGTGCTGCGGCGCATGAGCCTCATGAGCGATGTCCTGCAGCACGGCGTGCTGCCCGGGATCGCCATCGGTGCGATCTTCGCCGGGCTGTCGTTTTGGGCCATGGGGCTTGGTGGCGTGATCGCCGGGCTGGCGGTCGCGGTTTTGGCCGGATGGCTGGCCCGCCGGACGGGCGGGCGAGAGGACAGCCAGCTTGCCGGAATGTACCTGGTGGCGCTGGCGGCCGGTGTCGCGCTGATCTCGACGCAGCACAGCATCGACCTGACGCATCTGCTGTTCGGCAACGTGCTGGCGGTGGACAACACCGCGTTGTTCGGGATGGCCGGGGTGGCGACGGTCGCCTTGCCGGCGCTGGCGCTGATATGGCGGCCACTGGTGCTGGAGAGCCTGGACCCCGGCTTCATGGCCGCGACCGCGGGGAAGGGGGGCGTGTGGCATTTGGTGTTCCTGATGCTGGTGGTGCTGTGCGTCGTCTCCGGTTTCGTCGCGTTGGGCACGCTGATGTCGGTTGGACTGATGATGCTGCCGGCGATCGCGGCGCGGCATTGGTCCGAATCATTGGCGGGTCAGGTCCGTGTCGCCGTGCTGCTGGCGTGTCTGTCGTCGGTCGGCGGACTGATCCTGTCGTTCAACCTGGACATCCCGGCGGGGCCGGCGATTGTTCTGACCGCGGGTGGGCTGTGGCTGCTCAGTCTGCTGACCGGTCCGCGCGGCAGCCTGTGGCGGCAGGCTATGCCGGATGCGTAGCGGGGCAGGTGGCCGGCAACGATCGCCGTCCGTCTCGTCGTGGCCCGTTCCTCCCGTCGTGGCCCGGCCCTCTCGTCGTGGCCCGTCCCTCTCGTCGTGGCCCGTCCCTCCCGTCGTGGCCCGCGCCCTTTCGTCATGGCCCGGCGTCAGTCCTGGCCATCTGCGCACGGCACGGTGTTGGCTCAGAAGGTCCGGACTTCGCCGAACCATGACGTGACGGTGGCGGTTTTTGTTCACCCTCGAATCCGCTCCAATCTTGCCATTTTGTGGCATGAGAACCCGGCCTCACGGTAAGGACACCTCATGGACTGGTCTGGTCGAAAAGTTTTCGTAACGGGCGGCGCCGGATTCCTCGGCTCCAACCTCTGCCACGCGTTGGCGGACCGTGGCGCGCGGGTGACCGCGCTGGACGGGTTTCTGTTCGGCGGTGGCGCCAATCCGCGCAACCTCGACGGCGCGGACGTCGAGTTCGTGCGCGGTGACATCCGGGAGATCGATCTCCGGCCGCTATGCGAGGGTGCTTCGGTCATCTTCAACCTCGCGGCGCAGACCAGCCACATGGGCGGCCAGGCCGACCCGCTGGCCGATATCGCCGTCAACGCGGTGGCTCAGGTCCGTCTGATCCAGGCGGCACGGGAAGCCGCGCCGGACGCGATCGTGGTCCACGCCTCCACCCGTCAGTTCTATGGCCGCGTCGAAAAACTACCGGTCGATGAACACCAACCCGTTGCGCCGCCCGACGCCAACGGCGTGTCGAAATTCGCCGGCGAGCAATATTGGATGCTGGAAAACCGCGTCCGCAACCGCCCCGTCGACTCGCTGCGCCTGACCAACTGCTACGGTCCCCGCCTGAGAATCCGTGATGCCCGCCAGACCTTCCTCGGCATCTGGATCCGCTGCGTGCTGGAAAACCGTCCGTTCGAGGTCTGGGGCGGTTCCCAGCTCCGTGACCTGACCTATGTCGATGACGTGACGAACGCCTTCCTGGCGGCAGCGGAACAACCGGCCTGCCATGGCGGCATCTTCAACATCGGCGGTTCCCCCCCGGCCTCGTTGCAGGAACTGGCCGACATCGTCGTGCGCCTGTCCGGCGGGACCGGTCAGTACACCACGCGGGAATTTCCCGCCGACCGCGCGCGTATCGACATCGGTAGCTACCATGCGGATGACAGCGCCTTCCGCGCCGCCTCGGGCTGGGCGCCGATGACCAGCCTGGAAGAGGGCATCGGCCGCACCCTGGACTGGTACAAAACGCGCCTGGCGGATTACCTATGAGCATGATCGTACAAGCGAACCCCGGCGCCGGCTACCGCGCATTGAAAGCCGAGATCGACGACGCCGTCGCCCGCGCCCTGTCTTCCGGCTGGTATATCCTCGGCAACGAACTTCGCGCCTTCGAAGCCGAATTCGCCGCTTGGCTCGGCGTTCCCGCCGTGATCGGCTGCGGCAACGGGACCGACGCGATCGCCCTGGCGTTGCGCGGCCTGGGGATTGGAGCCGGCAGCACCGTCGTGACAGTCTCCCATACCGCCGTAGCAACCGTCGCCGCCATCGAAATGATCGGTGCGACGCCGCTGCTGATCGACATCGATCCCGTCCACTACACCATGGATCCGGATGCGCTGCGCCGCGTGCTGGAGGAACCGCCCCCCGGCGTTCCGCCCATCCGCGCCGTGCTGCCTGTGCACCTGTATGGACAGCCGGCCGATCTCGACCGGATTGTTCCGCTTTGCCGGCAGCATAAGGTCGCGTTGATCGAGGATTGCGCCCAGGCCCATGGCGCCCGGCTGCATGGACAGCGCGTCGGCACTTTCGGCGACGCGGCGACGTTCAGCTTCTACCCAACCAAGAACCTCGGCGCGCTGGGCGACGGCGGCGCGGTTGCGGTGTCCGATCCGGATTTGGCAACCCGTATCGCGGCACTCCGCCAATACGGCTGGCACAAGCACTACATCAGCGATGAGGTCGGGGTGAACAGCCGGCTGGATGAGGTCCAGGCCGCCATTCTGCGGGTCAAACTGCCCTATCTCGACCGCCAGAACGCGCGGCGGGCGACCATCGCCGCCGCCTATACCGAAGCGCTGGCGAGCACGCCGCTCGCCGCCCCGGCGCAGCGCGATGGGGCGAGCCACGTCTTCCATCTCTACGTCACACGGTCGCGGGAACGGGACCGCTTCCAGGCTGTTCTCAAGGCCGCGGGTATCGGCACCGGGATCCATTATCCGATGCCCGTGCACCTCCAGCCCGCCTATGCCGGACGTGTCGCACTCGGCCCCGCCGGCTGCGCCGAGACCGAAGCCGCCGCGCGCGAAGTCCTGAGCCTGCCTCTGTATCCCGAGCTGACCGACGCCGAAGTCGAAACGGTTTGCGCCGCCTTGAAGACGCTACTTCGGGATAACTGACCTGTTGCCACCCGGTGTCCCCGGCGGCGGGATCACCGGCGTCATGGTGCGCCCGTTCCGAGGCGGACTGACCGTCATCGCGGGATCGACGTCAGGAGGCACGATCGTTCCCCTATGCTGAGACAGCCGCCCGCTCATGTTTCCCTCCGGAGGTGCGATCTTCTCCGGCGGCGTGGTCGGGTTGGACGGAGAGGCCGGCTGCGGGTTCTGCGCCAGCGCGGGTCCGGCGGCCAGGATCATTGTGGTGAACAAAATATTTCGCGACACGGTACGGTCTTCCGTCTGGCTTGGGGCATCTGCCCCGTGTCATGGCCGAGATTGGCCCATTCACTTCGGGCACGGGAGCGGCGGTCGTGCGTTTTTTCTCAGCGTCGGCTGACAAAAAGGAAAGGCCTCTGCCTCAAACGCCGTAAGTCGGCCATTCCCTAAGCGTCATGGCCCGGCGACGGTCCGGGCCATCCGATCCAGCACCGAACCGTGGCAGATGGCCCGGACTGTCGCCGGACCATGACGAGGGTAGAGAGTCGGGACCACCGCTCGAATCCCCCTTTCCCGCCAGTGGTGAGCCGCTCTACCCCTGTTTCGCGATGATCTTATCCTTGATGCCGTTATAGACGTTCAGCGGAATGATATTCCGGTTCACGAGGTCGTTCTTCCCCTTGTACGGCCGGTTCTTGATGATCGCGTCCGCGCGGGACTTGCCAATCCCGGGTAGTTTGTCGAGATCCTCGGCTGACGCGGAGTTGATATCGACAAGCGCCGAAGACGGGCTCGCCGCCGGGGGCGTTGTCCGGGCGGTGGGGGACGGGCTCGTGGTGCTTATCGACGGAGTCGTCGGTTTACCGGGGCTGGTCTGCGTCGTTTGCGCGGCCGCGGACAGCCCCAGCAGGGCCGCGAGCGCGCCCGCCAAAGCGAATTGAGCGATTTTCATGAGGATCCCCTTCGCGATATGACCGGACGTCAACGCGGCGAAAACGTCCGGGTTCATTGCGGAGACGATCTATGCGGAGCCTCCCGCCGGCTGGGGAACGGCAGCACGCGGACGTTTTCTGGTTCCAAAGGGTTCTGACCGGGCCATCCGCCAAGGAACGATGCTGGGTCGGATGGCCCGGGCCGTTGCCGGCCGTGACGATCGCGCTGCTCCGTTCAGCGATGCCGATGAGGACGCGACCGGCGGTGATGCCCTGGTGCTACTCGATATCCTCCAGACTAAACTGTTCCGCTTCCTCATCGTAGCTGAACAGCTCCGCATACCGTCCCCAGGAGATCACCGTCCGCAGCGTGTCTGCGGCATATTCCGGCGACATATGGTCTTCCAGCTCATCACGGAACCGAACCGCCGATGCCCGGTGGTTCCACCGTTCGTCCAGCACCTGGCGGATCATGTTCACCAGCGGCACGTGCTGGCGCAGCGCGTCGGCGAAGATGCGCTTGCGCTCCTCGACATCCGCGTTGACGAAACGCCGCCCGAGATCGGTCAGCAGGATATCGCCTTCCTCCAGCACCGCGAAGCGCAGCAGTTGCAGTGTCTCGCCCAGCGGCAGCAGATCGTCCACCTCGTACTGCAGCGAGGCCGCCAGCGCCGGCAGGTCCGCCCGGCCGTTATACGGTTCGGCGGCCAGCGTCTCCAGCAGGCCGGACATGATGTTGGTGCCGACCCGTTGCAGCGGTGTCGCCAGCGGCGAGACCGGTGTGGCGGTTGCCGCCTTCGGCTCCACCGGCGCACGCCGGGTCATGATCCCGTAGATGTCGTCCACCAACTGGCGGAAATCCGGGGCCAGGCGGTTACGCGGGTGGGGGAAGGGGACTTTCAGCTCGTAAGCCACCCGTCCGGGATTGGAGGAGAACACCAGGATACGGTCGCACATCAGCACCGCCTCCTCGATGTTGTGGGTCACCATCAGCACGGACTTCACCGGCAGCTTGCCGTCCACCCAGAGGTCGATCAGGTCGGTGCGCAGCGTCTCGGCGGTCAGCACATCCAGCGCGCTGAACGGCTCGTCCATCAGCAGCAGGTCGGGATACACCACCAGCGCCCGCGCCAGGCCGACGCGCTGGCGCATGCCACCCGACAGTTCCTTCGGATAGGCGTTCTCGAACCCGCCCAGGCCGATCATGTCGATCGCCGCCTCGGCGCGCTTTTCACGCTCCGCCCGCGGCACGCCGCGCGCTTCCAGGCCGATTTCGACGTTTTCCTGCACGGTCAGCCAGGGGAACAGCGCGAAGCTTTGGAACACCATCGCCACGCCCTCGGTCGGGCCGGTCACGGCGGTGCCGCGCCAGGTCACGCTGCCGGCGGTCGGTTTCAGCAACCCCGACACGATCCGCAACAGCGTCGATTTGCCCGAACCGGAACGGCCGAGAAGCGCGACGATCTCGCCCTCGTGCAGCGTCAGGTTGACGTCGTCCAGCACCACCAAATCGGCGTTGGCGTCCTTGTGATACGCCTGCCGGCAGGCCTTCACATCGATCAGGCAGGGTCGGGTCGTGACCGCGATATCCATAACGGTGGTCCCTAGGCCAAGGTGAGGCGCCGCTGCGCATAGGCGTAGAGCGGCCGCCAGAGCAAGCGGTTGAACAGTACAACGAAGGCGGACATCACCACGACGCCGAGCACGACGCGCGCCATGTCGCCCTTATCCGTCGCGTCCGCGATATAGGCGCCCAGGCCGTGCGCTTGCAGCTTGGTATCGCCCCAGGACGCCACCTCCGCCACGATCGCGGCATTCCAGGATCCGCCGGAGGCGGTGATCGCCCCTGTGACGTAATATGGGAAAATCCCCGGAATGATGACCTTCCGCCACCACAGCCAGCCACCGATGCGGAAATTGCTGGCGGCTTCTTTAAGATCCCCCGGAAACGCCGCGGCCCCGGCGACGACATTGAACAGAATGTACCACTGCGTGCCTAGCACCATCAGCGGCGTCAGCCAGATATCGGGGCTCAGATGGAAATAAACAATGAACAGCACGAACGGCGGAAACAGCAGATTGGCCGGAAACGCGGCCAGGAACTGAGCGATCGGCTGTGCCCGCCGCGCCCACACCGGCCGCAGGCCGAGCCATACGCCGATGGGGACCCAGACCAGGCTGGCGAGGATCATCAGCACGACCACGCGGGCCAGGGTAATCAGGCCCAGCCCGACGGCCTCTTCCACATCGCCCCAGCTCAATGCCTGGGAGGCGAACAGCACGACGCGCCAGATCGCCAGCCCCACCAGGACCATCAGCACCCCGATCCAGGCGAAGTCCACGGCCCGTGACGACGTCGTCAGCATGTTGGTCTGCCGCGTGCGGAAGGACAGGCGCATCCCGCCAACGAAGGCGGCGGCGCTGCCCACCGCCTCGCCAGCCAGTTTCAGCAGCCGGGTACGGCGCATCAGCCGCAGCATCCAGGGATCGGAGGCGGTGGCCCCGGCGGTGGTTTCGAAGCGGAACTTCGCCGACCAGGCCACCAGCGGCCGGAACAGCAGCTGGTCGTAGGCCAGGATGACCAGCAGCATCGCCAGGATCGCCCACAGAACGGCGGCAATATTTCGCTGTTCCAGCGCCAGCGCGACGTAGGAGCCGATGCCGGGCAGTTTCCATGAATTGTCGCCGACGGACACAGCTTCCGAGGCCACCACGAAGAACCAGCCGCCGGACATCGACATCATCGTGTTCCAGACCAGGCCGGGGGTAGCGAACGGCACCTCCAGCCTCCAGAACCGCTGCCAGGCGGAGAGGTGGAAGCTGACCGCGGCCTCTTGCAAGTCCGCCGGGACGGTCTTCAGCGACTGGTACATGCTGAAGGCCATGTTCCAGGCCTGGCTGGTGAAGATCGCGAAGATCGCGGCCAGCTCCAGCCCCAGCACCTGACCGGGGAACAGGTTCATGAAGAAGACGACAGTGAAGGTCAGGAAGCCGAGAATCGGCACCGACTGCAGCACGTCCAGCACCGGCACCAGAACAAGACCCGC
>JARLIN010000163.1 GCA_031291715.1 Rhodopila sp. | reverse complement strand
TGGCGCCCGAGGCCTGAGCACGAACCAGATGGGTGGAAAAGTCGGTGGTTTCCGGGAACGGGTAGGCGATACTGCCCAGAACCTTGCCGCCGGCCTTGGTGACGATGGCAGAGGTGTCGCGCTGCAAGGTCTGCCCGAAGACGTAATCGGCGGTGATGAAGAACCAGGTCTGCTCGCCTGCCTTGACCATCGCCCCGCCGGTTGATTTGCCCAGCATGTAGGTGTCGTAGGTCCAATGCACCGTGTTGGGGCTGCACTGCGGCCCAGTCAGGTCGGACGTTCCCGCTCCGGAATTGACATAGACCTTGTTCTTTTCCCGGCAAACGGTATTCACAGCCAGCCCGACCGAGGAGGTTGGAACATCAATGATCGCATCCACGCCGTCTCGATCGATCCACTGGCGGGCGATGGAAACGCCGACATCCGGCTTGTTCTGGTGATCGGCCGCCAGCACCTCGACATCCCAACCTTTGCCCGAGATGCCGAAATCCTCCAGTGCCTGCTTGGCACAAATCACTGCGGTAGGACCGCCGTCATCGCGGTAAGGACCGGACTGGTCGTTCAGCACGCCGATGCGGATCGTCGGTTTCTGCGCAAAACCGTAACGCGGCACCGCCAAGGCAGCGGCCGTGCCTAGAATGGTGCGTCTTCTCAGGATCATTATCACTACCTTCTTGGAACGTCGAACGACGCCGACCACATCTGGCCGGCGTCGTCGTCTAAAGTATCAGGCGACAGATCAGGCTGGCGTGAAGAACGGAAGCGACGGCCCCTCACCTTCTGTCTGGATGAACGCCACCTTCACATCCTGGCCGATCTTCAAGGCTTTGAAGTCGCAGTCAACAAAGTTAGTCAGCACGCTTGGGCCTTCCGCCAGCGTGACATAACCGATCGCGTACGGGGGATTGGCACGCTCCATCACACTGAATGTATAGATCTTGGCCTTGCCGGACGCCTGCTCCCAGTCGCAGTCGCCGAAGCAGAACGGGCACAGCGCGCGCGGATACCAATGCGCCTTCTTGCAGCTTGTGCACCGGCGGATCATCAGCTTACCGGCCGCCGCACCTTCGAAGAACGGCTTTGTTTCCGGGTTCGTATCCACTGTGCCGACGAACGGGATCTTTCTTGCCACATAAGCCATGTTAATTACTCCCGTTCCAGGATCACGGTGCTGCCGCAGTGGCGCGTACCGAGCGCGCCGCCAGTGCCGTGAGCGATGGCGAGGTCGCAGTTGGGGACTTGAACGGCGGGATGGGCTTCGCCGCGCAACTGACGCACCGCCTCGATGATCTTGGTGATGCCACCACGGTTGGCCGGATGGTTGGAACACAATCCGCCACCATCGGTATTGAACGGCAGCTTGCCGACGCCGGAGATCAGGTTGCCGTCGGCGACGAACTTTCCGCCCTCACCCTTCTTGCAGAAGCCAAGGTCTTCCAACTGCATCAGCACGGTGATGGTGAAGCTGTCGTAGATCGAGGCGTATTTGATGTCGGACGGCTTGATCCCAGCCATTTCCCAAGCCGGCGGGCCGGACCAGCGCGCGGCGGTGTAGGTCAGATCGACCTCTCCGCCCATCTGGTGCTTCGGCGATTCACCGACGCCGATGACCTTGACCTTCGGCCGATTCAGGCTTTTGGCGATCTCGGGCTTGGTCAGAACCAGCGCGCCGCCGCCGTCGCTGATGACGCAGCAATCCAGGCGATGCAACGGGCTGGAGACCATCGGCGAGTTCACGACGTCTTCCACCGTGACCACGTCGCGCAGCATGGCATTCGGGTTGTACTGCGCATGATGCGATGCGGCGACCTTGATCCAGGCGAGTTGCTCGCTGGTGGTGCCGTATTCGTGCATGTGCCGCATGGCGCACATCCCGTACAGGTTTGCCGTGGCGGGACCGTACGGAAATTCGAACTGCATCTCGGGCGCGGCCGGGTTTCCGGGACGCGGCGCGGTGCCGGTGGCCTGGCCCTCGCTGCGCGGACGGCCGGACAGGGTGATCAGAGCCACATTGCAACGGCCGGCGGCGATCGCCTCCATCGCGTGGCCAACCGCCACCTGGTACGATGAACCGCCGACATCCGTGCTGTCCACGTGACGGCATTTCAGGTTCATGTAATCGACCATGGACAACGGACCGAGGGCGCCGGGCGCGTCACCGGCACAGAAGTACCCGTCCACGTCGTCCTTTGTCAGGCCCGCATCCGCCAATGCGCCCTTCGCGCATTCCGCGTGCAACATGGCGATGGACTTGTCCGGCGCCTTGCGGGTGGGATGTTCCCAAGCCCCTACGATATAGGCCGCACCTCTTAGACTCATGCTTAACTCCCCCATGCGACCACCACCCAGCGGCGGTCCGGTTCAGGCACAAGGGATTATACCGATCGGTAGCCGGAGGGCTACCCCATCGGGATGGGCGGAGCACGGGGCGCTGTTGCCGAACATAACAATTTGTGTCCGCGCACAGGTTGCACTTGTTTGTGATCAGCTCACGGTGGCAAGGTCCGCCGCGAAAGGTGGGCCATGGATTCCTTATCCCGCATCGCGGTCGTCGAAGATGATCCCGAAATCAGCCGTATGATGGTCAGTTACATGACTGACCATGGCTTTGAGGTTACGCCTGCCCGCAATGGCCGAGACCTGGACCGGCTCATGTCCGGCGGTAAAATCGACTGTGTGATCCTGGATGTTGGGCTTCCGGGTGAGGACGGGCTCAGCATCTGTCGTCGCCTGCGTGGAAAATCCACCGTGCCCATCATCATGGTTACGGGACGCGGCACCGAAACGGATCGAATCGTCGGGCTGGAACTCGGCGCGGATGACTACCTACCGAAACCATTCAACCCGCGGGAGCTTGTCGCGCGCGTCCGCGCCGTCATGCGCCGCAGCGCCGCCGCTGACCAGCCGCAGGCGTCGGCCCCACAGACTTTGTTGTTCGAGGGTTGGCGGCTGGATATGGCGCGCCGGCAGTTGTTCGCTCCGGACGGTACACCGCGCTCGCTGACCAGCGGGGAGTTCAACATCCTGTCGATCTTCTGCCAGAACCCTCGCAAGGTGCTGTCTCGGGATGATCTGCTGGATTTGCTGCACGGGCGCGCAGCGGCGGTTTTCGATCGCAGCATCGACGTCCAGATCAGCCGGTTGCGGCGGAAGATCGAGACGAATCTGAAAGATCCGACTTTTATCAAGACGGTTCGGTATGGGGGTTATTTCTTTACCCCGCTGGTGACTCTGATGGCCGATAGCTAGGCACCCTGTCGTCATGCCCCTTCCCGAACTTCATCCGGGGAGGGGCATGATGTCGCGGCGGCTATTCCGCCACGCGTCTCAATGCACGCGTTCGTAGATCGCAGCGATCCCCTGGCCGCCGCCGATGCACATCGTTACCAATGCGTAGCGGCCGTTGATGCGGGCCAGCTCATAGAGCGCCTTCACGGTCAGCATCGCCCCGGTTGCGCCGACCGGATGACCGAGTGAAATACCGGACCCATTGGGGTTGGTCTTTTCGGAATCGAAGCCGAGGTCTTTCGCGACGGCACAGGCTTGCGCGGCAAAAGCTTCGTTCGACTCGATCACGTCGATCTGGTTGAGCGACAGGCCCGCCCGCTTCAACACCGCCCGCGTGGCCGGCACAGGCCCGATACCCATGACTTTCGGATCCACGCCGGCGTGAGCGTAGGCGACAAGCCGGCCGAGCGGCCGCGCGCCGCGTTTTGCCACGGTCTCGCCGTCCATCAGCACCACCGCCGCGGCGCCGTCATTGATGCCGGAAGCGTTGCCGGCGGTGACCGTGCCGTCCTTCTTGAATACCGCCCGCAGCTTGGCGAGGTCTTCGGCCTTCACGTCGGCACGGACGTGTTCGTCGGTGTCGAAGATCGTCTCGCCTTTGCGGGTCTTCAGCGTCACCGGCAGGATCTGGGTCTTGAAGCGGCCCTCCTTGATCGCCCGCGCGGCACGCTGATGGGACAGAAGCGCGAGTTCATCCTGCTGGGCGCGGGTGACCTGATGGGACTCGGCCAGGTTCTCGGCCGTCATGCCCATATGGATGTTGTGGAACGGGTCGTGCAGCGCCGCGGTCATCATGTCGATCATGGCGGTGTCGCCCATTCGCGCACCCCAGCGCATGCCGGAGGACAGGTAGCCGGCGCGGCTCATGTTCTCGGCGCCGCCCGCGACGGCGATGTCCGCGTCGCCGAGGGTCACTGCCTGGGCAGCGGAAACGATCGCCTGCAGACCGGAGCCGCAGAGGCGATTCAAGGTCAGCGCTGGCGCATCCTGGGTGATGCCGGCATTCACCGCGGCGACGCGGGACAGGTACATGTCCTTGGCCTCGGTGTGGATGACGTTGCCGAACACGACGTGCTGAACCTCGTCACCGGCGACGTTAGCGCGGGACAGCGCCTCGCGGGCGACCTGGCCGCCGAGTTCAGTCGGCGGAAAATCCTTGAGGCTGCCGCCGAAATCTCCGATGGCGGTGCGGACGCCTGAGACGATGTAAACCTCACGCTGCACGATCGTGCCCTCCGGTTGGGTGTTTCTTGGCGTGGATGGCATGCCAATGGGGGGGATGCAAGGGCGGGCATGAGCCCGCTATTCCCTTTACCCTACCCGCTGGTACGATTAGCCTACTTTTTGGTAAGGCCATCACAAACAACAAGCCGAAATGTCACCGCAGGGAGTGAAGCCATGAACGAAATCCCTATCAACGCCCCGAATCTATGGCGACTGGACACGCCGGGCCACTCGGGCTGGGACCGCACCGCTCGGGTCGGCGATCCGAAGAAATATTTCATGGTTTCCACCGACAGCCACGCAAACGAACCGCCCGATCTGTGGGAAAAGCGGATCGAGCCGAAATACCGGGAGCGTGTGCCCCGCATCATCACCGACGATCAGGGCGTGCAGTGGCGCTATTGCGAAGGCTACCGCCCCGACCGCGTACGGGTGATGAGCTTCGAGGGCGAGGACTGGGTCCGCTCCAGGGCCGGAGCCGACGTGCAGGATCGCATCCGCGACAACCGTGCCGACGGTGTCGATGTGGAGATCATCTTTCCCAACAAGGGCCTGGCCATGTGGGCGACACCCGACCCGGTGTTCGCCAACGCGCAGTGCCGCGTTTGGAATGACTGGGCCTGGGAGCAGTTCGGCCCCCATCCCGACGCCATGCTGCCGGTGGCCTCGATCGCGACCGGCGATCTGGACGGCGCGATGAAAGAGATCGAGCGCGTTGCCAAGATCGGCTTCCGTGCCCTGTCGCTGCCGTGCAAGCCGATCTGGGGCGGGCATGATGTGGATCATGTCAACTACAACCTGCCGCATTTCGATCCGATGTGGCGGCTGATCGAGGAAACCGACCTGCCGATCACGTTCCATGTCTCGACCGGCCGCGACCCGCGGGCTGCCCGTGGCAATGGCGGGGCGGTGGTGAACTACGTCACCCATTCGTTGGCGCCAACGATCGAACCGGTGGCAAATCTGTGCGCCTCCGGCGTGCTGGAACGGTTCAAGGGGCTGCGCTTCGCCACCATCGAGGCCGGGATCGGCTGGGTCGCCTGGCTGCTGACGGCGATGGATGAGGCGTATCGGAAACACCACATGTGGGTACGGCCGAAGCTGCAAGGGCTACCAAGCGAATATTTCCGGGCGCATGGCCTGGCGACGTTCCAGGAGGATCCGGTCGGGCTATACCTGGCGGACCGTTTTGGGTTGGTCGATAACTTTGCGTGGGCGAACGACTATCCCCATCATGAGGGAACCTGGCCGCACTCGGCCGAGGCAATCGAGCGGACGATGCCTGACCTGAACGACACGCAGCGGGCAAAGATACTGGGACTGAACGCGGCGCGATTCTTCAAGCTGGCGGTTCCGGCCCATCAGCAAATCGCGGCGTGAGGGCGCAGGTGTCCCGGATCTGACGTTCGCAATCGTGGGCGAACCTCGGATCCGAGACACTAGCTCTTTATTTTCAGTGGCCTGCTTATCCCCGGGGCGGGAGTGGCCCCGCGGGTGTCACCCAATCGCCGACGGATGTCGCGCGAGCGGCGTCACCGTGATCTCCATAAATGGGAACAGAGGCAACGAGGAAAGGATGGCGTGCAGTTCATCATGGTCCGCTACGTCCAGCACGCTGACGTTGGCGTAACGACCCGCGACGCGCCACAGATGCACCCATTTGCCGGCGCGCTGCAGATCTTGCGCCCGGGCCTTTTCCTCTGCCTTCAGTCTGTCAAAATGCGCCGGGTCCACGTCGTGGGGCACGCGCACATCCATCTGAACACAATACAACATCGTTATTTCCTCGCGTAGTGGCGCAGTTGAGCCGGATCGAGCGTGACACCAAGGCCGGGCCCGGTCGGCAGGTGGATATGGAAATCCTTGAAGAGCAGCGGCTCGGTCACAAGGTCGCCGGTCAGGATCTGCGGACCAAAATGCTCGCAGCCCCATGCCAAATCCCGCAGTCCGGCAAAGACCTGCAGATGTGCGGCCGCACCGATAGAGCTTTCCAACAGACAACCGCCGTAGAGCCCGATTCCCGCCGCCTGGGCCACCGCCGCCACGTCGCGGGTCGCCAACAGGCCGCCGTGCTTGACGAGCTTCAGCGAAACCACGTCGGCCGCCGCCGCACGTGCGACATCCAGCATGTCGTGAGCCGAAAACACGCACTCATCGGCCATCAGCGGAACGGTGGAGCGAGTCCGCAGGTGCGCCATACCGGGAATATTCCAGGCCGGAAGCGGCTGCTCCACCAGGGTGACGCCGATCTCGGCGAGGATGGGCAGGCAGCGCAACGCCATCGTTTCATCCCACGCCTGATTGGCATCGACAATCAGCGTCGCTCGTCCCTCCAATGCACCGGCGAGACGGCGCATGCGCGCCATGTCCGCTTCAGGCGTCTGGGCCCCAATCTTCACCTTGAACGTATTGTGCAGGCGTGCGGCGATCTTCTTTTCCGCTTCTTCGATCTCCTGGGCGGGATCGCCGGAGGCCAGGGTCCATAGGACGGGGACACTTTCACGCACCACGCCGCCCAGAAGCTGCACGGCCGGGACACCAAGGGTTTTGCCGACGGCGTCGAACAGGGCGCTTTCCACTGCACCCTTGGCGGCATTGTTGCGCTTCGCGGCCTCGTCCATGCGGACCCGGGCTGCCACGAAGCGATCCGCTGCCGCCCCGATCAGCGCGGGTGCCAGGTAGGTATCGATCGTTGCCTTGATGCCCTCGACGCTTTCCTCGCTCCAACGCGGTCCGCCGAGGGTCGCGGCTTCACCAATACCGGTCACGCCGTTGGCCAGGCGCAGTTCGACGATGACGTAGCTTTGCGCGGTGACAGACAAAGACGACAGCTTGTGCTTCCGGACGGTCGGCACATCCACGATCGTGCTTTTGATCTCATTGATCGTCAGATCACGTCGCAGATCGACGGGAACAGGCACGGTTAAGTCCGGCATGGGCTGGCTCCGAAATAGGCGCGACGAAGGCGGCGCCAATGGTCGTTTCGTCATAGACGGAACCTCGGCCGCCTGGTCAGGCGGCCGAGGGAAGGGTCAGGCAGCTTCCGCGTGCGCCCGGGACACCACCGTGTTCGGGGCGGCCGCGCTTTCGGGGTGGAGAACGAAGTCGAAGGTGATCTCCGCAAAGGGTGCGTTCAGCCCTCGGGCACGGATCGCCGCGGGATCGGTCGAGCGTCGCACCTCCGGGATCAGGCCGTCGCGGGTGGCGAAGGCAAAGTCGTCATGAAGGTAAGCGTCGCCGGCGATGTTGATCTGCGTCGTCAGCTTGCGATAGTTCGGTGCGGTAATGAAGAAGTGAATGTGCGCCGGGCGGTTGCCGTGGCGGCCGAGTTGGTCAAGCAGCTTCTGCGTCTGGCCATCCGGCGGGCAGGCGTAGCCCGAGGGCAGGAGCGAACGGAACGTGTAGCGCCCCTCGGCATCGGTTTCGATACGGCGGCGCAGGTTGTACTTCGGTTGCGACGGATCGAAGAACGAATAGCCACCCAGCGTGTTGGCGTGCCACACATCGACAATCGCGCCGGCGACCGGCTTGCCGTTCATGTCGCGCACTTGTCCGTCCATGAACAGGACTTCGCCCTGCTCGCTGCCGTCATCAAGCCGTGCGTAGCCTTTAGAGACTGGGGCGCCGGCGACATAAAGCGGGCCTTCGATCGTGCGTGGCGTGCCGCCTTCGATACCGGCTTTGCGTTCAGCCTCATCCATGCGGAGATCAAGGAACGTTTCGATGCCGAGGCCAGGCACCAGCAGGCCGGCTTCATTCGCCTGACCGAGCGCGGTTATGTAGCTGACCGCGGACCAGAACTCATCAGGCTGTACATCGAAGTCTTCGATCGTGCGGAACAGGTCGGACACGACCCGGTTCACGATGCGCTTCAGCCGCGCGTTACCCGCCTGGTTTGTCAGACCGCTGACCTTGGTCAGCAAATCCTTCACTTCCTGGGTATCCAACAGGGATGCGCTCATTTCATGTCCTCCGTGATTTACGTTGCGATTTGTTAGCCAAGATCTCCGCCCGCGACGGGCAGGGTTACGCCGGTGATGTAGGAGGCCTCGTCGGAGGCCAGGAACAGGATCGCCGCAGCCTGTTCCTCGGTGGTACCGTATCGCTTCATCAGGCTGGATGAGACTGTCTGATCGACGATCTGCTGATACCACCGCATTTCTTGCTCGGTGGGCTGTGCGGCGTTACGTGGAATGCGCCGAGGCGGGGCTTCGGTGCCGCCAGGTGCGACGCCGCAGACGCGGATGCCGTGTTCGGTGTATTCCATCGCCAGGCAGGCAGTGATGGCGTTCACGCCACCCTTCGCGGCCGCATAGGGCACGCGGTTGACGCCGCGCGTGGCGACGGACGAAACATTGACGATCGCACCGCCTCCTCCCTCCACCATCGCCGGCAGTACCGCTCGGCAGCACCACAAAGTAGGGAACAGGGAACGCCGGATTTCCGCCTCGATCTGATCCGGCTCATACGCCGCATAGGGTTTCGCCCAGATCGTGCCACCAACATTGTTGATCAGGATGTCGATACGATCGAAGCGCGCCAGGGTCGCGGCCATCGCAGCGCTGGCGCCTTCGAAGGTTTCCAGATCGGCGGTGATCGTGATCGCCTGGGCACCGGCGGCCTCTGCCTCGTTACGAACCTCCTCTACCAGATCGGAGCGATCGACCAGTGCCAGGCTGCCGCCTTCGCGCGCGATGCGCAGGGCAACTTCCCGGCCGATTCCCTGTGCCGCGCCGGTCACGACTGCGATCTTTCCGGCGAAGCGGTTTGGGTGGATCATCATGACCTCCTCACGCGACCTGCCGATGGGTTTCGCCGATCGTGGTCACCGCGCCGCTCGGGGAGAACTTCTCGTAGTAGAAATTGGCCGGCGCGATGCCCTGTTCTCCGAGCCAGCCGCGTACCGCCTCAACCATCGGCGGGGGGCCGCAGAGATAGACATCGACGTCACCGCCGTTCACGTGCGCGGGCTCGATGTAGCGTGTCACGTAGCCCTTCCGCGGATAGGCGCTCGCCTCCGCCGCGACGCAGCAGGCGAAGGTGAAACCGGGGATGCGTTCAGCGAATTGCGTCAGTTGTTCTACCCCAACTAGATCCTCGTCGTTGGTCACGCCGTAGATCAGGTGGATCGGGTGCGCGCTGCCGGTCGCGGCGATCCGGCCGAGCATCGACAGGAACGGGGCCAGGCCCGTACCGCCGGCGAGAAAAAGCAGCGGGCGCCTGATCTCGCGCAGATAGAAGCTGCCGGCAGGGCCGATAAATTCCATCGGCGCACCCGGCGCGGCATTCTCTCTTAAAAAGCCACTCATCACCCCCCGCGGAATGTCGCGGACCAGGAACGACAATTCCGTCGCACCGGGCGGCGAACTGAACGAGTACGACCGCCGCTGGTCAGTGCCAGGCACCAGCAGGTTCACGTACTGACCCGCCAGGTGGCCAAGGCCCTCGCCGCCCTCGAGGGACAGCGAAAAGGCAATGGTGGTCGACGACAGCCTCTCCACGGCATTCAGCCGGGCCTTGAACGTTTGGCCTTTGGTCTTGCACACCTCCGATGAGGCGGCGATGGTAATGACGAGGTCTGTCTTCGGCCGCATCTGGCAGGCCAGTGCAAAGCCTTGCGCTGCCTCCTCATCCGTCAGCGCGTCTTCGATGTAGCTGCCGCCGTCATATTCGCCGGACTCGGCGTGGCACTTGCAGGTGCCGCAGGCGCCGTCGCGGCAGTCGAGCGGGATGTTGATGCCCGCCCGGTACGATGCGTCGGCGACCGTTTCCCCCGGACGGCATTCCACGAAGCGTGTGACGCCGTCCTCGAAGTTGAGCGCGATGCTGTGTCCCATAGATTCCTCCTTTGCGCCGCGCCCGATTCAGATATGGTATATGTCGACAACGTGATGGATGTAGTCGTTCTTCAGGACGACTTTCTTGTACTTGATCACCGGCCGCGCGGCGCTCGTGTCGAGCGTGTAGAAGGACGTGCCGAAATAGGTGTCTACCGTCTTGTAGCGGAAGCTGAACGTCACCCAGTTGAAGCGCAGCTGGCATTCGCCTCCGCCTTGCTCGACGATCTCGACGTTGCTGATGTTGTGGGATGTGCGGGGCTCCGGCAGGCTCGTGGCACTCGACCGCTCGGTCCTGATGCGGAAGATGCGGTCTTCGAGCCCGCCGCGATGGGCGTAGTAGATCAGGGAGATCTCTGCCTGCGGATCTGTGACGAGCTTGTCGTCGTCGTCCCAGGACGGCATCCAAAACTCGGCCTCCGGCGCATAGAAAGCGAGCCAGGTGTCCCAATCCTTGTCGTCGAGAGCACGTGCCTCGGCGAACAGGAATTGTCGGACATCCTCGACCGAAAGCAGCGGCGTAGCCGTCTTGGAAGTCTCATATGTGCTGGACATTGTCGTTCTCCCTACGACTTGCTGTCGGTTTCGGCGGCCAGCGCCTTCTGCATGGTTTCCTGCCAATATTTATGCTGGACGACGAAGAGGCCTTCATCCTCAGTGCGCACGCCGCTGAGTAGTGGCTTCAGGCCGATCGCATCGGCCGCCGCGTCGGCGCCGGAGATCCAATGCTCCGCGCCGCGGCACATGTCGTTCCAGCGCGCGGCATGGCCCATATAGGACATCTGGCAGGCACGAAATTCTTCCAGGTCGTCCGGCGTGGCCATACCACTGGCGTTGAAGAAATCCTCGTATTGCCGGATGCGGTGAGTGCGGGCCTCGGCCGCCTCGCCCTTGGGGGCGATGCAGTAGATCGTCACCTCGGTCTTATCGACGGCGATAGGCCGATAGGTGCGGATCTGCGAGCTGAACTGGTCCATCAGGTAGACGTTCGGGTAAAGGCAAAGATTGCGCGACCGTTGTACCATCCAGTCGGCCGAAGCCTGGCCGAACCGCGCCGCCAGTTCCTCGCGTCGCTCCCAGTTCGGCCGGTCCTCCGGGTTGGCCCAGTTCGACCAGAGCAACAGATGGCCGTTCTCGAACGAGTAGAAGCCGCCACCCTGCTTGGCCCAGCCGCCCGCGCTCATGGCGCGGACGTTATCCACCTTCTCGTCCTCCTTGCGGCGGCTGGTGGTCGCAGCGTAGTTCCAGTGCACCGCGCTGACATGATACCCGTCGGCGCCATTTTCGGTCTGCAGCTTCCAATTTCCGTCGTAGACATAGGTCGAGGAGCCGCGCAGGACTTCCATACCCTCGGGCGACTGGTCGACGATCATGTCGATGATCTTCGCCGCCTCCCCAAGATGTTCCACCAGCGGCACGACATCCGGATTGAGGCTGCCGAACAGGAAGCCACGATAGGATTCGAAGCGTGCGACCTTTGTCAGGTCGTGCGAGCCGCCCTTGTTGAAGGATTCCGGATATCCCGCACCCTGCGGATCCTTCACCTTGAGCAGTTTGCCAGAGTTGTTGAACGTCCAACCGTGGAATGGGCAGGTGTAGGTGGCCTTGTTCGCTCGCTTGTGACGGCACAGCATCGCGCCGCGGTGGCTGCATGCGTTGATGAACGCGTTCAGCACGCCTTCCTTGTTGCGGGCGATGAAAATCGGCTGCCGACCCATCGTGGTGGTAAAATAATCGTTTTTATTTGGGATCTGGCTCTCATGGGCCAAATAGATCCAGTTTCCCTCGAAGATATGCTTCATCTCGAGTTCAAAGATTTCCGGATCGGTGAAGATGTCCCGCGCGACCTGATAGGCGCCTATCGCGGCATCATCCACCAGCGCCGTGTCGATTTTCTTCTGAGTGTTATCGAGCATCGCAATCCTCCTGACGATACTTCGGGGGTTCTTTCCTCCGACGCGGCTGACATCACTCCTTCCCACACCACCGGTCCAGGACTAAAAAGGTTGTTAAAATACCCAGGAGGTATGGCTTTGGAATTGCGGCACCTGCGCTATTTCGTCGCGGTGGCGCGCGAGCGGAATTTTACACGCGCGGCGCAGATACTGCATATCGCTCAACCGCCGCTCAGCCGGCAGGTGCGGCAGCTTGAAGATGAACTGGGCATCGATCTGCTCGAAGCCGGCAGCCGGCCATTACGCCTCAGCGAGGCTGGCCGGCTATTCTATGAACAGGCCGTCCAGGTGCTGGAGCGGATCGATGAGATTAAAGCCCTGATGGGTCGTCTGCGTGACGCCGACCGCGACCGGTTCAGTATGGGATTCGTCGCATCCACGCTTTATGGGAAGCTGCCGGAGGTGATCCGCAGCTATCGCGCGTCGCGCCCGGGTGTGGAACTCACGCTACTGGAGTTGACCAGTGTCGAGCAGATCGCCGCACTCAAGGAAGGCCGCATCGATGTCGGCTTCGGGCGTATTCCGCTGGATGACCCCGCGCTGAATCGACAGCTGCTTCGCAACGAGAAACTGCTTGCCGCTGTGCCGGCTAATCACGCCGGGCTGGCCCGCCGCGGGACACTGCGCCTTGTGGATCTCGCAGCCGAGCCGCTGATCGTTTATCCGAAAGCGCCGCGACCAAGCTACGCCGACCAGGTGCTGTCACTTTTTCGGGAGGCTGGGTTGAGGCCGCCCGCGGTGCATGAGGTGCGGGAGCTCCAGACCGCGCTGGGGCTAGTGGCGGCTGAGATGGGCGTCTGCCTGGTGCCGGCGTCGATCGAGACTTTGCGCCGTGACAATGTCGCTTACCGGCCACTCGATTCGGTACTGGCCGTTTCACCGATCATCATGAGCAGCCGCAAGGGTGACCGGTCCCCGGAGATCGCGCTGATCCTTAAGCTGATCCGCCAGATGTATCGCAAGGAGGGGATCGTTTTCGGCGCGTGAACCGACCCGACGCCGCCCGTTCGCTCGGTTCAAATAAAGTTGTTGTGAAAGAGGTCGTGCAGCGCTGCGGATGGAATAACGTCGAAGGCGCCGGCTTTGGGGCCGCGCGATTTCGCGCTTGATCACGTT
>JARLIN010000162.1 GCA_031291715.1 Rhodopila sp. | reverse complement strand
TGCTTCCGGCTGAAACCTGCCGCGAATTGGCGGCCCTGTATGACCAGGATGAACGCTTCCGGAAGCGTGTCGTGATGGAGCAGCACGCTTACGGCAGGGGGGAGTACAAATATTTCAGCTATCCGCTGCCCGATCCGGTCGCTGCGTTGCGGGCGGCATTGTATCCGCCGCTGGCCATGGTGGCGAACGCGTGGCGAAGGGTGCTGGGGGAGGCCGAGACATTTCCGCCGGGACTGGATGACTATCTGGTCCGGTGCCATGCGGCCGGGCAGACGCGGCCGACGCCGCTGCTGCTGCGCTATGGCCCCGGCGGGTTCAACTGCCTGCACCAGGATCTGTATGGAGAGATGGTCTTTCCGCTGCAGGCTACGGTCCTGCTGAGCGCACCCGCCGAGGATTTCACCGGCGGAGAGTTCGTCATGGTGGAGCAGCGGCCGCGCGCGCAGTCTCGCCCGATCGTGGTGCCGCTGCGGCAGGGGGAGGCGGTGATCTTCCCGGTTCATCACCGGCCTGGCATCGGGACGCGCGGATCATATCGGCTGACCATGCGGCATGGGGTGAGCCTGATCCGCTCCGGTCAGCGTCATACGCTCGGCATCATCTTTCATGATGCGGCATAGTCGTTACGTCCGTACGAAATCGATTAAGACCACGATTACTGAATGCGTTTGATCCGCCCTCATGCCATCGCCCGCGCATCCTCCTGGATCATGTCCGAGGCCTTTTCGGCGATCATGATGGTGGGCGCGTTCGTGTTGCCGGCCACGATCACCGGCATGATCGAGGCATCGACCACGCGCAACCCTTCGATCCCATGCACCCGGAGACGTGGATCGACCACCGCCATCGGGCCGTGGCCCATTCCGCAGGTGCCGACCGGGTGCAGGTTCGAGACGCCGCGCTGGCGCACGTCCGCGGCGATTTCCTCGTCAGTACGGGTGGCGACACCGGGCGCGGTCTCCTCCACCATCAGCTTCTGCAACGCATGCTGGCGCGCGATGCTGCGGGCGATGCGCACGCCGGCGATCATCACCCGCATATCGTTGTCGCTGCGCAGGAAGTTGAATTTGATCTCCGGCGGCGCCAACGGGTCGCTGGTCCGCAGGCGGATGGTGCCGCGCCCTTCGGGGGCAAGATGCACGGGACTGATGGAAATACCCGGGAACGGATGGGAAATGATGCCGTCGGCGGTGCGGTCGATTGTGCTCCAGGCTGAGATGTTGAATTGCAAATCCGGCCGTTCCAGACGTTTGTCACTACGCACCAGCGCGCCGACATACATGCCATTGCCGGACATCGGGCCAGAGCGGAGGAACATATACTGCGCGCCGGCCACCAGCCGATGCGGCAGGCTGTACTGCAGCGCGTTCAGCGACAGGTTCTTCGAAATCCGATAGGTGCAAAAAGTGTTGAAGTGGTCCTGGAGGTTCGCTCCGACTCCGGGCATATCGCGCACGACGTCGATGCCCATGTCGGCGAGGTGCTGTGCTGGTCCGACGCCGGACAGTTGCAGCAGCTGCGGCGAGCCGTATGCGCCGCCGGACACGATCACCTCCCGCGCCGCGTGCGCGACTTCCAGACCGCGTGGCGTACGGAATTCGATGCCAATCGCTTTGTTGCCCTCGAACAAGACACGGGTGGCGTGGGCGCGGGTCTTGATCACCAGGTTCGGCCGCTTCTTCGCGGCGCGCAGATAGGCGGCGGCGGTGCTCCAGCGGCGCTTATCCTTCGTCGTGGTCTGATAGTAGCCGCAGCCTTCCTGCCTGGCGCCGTTGAAATCCGGATTGAACGGGATGCCGGCCTGTTGGCAGGCCTCCAGTAGCGCCTTGGCGATTTCCCACTCGTACGGCTGGTTGGACACGCGTAGCGGGCCGCCGGCGCCATGGTATTCGTCCGCGCCGCGTTCGTTGTCCTCGGCCTTGCGGAAATACGGCAGCACGGATTCGTAATCCCAGCCTTCATTGCCGAGCTGGCGCCACTGGTCGTAGTCCGCGGCGTTGCCACGCATGTAGATCATGCCGTTGATGGAACTGGTGCCGCCGAGAACCTTGCCGCGCGGCTGATACATGGTGCGGTCGTTCAGTTCCTTTTCCGGTTCGGACTCGAACTTCCAGTTGACCTTCGGATCGACGAAGGTCTTGGCATACCCCATCGGAATGTGGATCCAGGGATTGGTGTCCTTGCCGCCTGCTTCCAGCAGCAGGACCCGGTAGCGGCCGGACTCGGTGAGCCTGGCGGCCAGGACACAGCCGGCCGAGCCCGCACCGGTTACGATGAAGTCGTAAGTGTCCGCCACGTTTCGCCTCCCGCCCGTTTCGGGGATGATTACGCGGCCAGCGACGAAGCGCCAGCCCTCGCATCCTCCAGGATCATCGCGGCGGCTTTCTCCCCGATCATGATGGTGGGGGCGTTGGTGTTGCCCGCGACGACCGAAGGCATGATCGATGCATCCGCAACGCGCAGGCCGGCGATCCCATGCACCCGCAACCGGGGATCGACGACGGAATTCGTTCCGGTTCCCATCGCGCAGGTGCTGCTGGGGTGATGATTGGAAATCCCGGTCTGCCGCACGAACGCTTCGATATCCGCGTCTGAGCGCGTCGCCGGCCCGGGCGCTATTTCCTCCGCCACATAAGGTCGCAGCGCCGGCTGTTCGGCGATCGTGCGCGCCAACCGGATACCTGTCACGACGGCGCGCATGTCGTAATCGGTGCGCAGGAAGTCGAACAGGATGAACGGCGGTGCCAGCGGGTCGGGACTGGCCAGGCGCACCGTGCCGCGCCCATCCGGCTTCAGATGCACCGGGCTGAGCGTGAATCCCGGGAAGCTGTGCGGGATGACGCGGTCCTTGGTGCGCTCCAGCGTGCTCCATTCCAGCAGGTTGATCTGCAAATCCGGCCGTTCCAGTCGCGGATCGGTGCGGGTGAACAGGCCGGCATGGATGCCGTTGCTCGCCATCGGACCGGACCGAAACAGGCCGTAGCGGATACCGGCGGCGATCTTGCGCGGCCAGGAGTTCTCCAGGTCGTTCAGTGTGATTGGGCGGGTGCAGCGCCAGCTCATATAGGTGTTGAAATGGTCGTGCAGGTTGGAGCCCACGGCCGGCATGTCGCGCAGCACCGGAATGCCCATGTCCTGTAGATGTTGCCCTGGGCCGAGACCGGAAAGCTGCAGGAGTTGCGGCGATCCGTAAGTGCCGCCTGAGACGATGACCTCGGCGCGGGCGGTGGCGGCGTGGCGGCGGCCCTCGGCGGTGGCAAATTCAACGCCGGTCGCGCGGCCGTCGGTCAGCAGCACGCGGGTGGCGTGCGCGCCGGTGCGGATGGTCAGGTTCGGACGCGACCGGGCGGGGTCGAGGTAGGCTTTCGCGGTGCTCCAGCGGCGGCGATTGGCGGTGGTGGTCTGGTAGTAGCCACAGCCCTCCTGCTGGGCGCCGTTGAAGTCGGGGTTGCGCGGGATGCCGGCTTGCTCGCACGCGGTCAGCACGGCGTCGGACAGTTCGAAACGGCCCGGCTGGTCGGAGACGTTCAGCGGTCCGCCGGTGGCGTGATATTCGCTCTCCCCTCGCGCCTGGTTCTGCGCCTTGCGGAAGAACGGCAGTACCGAGTCCCAGTCCCAGCCGACGCAGCCGCGTTGGCGCCATTCGTCGTAATCGGCGTGGTTGCCGCGGATATACACCATGCCGTTGATGGAGCTGGTGCCCCCGAGAGTCTTGCCGCGTGGCAGATACAGCCGGCGATTGCCGAGCTGTGGCTGCGGCGCGCTTTCGAACTTCCAGTTCACATCGGGATTGATGAAGGTCTTCGCGAAACCGAGCGGAATATGGATCCAGGGGTTGGTGTCGGGCGGACCGGCCTCCAGGAGCAGGACGGAGTACCGGCCGGACTCCGACAGACGCGCGGCGATCACGGCCCCGGCCGAACCCGCGCCGGTGACGATGAAGTCATAAGTTTCTTGTTGCATGTGCCCCCTTGGTCCGCCGTCGTGAGTGTTACAGATCGGCGATCCGTATCCAGGTTCCGATCCCGGCGGAGACGATAAGCCCGGCGGCCAGCCATGGCGCCGTGTTGGCACCCAGCTCATGCGTGATGGCGGTCCACAGGACGAAAGTAGCGATGCCGACGACGATGCCGCCGATCAGGCTGGCCTTGCCTGATTTAATCCGGGCCGGTGGTAGGCTCATTCGGCCGGCACCTCGCGCGGGCGCCGAATATCGGTGCGGACGGTGCGCGTGTCGTAGCCGTTGAAGATGTGTTTCAGCAGGCCGCAGTGTAGGTCGGAGGTGCCGAAGAACCAGTCGGCGATCGGGTAGGTGAGGTTGAAATTCCGCTCCATCATGATCGCGGTGTCATGGTGCGCGATGTGATGGCGCCGGATCGAGTTCACCAGCGGGATGTGCCGCACCAGGCTGTCGTCGCGGACGTGGCAGCAATAGTGGAACAGCTCGTAGTTCAGATAGAGGCCCACATTGGTGATCAGCAGCAGCCATCCGGCGTTCGGCAGTCCGACGGCGCCCAGCAGCGCGGCCGGCGGCAGCGACAGCGCCATGAAGGCGACCAGCGCATAGGGCGGGAAGAACACGATGCGGAAGTCGCGGCTGCTGTCGAAGGCCGGCTCGACATCCGTGAAGAACTGGTGATGTGCCAAGGTGTGGCGGTTGTAGATGCCCATCAGCCCCTTGACCGGGCGATGCATGACGTAGCGGTGAATCCACCACTCGAAAGCGTTGGAGATGCAGAACGCCACGGGGATGACGAGAAATTCATACCAGGCCGGGTGGGTGACCTGCCGGGCGCAATACCAGATCGCGGCGGCGCCCAGGGCGAAGATCAGGGCGACGTGCGCCCATCCGGCATAGGCCGGCGCGATACGAGACCGGAAATCGGCGCGGAACGCGGCTTGCCGCCGCGACATTGTCGGCTTGTCCATCGACGTGCTCCCTTATGGGTAATGCTACACGCGCCGCGACAGCACTGGAAGAGTGTCGCATACTAACCGACGACAGGAGGGAACAAGATGCTCGAAGTGGACCATCCCGCGGACATGAAGGCCTATATCGGCAAATCGATCGGCATCAGCGACTGGGTGTTGGTGGATCAGCCGATGATCAACGCGTTCGCCGACGCGACGGGCGATCATCAGTGGATCCACGTCGATGTGGAGCGGGCGCGGCGAGAGATGCCAGGCGGCAAGACGATCGCGCATGGGTATCTGACCCTGTCGCTGCTGCCTCGGCTTGGTGACAGCATCTATCGCATCCGCAAGACGTCACGGGCGATCAACTATGGGGCGAACAGGGTGCGCTTCACGGCACCGGTGCCGTCAGGATCGCGCGTGCGGCTGCATCAGGTGCTGAAGGGTGTGGAGGACGTCCAGGGCGGCGTGCGCATGACCTTCGAGAGCACCGTCGAACTGGAGGGCAGCGATAAGCCGGCACTGGTGGCGGAGACATTGTTCATGGCCTTTGACTGAGGTAGGCCCGTTTCCGGGGGCATGCGCGCTGTTGGGTTCCATCTGACCGGCATCGTTTGCTCTTTGGCGATCGTACGGGTTCGTGCGGCCAAACCGGCGATTAGGGGGTAATCGATGCCGACCGTGACCGTGCTGGATCATCCGTTGCTGCGCCACAAGCTGGCTTTGCTGCGCGACAAGAACACCACCACGGCGATGTTCCGCCAGGTCGCGCGGGAGATCAGCCTGTTGATGGCCTACGAAGTCACCCGCGACTTGCCGCTGGAGCCGGTTGATATCGAGACTCCACTGGAACCGATGCGGGCGGAGCATTTGGCCGGCAAGAAGCTATGCATCGTTTCGATTCTCCGGGCGGGGAACGGCATCCTGGAGGGAATGTTGGACCTGGTGCCATCCGCGCGGGTTGGGCATATCGGTCTGTATCGCGATCCCGCCACGCTGCAACCGGTCGAATATTACCTGAAGCTACCGAGCGATATCGCGGAAAGGCTGGTGATCCTGGTGGATCCGATGCTCGCGACCGGCCACTCGGCCGCCGCCGCCGCGTCCCGATTGAAGCAGGCGGGGGTTACGTCGATGAAGTTCGTCTGCCTGCTAGCCGCACCGGAGGGTATCGCCGCCTTCACCGAGGCCCATCCCGATGTGCCGGTGTTTACGGGCGCGATCGACCGGGAACTGGACAGCCACGGCTATATCCGGCCTGGCCTCGGCGATGCCGGGGATCGGTTCTACGGCACGCGGTAGGCATCCATCGTCATGGCACGGCGAAGTCCGGGCCATCTGACCCAACGTCGTGCGCAGATACGCCGCCCCCCGAGAACCAAATTGCTCCCGATTATTTTCTCCCATTCTATTCCACGCAGTGTGTAGCCTCCCGGGAAAATCAAAGGGAGGAAATCAATGTCCAGACGCATGTTCCTGGCGGGACTTGCCGCCGCCTGCCTGCCGATCCGCGTCCGCGCCGCCGAGGACACGCCCGGCGTCACCGCCACCGAGATCAAGATCGGCAACACCGCCGCCTATAGTGGGCCCGCCTCGGCCTACGGAATCATCGCCCGCACCGAGGCCGCGGTGTTCAAGATGATCAACGACCAGGGCGGCGTGGGTGGGCGCAAGATCGTCTATGACTCGCTGGATGACGGCTACAGCCCACCCAAGACGGTGGATCAGGTCCGCCGCCTGGTGGAGGAAGATCAGGTTGCGTTCATCTTCGCCACTATCGGCACGCCAACCAACACCGCGATTTCCCGCTACACCAACAGCAAGGGCGTGCCGCTGCTGTTTCTGGGCAGCGGCGCCAACAAATGGGGCGATCCGAAGAACGCGCCCTGGGTGATGGGCTGGCAGCCAAGCTACCGGACCGAGGCGCAGATCTATACGCGGTATGTGCTGCGGGAGAAGCCGAACGCGAAAATCGGAATCCTCTATCAGAACGACGACTTCGGAAAGGATTATCCGGCCGGTGTGCGCGATGTGCTGGGGGCCGACTTCGACAGCAAGGTGGTCAAGGTCGTGTCGTATGAGGTGACGGACGCGACGATCGACTCCCAGGCGGTGGCGTTGCAGGCCTCCGGTGCCGATGTCCTGATCACCGCGGCAACCCCGAAATTCGCCGCGCAGACGATCCGCAAGATCGCCGAGCTTGGGTGGAAGCCATTGCATTTCATGACGAATGTGTCGATCTCGGTCGGCTCGGTGATCACGCCGGCGGGGCCGGAGAACGCGCGCGGCATGATCAGCGCGGCCTATTTGAAGGACCCGACGGACCCCACCTGGAAGGACGATCCGGGCATGAACCAGTGGCGGGCGTTCATGGCCAAATACATGCCCGATGCCGACCTGACCGATGGCGGCCCGGTGTTCGGCTACGGGGTGGCGATGGGGCTGTGGCAGGTGCTGAAGCAGTGCGGCACGGATTTCTCGCGCGCCAACATCATGAAGCAGGCCGCCAATCTGCATGATGTGGAAATCCCCGTGTTGCTGCCGGGGATCAAGGTCAACACCAGCCCGACCAATTTCCATCCGATCCGGCAGATGCAGCTGACGCGCTGGACCGGGCAGCATTTCGAGCTGTTCGGCAAGGTGCTGGACGGCGAGGCGGCATGACAAACCCATCGCTAACGGCTACCCTGCCGTGGTGATGGCACACATCAAGGTCCAGACCGAAGATTTCGATGTCGGCGCGGAGATCGCCGCGCTGACCGCCGGCCGCACGGATATCGGCGGCATCGGCTGCTTCGTCGGCACCGTCCGCGCGGATGCCAAGGGTTCGGCGTCTGCCGTCACCGGCATGACTCTGGAGCACTATCCCGGCATGACCGAGCGGGCGATCACCCGGATCGCGGAGCAGGCGGCCGAACGGTGGCCGCTGCTGGGATGCACCGTGATCCACCGGGTGGGGCCGCTGCGGCCAGGCGATAACATCGTGCTGGTGATCGCCGCCTCGGCGCACCGGCAGGCCGCGCTCGATGCGACGGCGTTCCTGATCGACTGGCTGAAGACCAAGGCGCCGTTCTGGAAGCGAGAGGATTTCGCTGGCGGCGAGGGTGCCTGGGTGGATGCACGGGAGGAGGACGACGCGGCAGCGTCCCGCTGGATGACGACATGACCTGACGGCACAGGAATAACAGGGAGGAAAGGCAGAAATGACAACAATACTGCCCATCGACACCATGATCGATACCGATCGCGGCATGATCAGCCGGGAGATTTTCGTTTCGCCCGA
>JARLIN010000016.1 GCA_031291715.1 Rhodopila sp. | reverse complement strand
GTGCCGAAGCGGCTGATGTCGGAGGTGATGCGGCCGGACAGGAAAACCTTGTTCATGAGATGTCTCCAGATGTCGCCAGCGGGCCGATCCCGCCGGGATGACTGGAAGCGCAGCCCGCGATTGAGGGGGCGCCGCACCGAGGGCTTGCCCGAGGGGAACCTCCATTTTTCGAGTGGTGCGGGCGCCGACTGAAGGCCGGTAACTCGGTCGACAAATGGGGGTTGCGGCGCCCCCGCGCGGGCGTAGTGGTCATCCCTCCCGAGGCGGGATTGGCTTGCTGGTGATAGTCTTCAGGAGACGGCGGGATGAGGAGCCCTGCCCGGCCTGTGCTTGCCGTCAGTCCTCCAAACAGGGAACGAACGGATGGCGTCCCTGCCTGCCTCTCCGTTTCATGCCGATCAAGACACCGCCAGGGCGCGGTCCGGCGCAGAAAACGGCTCCTGCCGACCGGCTCGTTCTACAAGCAAGGCCGCCATCGGCGAGCGCCTCGCCATCCTTGCGAGGGCGGCACCGCGTCACTGGCTTACATGCACCAGAAGCAGAGGGTGCCGCTAACCGGGCACCGAAGGGCGAGAGTGTAGCGGTCAGTCTGGCCGGCGGGGGGCTTGCCGGTTGATGGCTGAGCTGGGATCGAGACAGTCCAGCGCATAGGCGACGTGGACAGCTGCCAGCAATTCGCCGGCATTGTCGAGGCGGTCACGGATTGTGGTCAATGCCGCGACGAGGCGCTCGCGCTCGGTTTGGTCGAGCGGCGTGGTTTGATCAGGCTTGGTCATCATCCTCGCGGATAGGGGCGCACGAAGGAAACTCAGGCGGGCGGACAAAGCCGCTCGAAAACCGGGTCAATGGCGAAACCAAAGGCCCTTGCGATCGTGACCGCATGGCTGAGATCGTCCCGAGACATCGAGATATCATGTGCGATAGCCGCGAGCGTCGCTCCGGACTTGTCGACGATGCTGTGCATATGACCGGGCTGTGCGATCACGGCGACCGGCCAGGCCTAGGCCAGGCCGACAACGCCTTCGGGCAGGATGATGAGCGTATCACCCGTGGTGATCGCCTCATCGCATTGACAGGCGTCATAGGCATTGCCGGTGGTCGCAAAGCCATGGAGCCGGCGGGCAAAAAACGCGAAACGGTCGGAATCCGTGAGCATGGCAGGATCACTCCGAAAGGCCACGAGCCGGGCCAGAATGAAAAAGGGCGGCCCGGCACGTGGCAGGACCGCCCAGGCGAGGAGGGAGTTGGGAAACAATGTCAGTGCGCGGTAGCTCCAAAGCCGGTGTCACCGTCGAAGGGCGAATCCGCATGTGCGCCGTCAAAGCCTTCGTCGCGCATGGCGAAGGCGTCATCGCCGCCACGCATCGCACCGGTGTCGCCAAACGGATTATCGGTGCAGCGACGCGGGCGCGACCAGGCCACGTTGAGCGAGCCGTCATCCTGGGTGAACAGCGCGATCGACAGCGGCGCATCAAAGCTCGGATCGTCGATCTGGCCCTGAAGGAAGTTGCCGGTGCCATTGCTCGCGGTCTTCTCCCAAAGGCCGCCGACGGGGATGAACTGGCCGCTCTTGGCACGGGCCATCACGTCGAACTTGGGCGCCGAGGCGTTGCGGGAGCCCACCGGGCGCAGGCCGATGGTGAGGTCGAGGGTCGCGGTCTGGATCTTGCCGATGAAGGCGCCCGCATCGTTCTGCTTCAGGTTACCGATGTTCATGGCCGTAATCTCCTCTGGCCCGGACGCCGTCTTGCTGGCCTAGCGCCCGCTTGGGTGGATGTTCGCCTCAGCCCGTTCGACTGCGACATCCTTCCTCCCCCCCCCTCCACTCTCCCGCCCCTGACCCGAGGCCGAATGTGAGGTTGCCAAGGCGCGCCGGCGCCTGATCCAGCCACGACGCGAAAGCGCCGCAGGCATAAAAAATGCCCCGGATCGGCAGGGACGACCCGGGGCACACGCACAGGACTTGAGGAGGTTCGTCAGCGATCAGGCCGCGATCGGGAAATCCCGGTTGTCGTTGGCCGGAGCACCGAATGGATCGACGCCGCGGCGCCGCGGGCGCAGCCACACGATGTTGTAGCTGCCGTCGTCCTGGCGAAAGGCGCTGATCGCCAGCGGGCTCTTCATCGAGGGATCGTCGATCCGGCCCTGCAGGAAGCATTCGCCGGTCGCCTTCGAGGTCTGCTCCCAGAGCGCACCAACCTGCACATGGACCCCGGCGGGGTTGCGCGTGCAGATTTCGAAGCGGGGCGCCTTGGGATTGCTCGACTGCACAGCGCGCAGCACGAAATTCATGGCAACCGCGATCGTCGCGATAGTGCCGGCGAGGTGGCCGCGCTCAGTGGCGCGGATGGTGCCGATGTTCATATCCGTAGTCTCCTTGGAAAGTGGCCCCGTCTTGCGTCTCAAGGGCCAGTGAGGTTCAGGTCTCGGGCCCTTCGCCCTCGACACCCCTCGCCTTCCCGCTTCCCTTTCGCTGGTTGCAGGAGGATGGTTTTGGTCGCATACGAGGCCGAAAGGAGATGAGGGGGCCGCCCAAAAGCCATTTGTTTCAGGTGCCATTGGACGCCAAATCACAAACAATGCGTCTTAGAGTATTGCATTGACTGCTACCCACGAGGCTCAGTCGCCCACTTCATCATCGGTGAACGTCCATTCCTATCAGAAGCTGCCGAACGGGTTGATCAAATCTGACGATCAGCAATGCGCCCCGACTTTGGTCTGTGAACGGGCCCGCCATCGGCTCTGGACCTGAGCGGAAGCCTTAAGCGAAGTCTCATTAGGTCATGCTCGTCGGGGCAACTTAGGCTCCCCATCGCCCCCGGCATTCATTCGACCTCGCAGCGCATCGATAAAGACGCGCACTCGGGCCGGCATTTGGTTGCGGGTCGGGAAAACCGCCCATACCCCAACCTCCAACGGCTCGACGTCGGCAAGGACGATACGCTGCAACTCGCCGCGGGCGATGTGCTCGTGCACGTCCCAATAGGTCAGCATGGCGATACCGACGCCCGCGATGCAGGCCGCACGCACCGCGTCGACGGTGCTCGCCGACAAGGGACCACCAATCCGCACCCTGTGCGCTTCGCCGCCATGCATGAATGGCCAGCTGTCCATCGCGTGAAGCCTGATGCACGGGTGGCTCACGAGGTCTTCGGCCTTGGCCGGTTGTCCGAAGCGCGCGACGTAGCCGGGCGATGCGATGAGCGTGAACGGATTGTCGGCCACTCTGGTGGCGATCAGGTCCGAGGGCTTCATATCCGCCACCCGGACCGCGACATCCAGTCCTGCCGTCGCGATATCGATGAAGCCGTCGCTCAGCGTCAGATCGACACGCAGCGCCGGGTTGTCGGCAATCAGTTCGGCCACCACGGGGACGACGACGGAGTGGCCGATGACATTCGGCGCGGTGATTTTCAGCACGCCGGTCAGACCGGACGCCCCGGACGAGACCGAGTCGAAGGCCGCATCCCGCGCCTGAAGGAGCGCGACGGCGTGGGGCAGAAAGGCTTCGCCCTCCGGGGTCAGCGAGAGCGACCGTGTCGTGCGGTGGAACAGGCGCCCGCCCAGTTCCGCTTCCAGCGCCGCCAGCCTGCGGCTGACCAGCATAGGCGTCGTGTCCATCTGTCGCGCGGCGGCAGACAGGCTGCCGGCGGACGCAATTGCGCGGAATAGAGCGACATCGGCGAGGTCCATATTATAACGATAATGGATATACTGCTTATCGTCCACCCTATCTTCCGGGCCTGACCGACCAGGCGTACATCTCGCTCCAACAAGCGATCGGCCTTAAATTCTCAGGCCCATTCGCCCGATCCACCACCTCTGGAGTATTGACGATGGATATCGACACCAGCTCTCTTTTCACGCCAATCGTTATAAACGGCCATACCGTGAAGAACCGCCTTTCGGTCGCGCCGATGACGCGCGTCACCGCGACGCAGGATGGCCGGGCAACCGAAAAAATGACTCGCTACTACGAGCGTTTTGCCCGAGGCAGGTTCGGGGCGGTCACCACGGAGGGCATCTACACCGATCAGGCCTTCGCGCAGGGCTATGCCAATCAGCCAGGCATGACCGACGAAGCGCAGGCCAACGCCTGGAAGCCCGTCGTCAGCGGCATCCGGGCGCATGGTGCCCTCGCCATCGCCCAGATCATGCATGCCGGCGCGATCAGCCAGGGCAATCGCTTTCGCACGACCACGCTGGGGCCGTCGGCGATCCAGCCCAAGGGCGAGCAGATGGGATTTTACCACGGCAACGGTCGCTACGCCGTGCCGACCGCGATGACCGAGGAGCAGATCGCCGAAGCGATCGCCGGATTTGCCGGATCGGCAGCGCGCGCCATCGGCATCGCCGGGTTCGATGCGATCGAGATTCATGGCGCCAACGGATATCTGCTCGATCAGTTTCTGACGGATTACACCAACCACCGGGCCGACCGGTGGGGCGGCGGCACGGAAAACCGCGCGCGATTGATCTTCGAGACGTTCAAGGCGGTGCGGGCCAAAGTCGGCGCCCGGGTTCCGGTCGGCGTTCGCCTGTCGCAGGGCAAGGTCAACGACTACCACCACAAATGGGCCGATGCAGAACGCGATGCGGAGATCGTCTTCGGCAGTCTTGCGGACGCTGGCGCCGACTTCATCCATGTGACCGAATTCGAGGCGTGGAAGCCGGCATTTGCCGCGGGTGGGCCATCGCTGATGCACCTCGCCAAGCGCTATGCCCCCAAGGCCGTAATCTTTGCCAATGGCAGCCTGCACAATATCGAGCAGGCGGTGGCCGCACTGGACGACGGCGCCGACATCATCGCGATTGCACGCGGCGCCCTGGCCAATCCCGACTTGCCCAAGCGCATTGGCGCGCAGCGCACTCTCAACGACTTCGACCCGGTGATCCTTGGCCCGATTGCCAATGTCAAGGAATCCGAGCTGGCGATGTGAGTGGGGCGGCTGCGCCGCCGCAACGTCGTCGACCTGCCACCCCCGAACCTCTGGAGAAAGAAAATGGAATTGATCTCGGCAGTTTTCGCATCTGCACTCGTGTTTGTGGCGGTGCTCGTGCAGCACATGAACAATGTCCACGGCAAGGGCGTCGGCTATGTGCTGAGTTCGCGCGCCGAGCCGCCGCCATCTGATGGTTTTTCTGGCCGCGCCACGCGCACCCTGCAAAACAACCTTGAATCCTGCGCGATGTATGCGCCGGTGGCACTGACGATCGTCGTCCTGCACAAGGAAACGCATCTGACCACCCTCGCCGCGCTGGTGTATATGCTGGCCCGGGGCACCTTCGATCTTTGCTATTGGTTCGCCGTGCCCGGCCTGAGATCGACTGCCTGGCTTACCGGGATGATCTGCACCGCAATCATGATGATCGGTGTGTTCGTCTGAACGCAGATTAACGCGATGCGGGCGCCCAAGATCGCTCGGACGCGCAAGACGCTCGCAAAGTCGGTCGCAAGTGATCGAACGTAAGCGCCGCCGGAACCCGGCCTTGCGTAGGATTGGGATGGCGTAGATTTCGCGGGGCAAATGGAGGCCTTGCGAGTGGATATGGAGCAGTCAAACGAGCCTCGTAAGGGCGCTCGCCGTGATGGCGGAGCGGTCGTACGGGTAGAACGTCGCCGGAATTGGAGCGACGAAGAGAAGCTGGCGATCCTGAAGGAGACGACCCAGCCCGGCGTCATTGTGTCAGCGGTTGCCCGTCGGCATGGGATCGGGACGGGTCAGCTCTACACTTGGCGTAAGCAATTGTTGCGCGGTGCCATGGCAGGCTTTGTACCAGTTGAACTGGTGCAGCCAGAGCCTGCTGGCAAGGTGTCGGACCCTGGTCGGATCGACATTCGACGTGGTGGTGATTTCACGGTCTCGGTGGACAGGCTGGTTGACCGCCAAGCACTGCGACTGGTCCTTGAGATTGTCGGGGAGCTTGAAGGTTGAGCCTGACATTGCCGCCCTCGGCGAAGATCTATCTGTCGCTGGCGCCATGCGACATGCGCAAGGGGTTTGACGGGCTGTCGGCCCAGGTTCGCAATATATTGCAACTTGATCCTTTTTCCGGCGCTGTCTTCCTGTTCCGGGGCAAGAGAGGTGACAGATTGAAGGCCCTGGTGTGGGACGGATCAGGGCTTTGCCTTTATGCAAAACGGCTTGAGCGCGGAAAGTTCGTGTGGCCACGGACACGGGAAGGCGTTGCTGCCCGGCTCTCTGGCGCTCAATTGGCGATGCTGATCGAAGGGCTGGATTGGCGGCAAGCCATTGTCCATGAGGAGGTCATCACACCGACAATTGCGTGAGATAAGCCCCAGGAAACTGGGGTTTTTGTGGTCTTTTGGAGCCGCCTGTCCTATAGGGGCAGGCATGCGGTTTAACCTTGATCGCCTTCCTACAGACCCTGTTCTCCTGCAGAAAATGCTGCGGGAGATGGCCCAGGCTATGAAGGTGGAACGGGATGAGCTGAAGGTTGCGAAGCAGACCGTCAAAGCCCAGGGTCTGACCATAGAAAAGCTGGAGCACCGTCTTGCACGGCTGCTGCGCGTCCAGTTCGGGCGCAGTTCCGAGAAGATGGACAACGCGCAACTGCGCATGATGTTCGAAGACGTCGACAGCATCCTCGAGCCAGCCAATGATGATATCCCCGCAGCGACGTCAAAGCCGGAACGCAAGGCTGGCTCCCGCGCGCCAATTCCGGCGCATATACCGCGCCTGACTGCGGAACATCGCCCGGAACCGTGCGGCTGCGGCGGGGTGGAGACCGTCATCTGCGAAGATGTCACCGAGGTGCTGGATTATGTTCCGGCCCGCTTCCGCGTCCTGCGCCATGTTCGGCCCCGTATCGCTTGCCGGTCGTGCGAGACG
>JARLIN010000161.1 GCA_031291715.1 Rhodopila sp. | reverse complement strand
CGCCATAGCATTTGGCCGTGACATCCTTGCTCAGCGCCGAAATCGTCTCCCGCGCGATCACCCGCCCGCCGATCGCCGCCTGGATCGCGATCTTGAACAGCTGTTTTGGGATCAGATCCTTCAGCTTGACGCAGATCGAGCGTCCCCGCGCCTCCGCGGCGGCGCGGTGGGCGATGAACGACAGCGCATCCACCAGATCGCCGTTCACCAGAATGGAAATCCGTACCAGGTCGCTCTCGGCATACCCATCCATCTGGTAGTCGAAGCTGGCATACCCGCGGGAAACCGACTTCAGCCGGTCGTAGAAATCGAACACCACCTCGTTCAACGGGATCCGGTAAACCGCCATCGCCCGGTTGCCGACATAGGTCAGGTCCACCTGCTGGCCCCGCCGCTCGGTGCACAGGCTCAGCACGCTGCCCAGGTACTCGTCCGGCACCATGATGGTGGCCTTGATCCAGGGCTCCTCGACATGGTCGATGACCGAGCCATCGGGCATATCGACCGGGTTGTGCAGCTCCTGCATCTGCCCGTTGGTCTTGAAGATGTGGTAAACGACCGACGGCGCGGTGGCGATCAGATCCAGGTCGAATTCGCGGCTCAGCCGTTCCTGGATGATCTCCAGGTGCAGCAGGCCAAGGAAACCGCAGCGGAAGCCGAAGCCCAGTGCCGCCGAGGTTTCCGGCTCATAGTGGAAGCTGGCGTCGTTCAGCCGCAGCTTGCCCAGGCTGTCACGCAGCTTCTCGAAGTCGTCGGCGTCGATCGGGTACAGACCGCACCAGACCACCGGGATGGACGGTTTGAACCCGGGTAGAGCCTCCGCCGCCGGCACGCGGTCGTCGGTGATGGTGTCGCCGACGTTGCAATCGGCGACCGTCTTGATGGCGGCGGTGATGAAGCCGATCTCGCCCGGGCCCAGATCTTCCATCGGGACCATCTTTGGCGTGAATACGCCGACCTGCTCGACCGAGTGGACCGCGCCCGAGGACATCATGCGGATTTTCTGGCCGCGCTTGATTCGCCCGTCCTTGATACGGACCAGGATGACCACGCCCAGATATTGGTCGTACCAGCTATCCACCAGCAGCGCCTTCAGCGGCGCGTTGGCATCGCCCTTCGGTGGCGGCAGGCGGGTAACCAACGCCTCCAGCACACCCTCGATGTTCAGGCCGGTCTTGGCGCTGATTTCGACGGCGTCCGACGCATCCAGGCCGATCACGTCCTCGATCTGCTGCTTCACCCGTTCAGGCTCCGCCGCCGGCAGATCGATCTTGTTCAGGATCGGCACGATCTCGTGATTGGCGTCGATCGCCTGATAGACGTTGGCCAGAGTCTGCGCCTCGACCCCCTGGCTGGCATCGACGACAAGCAGGCTGCCTTCGCAGGCAGCGAGGCTGCGGCTGACTTCATAGGCGAAGTCCACATGGCCCGGCGTGTCCATCAGGTTCAGCTCATACGTCAGGCCATCCTTGGCCGTGTAGCTCAGCCGGACGGTCTGCGCCTTGATGGTGATGCCGCGTTCCTTCTCCAACTCCATGCTGTCCAGGACCTGGGCCGTCATCTCTCGCGCGGTCAGCCCGCCGGTGGCCTGGATCAGCCGATCGGCCAGGGTGGATTTCCCGTGGTCGATATGCGCGATGATGGAGAAGTTGCGGATACGCTCGATCGGAGTGTCGGTCATGGGCCTGCGCTATTGGCCGGCCGACGGAGCGCCGGCCGGTTGAGCCGCACAGATAGAGTGTCCGTCAGCCCGTGTCACCAACTCCCCTCGGCATTCGCAGTGCGGGCGGCCGAGGCAGCCGCGCCAACAGGCTGTCGGCGCGCCCGCGGAGACGGCCGATGCGGCCGACGCCGGCCAGCCTCCGATCGAGGAAGGCCAGGGTATCCGCGTCGTCCTCCGACGTGTCGCGCAGCCAGTACAGCACTGTCGCACTGTAAACCGCGGCCAGGATCGCCCGTTTGGTGTACCAGCTGAAGTCAGCCGACCGGTCGCCCGCCGCGTGCCAGATCGCATCGACCGTCCGCGCGGTGCAGCAAGCCGCGGCCCGCGCGTTACGCGGCAGCGACAAAACCGCCAGCGCGCGCCGAATCGCTTCCTTGTGCGGACGATTTTGTTCCAGTCGAAGCGCGATCACTGCCCGCACGCGGGCGGTCAGCCTGGTTTCCGCCAAGGCCCCTGCCGCCTCTTCCATCCGGCGGTCGGCCAGGTCGCAGAAGGTTTCGATCATATCGACGGTGCCGAGGGGGAACAGCAGGTCGGCTTCGTCCGCTGGCATGCCGGCGTCGGCGACACCGGCCCGCAGCGCGCGCTTGGTCCAGCCGTCGAACGGCACATGCGGCAGCATGCCCAGGATCGCCGCATCGCGTTCCGGCAGCCGCTCGGGTGGAGCGATCATCCTTGCCTCCCTTGCGCCGCGGCGGCGCGGTCAAGTTCGTCGGTGAAACCAAAATAGCGGAAATCGGTCATCCGCATGGTATATAGGATGCCATCCAGATGGTCGTACTCATGCTGGACAATGCGGGCATGAAAGCCGGTCGCTTCCCGCTCGGTCACGTTGCCGTCGCAATCCACGCCACGATAGCGGATCCGAGTCGCCCGCGGCACCGCCGCCCGCAAATCGGGGATCGACAGACAG
The DNA here is from genome assembly GCA_031291715.1 of Rhodopila sp. Taxonomy (GTDB): domain Bacteria; phylum Pseudomonadota; class Alphaproteobacteria; order Acetobacterales; family Acetobacteraceae; genus Rhodopila. The sequence goes on along the minus strand of JARLIN010000161.1, from coordinate 1,184 downwards.
CCTTCCCAGGCCAAGGCCCGTTCCTCGCCGATCAGCTCCACCTCGGGGTTGATCATCACAGTGTTTTCCAGCGGCGAGTCGTCCGGATCCTCGGTTGAACGGCCGCCGGGAACGCGGAACACGAAAAGCCGCAGCGGCTGAAAGACCTGCGGCGCGGCCAGGCCGACACCGGGGGCGTCCTCCATCGTTTCTATCATATCGGCGACCAGGCGCCGTATTTCGGGCGCGCCGGGGTCCGCTACCGGATCGCATTTGCGCAGCAGAACCGGATGTCCCATCCGGGCGATTTTCAGAATGGCCAAAGCGTGCTCCTGCCCTTACGGCGGAAAATGGTCTTGTAACTATCCACCACCATGTTATAGCGCCAGCCCCCGTGTCGGAATCCCTGACGACGGAGATATGTATTTGCGCACCCGATGTCGGGGGCGCCCTGGAAAGGAGCAGGCGGCCAAGTGCAAGTCCTCGTGCGTGACAACAATGTCGATCAGGCGCTGAAGGCGCTCAAAAAGAAGATGCAGCGGGAGGGTATTTTCCGCGAGATGAAGCTTCGGCGGCATTACGAAAAGCCGTCCGAGCGTCGGGCTCGCGAAGCCGCGGAAGCCGTGCGCCGCGCCCGTAAGCTGGAGCGCAAGCGGCTGGAGCGCGAGGGCTTCTAGAAAGCCCCATCCAGCGAAATCAGGGAAAGCGCGGCTTGGGGGACTGAACCCCAACGCCGCGCGAAACGCTTGTACTGTTTTCGACACCCTTTCCCACTACGCCAGGTGAAGTCCGGACCATCTGAACCAGCAGCCTGCCGTTGCGGGTGGTCCGGACTGGCCTAACCATGACGGCGAAGGGTCGTTGACCGGAGCGGCATTTCCTGTCCGCCCCAAATGCCGTAGGGTCGCACGATTGGACCAATCTGCGGCAACTGAACCCTATGCTCGCACCAGACCAAACCAGGCAGAGCGCCGTCTTCGACCATCTGCGTCACAGCATCTTGACCGGCACCTTGCCCGCCGGCGGACGGCTGCCGCCGAGCCGCTCTCTGGCGCAGGAACTTGGAGTCGCGCGCCAAACCGTGGTGCTCGCCTATGAACGCCTGGCGGCCGAGGGCTACGTCCGCGGCCGCACCGGCAGCGGCACCTATGTCACGACCGACCTGCCCGACCAGGCCCCTGCCCCGGCCACGACGCCGCCCGTTG
>JARLIN010000160.1 GCA_031291715.1 Rhodopila sp. | reverse complement strand
GAGCGAAAGCGGTTCCAGGTGCCGTTGTCCAGGCCGCCGGGATGGGCGCCGACGCTGAGCGCCGAAGGCAGGATGGATGGCGACCGCCGTACTGGCGGCTCGGTCGGGCGGGGCGTGGGCGGGGCGAGGCTGGCGGTTGGTTCCGGGGGTAAATCGGCCAGTTCGCGGCCGGGCAATAAAGCAATCTGCCGGGCGAAGCTGGCCCAGTCGCGACGATCCTGCTCGGTCAGTTTTGGGCGGCGTGGGGGCGGCATTCAGGCAAGGGCGGCGGAATCGTCGTCGATCAGCACCACATGCAGCCGGCGCGGACCGTGGGCGCCAAGCTCCAGCGTGGACTCGATGTCCGCCGAGCGCGACGGACCCGTCACCAGCATGACGTTGCGCGGCAGCATCCCGCCGGCGGGGACGAGTTCGGCGCGCAACAGGTCGAACGCTTCCTCGTAGGCGCCGACCACGCGGCTTGCGCGCAACACGACGATTTCCGTCTCGCTGAGCAGATTGAGCGTCGTCGGGCGCCGCGGACCGCCGGGCAGCATCAAGGTGCCGGTCTCGGCGATGCCAGCGTAGCCATGCTGCACGGTGACCTGATCCGACGCTTCCGCCCGCCCTTCGCGTCGCGTGAGTAGCGGGCGGCTGTCCCACGGCAATGCCTGCAATTCCGGGTGCGGGGCCATCGCGAAGCTGGGCGGCAAGTTTTGCGCCGCGAGATAATCGGCGACCACGCCGGGCACCGCATCCGCCTCGGGCACGCGGGCGACAGTCGCGAATTCCTTTTCGAGGTTGCGGACGAAAAGAAGGATTTGGTCCGGGCGCGGCAGGCGGGAGCGGGCCGGGATCAGGTGGCGCGGGTGCGCGGCCAGCCGGGCACGCAAGGCCATCGCCTGATCCTCCGGCAAGGGCCCACGCCGCAGGCCGCGGCGGATGGCGCCGAGAATCTGCTCCTTGCTCACGCCCGGCCGGCCCGCTGCTCGCGCGCGTAGCGGGCGAAAAAGGTTTCGCCCTCTGGCGCCGGCAGGTCGCGCCCCTCGGTCCAGCCGCCGGCCAGGGGCAACTTGGTGAATTTGCCCTTTTTCCGCCCGAGGAGGCCGAGCGTCCACATGCCGGCGCGGGTGGCGAGGCGATAGACGGCCGGGCGGCGGGCGAACCAGGCCCAGACGGCCAGACCCGACCGCACGGTCGCGGGCGTCAGGTGCCGCTCGAATTCCTTTTCGCGCCAATGCCGCATCATGCCCGGAAGCGGAATTTTCATCGGGCAGACGCTTTCGCATTTGCCGCAGAAGGTGCTGGCGTTGGGCAGCAGGGCGGACTGGTCCACACCGATCAGCGCCGGGGTCAGCACGCTGCCCATCGGCCCCGGATACACCCAGCCATAGCTGTGCCCGCCGACCGTCGAATAGACCGGGCAATGGTTCAGGCAGGCGGCGCAGCGGATGCAGCGGAGCATGTCCTGAAATTCGGTGCCCATCATCGCCGAGCGGCCGTTGTCCAGCAGGATGACATGGTATTCCGCCGGCCCGTCCACGTCGTCCGCGCGCCTGGGGCCGGTGGAGAACGTCGTATAGACGGAGAAATCCTGCCCTGTGGCGGAGCGGGCGAGCAGGCGCAGCAGCGAAATCGTGTCCTCCAGCGTCGGGACCGTCTTTTCGATGCTGGCCAGCACGATATGGACGCGCGGCAGCGTCTGCGTCAGGTCGCCGTTGCCCTCGTTGGTGACGATGACGCTGGTGCCGGTTTCGGCGATCAGGAAATTCGCGCCGGTGATGCCCACGTCGGCGGCCAGAAATTTCTCCCGCAGCCGGGTGCGCGCCTCGGTCAGGATGTCGCGGCGCTCGTGGAACACGCGGTCGGCCGGCAAATCGGTGTGCGACTTGCGGAAACTGGCCTCCCAGTCCTCGCGGTTCAGGTGGAAGGCGGGGGCGATGATGTGGCTGGGCGGCTCGTCGCGCAGTTGCAGGATGTATTCGCCGAGGTCGGTTTCGACCGGAGTGATGTCGTGCGCCTCAAGGTGCTGGTTGATGCCCAGCTCCTCGCTGATCATCGATTTTCCCTTCGTCACCGTGCGGGCGCCGGCCTGCTGGCAGATGTTCAGCACCGCCGCGCGGGCGTCGTCGGCCGTACTGCACCAATGCACGTGGCCGCCGGCGCGCTCGACATTGGCGGCAAAGGTTTCCAGATAAAAATCGAGGTTGGTCAGCGTGTGGTTCTTGATCTGCTTGCCGATCTCCCGAAGCTGCTCGAACTCCGGCAGGTTGGCGACGGCGGCGGCGCGTTTGGCGGGGAATTGCGGCCGGGTCCGCGCGAGTGCCTTTTGCAGGCCGGCATCCGCCATCGCATGCGCGGCGTTCTGCTTGAAGGCGGGGCTGGTGGCGAGCATCGGCGGTCCTCCGGGCGGAGCGGCAGTTTAGCTTGCCAGGGCGATGGCGCCAGGGGCGGGCGTTCCACTGAGATAAGGGAACGTTTAGGGCACGCGGACGCACCGGCATCGGTCGGAGTGGACGGCCGGCGGGCGCGGGGAGCAAGGCGGCGCGAGTCGCCCTGGGCGCGGGGCTAACCGCGCACGAAATCCAGCAGGTCCTGGTTGATCACGTCGGCGTGGGTGGTGAGCATGCCGTGTGGGAAGCCGGGGTAGATTTTCAGCGTGCCATGCCTGAGGTGCTTGACGGAGAGCATTGCGGCATCCTGGTACGGCACGATCTGATCATCGTCGCCGTGCATCACCAGTGTCGGGACATCGATGCCCTTCAAATCCTCGGTGAGATCGGTCTCGGAAAACGCCTTGATGCCGTCGTAATGCGCCTTGGCGCTGCCCATCATGCCCTGACGCCACCAGTTCTCGATGACACCTTCCATCGGCGTCGCGCCGGGCCGGTTGAACCCGTAGAACGGACCAGCCGGGACATCGCGAAAAAATTGGGCGCGGTTGGCGGCCACGCCGGCACGAAGCCCGTCGAACACCTCGATGGGCAATCCGCCCGGGTTGCCCGGCGTCTTGACCATGATCGGCGCCACGGCGGACATCAGCACCGCCTTGGCGACCCGGCCCTTGCCGTGGCGCGCAACGTAACGGGTGACTTCGCCGCCGCCCGTCGAGTGACCGATATGGGTGGCGTCCCGCAGATCCAGGTGTGCCGCGATGGCGGCCGCGTCGGCGGCATAGTGGTCCATGTCATGCCCGTCCGACACTTGGCTGGACCGCCCGTGCCCGCGCCGATCGAATGCCACGACCCGGTAGCCGTGGCGGACGAAGAACAGCATTTGGGCATCCCAGTCGTCCGAACTGAGCGGCCAGCCGTGATGGAAGACGATGGGTTTTCCGTGGCCCCAGTCCTTGTAGAAAATCTGGACGCCATCCGGGGTCGTGATCGTGCTCATGGTGATGGTTCCCTGTGGTTGTCCGTGCCGAGGGTGGCGGAGGCGAGCGTTGGGCGGAGCGATTTTGGGCGTCGCCCAAGCTGGGCGCTGCACCGCCGATGCCGGCTCCGTGGTTCGCGGCTTGCCACTCCCGTGGCTCGTCGCGCAACCCTCGCCGGGTGAACGTTGCGCTGGCGGGTTGCACCCGCCTTACGAGGTTTTGGTTTCCGGGCTATGGTCGCTGCGGTGTACGACACCATATAAATGTGTCATTAGCGGGCATCATCACTGTCTGAATCCAGGATGCTGCCAATCCCTCGGGCAAGGTCGTCATATTCTTTAGATCTTTCACACATATCGTCGGTGATTTGCTTTTGAATATTCCGAAGAACTATCACTATATCCATAGTCATTGGAAATACGACGCCTCCTGCAAGTCCGGCTCCTTGCTGTATTTGCAGCAACGTTAAACCAAACTGATAATCTGTCAATTTACATTTTTCTTGGTATCGAGCAGAAAGTTCTGCATATTGTGTTTTCAGCGATCTAAGTTTGTCTGCATCAATAGTTCTTGTTTGGGCGTGTGCGCTGACAGCAAAAATCCCACATCCAATACATAAGATGACAGCAAGAGGGATTCTCATCTTAGTAGGTTCTTTATGATGTTGGCGTGCGTCACGCGGCCGGCGTCAGTATGCCGCTGACATCTTTGCGCACGGCAAAGGCGGCACAGACCGGCATCTTGCCAAGATTGCAGCAGAGCGATTTTATTAACCTTTGCAAATAGTTTATGAACGATGGCGCACTAAATCGAGATTAGCCTACTGCCGGTCGCTCGTTCCACCTTACCACAGCTTCACGCATGCTCTCAGCTACGGGCTTTTCATCTAACACAGAACCATCGTGCATCTCGCGCCCGTCCTGTCCCCACCCCTCGATCCCAGTCCAGCAAGCGGGGCCCTGCGCGCCGCATCGAAGACACTGGATAAACCAAGTGTCGGGAAGAGCGTCAGTTTGGCAATGATCGCCCAATCTCCGTCCTGCTTTGGCGTTGTCGTTTATTGCGCCGGGGCCACCACAGAACGGACACGACGCAAGAGTTGCCTTTAGCTCAGAGGGGAGGTCTGGGTCATATTCTGAGTTGTGGGAATTATCGGGCATAGGGCTCTCCAATTTTCGAAGACTATACATTAGCCAGCGGCAAAGTCGGAGATCACCGACCCATCAGTGCGCGTCGCCAAGAGGTTCATCATATCGTCTGTGCGCCTCGAGGTGAAGCGGCAAGGCCGCTGCGCCTATATCTTCCGGAAAATCCGGAAGCCAGCGAGCGTCGCCCGGAACTCTTGTAGGGTAGGTGCAACCCGCCGTCGCAAGCCGGGCGCGGCACTGTCGATGCCGCCTCCTCGGTTCGGGCTTGGCATGGTCGCGGGCCAGGCAACCCTGTGCCGGTTGAACGTTGCGTCGGCGGGTTACACCCGCCCTACGAAGTTTGGGCGTCAAGGTTACGCTCGCTATGGTCGCATCGTCCGTCCAATAGACTGCCGCCGCTTGCCTCCCCCCCGCACGGCCAGCCCCGCCACCGCCGACCGCTCTCCGGTCAAATTCATCCCGCAAAGGCACTTTTCATCTCGCCCGTGTCGCGTCATGGTGCAAGCCATCGACGGCCGGCACCCCCGGGTTGCGGCGCACGCATAGCCTCGGGGTCGGCCGGCCGGTCGAGATGGTTCATTGGGGAGAGCGCACAATGTTGCGTCAGACTATTCCGTTCGCGGCCGCCCTGCTCGGTGGCGCCTTCATCGCCGGGTTCGGCGTCGCCGCGCATGCCGAGGGCAGCGGGTCCG
>JARLIN010000159.1 GCA_031291715.1 Rhodopila sp. | reverse complement strand
CCCTCCTGCATGACCGCGTTCACCGCACGCTCACGCAAATCCGTCGAATACGCCCTCGGCATCCATACTGGCCTCCTATCCAGCCAGCACTTTCAACCGGTTCTCGCACCGATTCAGAATCCCCCCACGATTCAACGTTTTGTCATCCCGCTCTAGGGGTTTTCTCCCACTGCCACGACGGAGGCACGCGTCTTTTCCGTCATGGGTCGGGGGGCAACGTCGGAGCCTCCGCCGCCCCGCAACCGCGATGATTACGCGACGACCGAGATCTGTTCCCGCCGAAGCTGCACCGTCAGCTCATCGAGGGCTTTCCCGACGCGGGTCAGCATCTCGTCGATTTCCTCCTTCGAGATCACCAACGGCGGGCTGAAGCACAGCGCATCGTTCATCACGGCGCGGCCGATCACGCCGTTTTCCTCGCACAGCTTGGTCAACCGGCCGCCCACCTTGGCCTTCGGATCGAAGTTCGCGTGGGTCGCCTTGTCCGCGACCAGCTCCACCGCCGCGATCAGGCCGGTGCCGCGGATTTCCCCAACCAGCGGGTGGTCGCCGAAGCGGCGCCGGAGTTCCGCCTGCATATGCGGACCAACGACCCCGACATGGGCGCCGATCTCCATTTCGTCGTAGATCTTGAGCGTCTCGATCGCCACTGCCGCCGGAACCGGGTGGCCGGAGTAGGTGAAACCGTGGCCGAACGTGCCGATCGCATGGCTTTCCTTGGCCAGGGCCTGGAACACCGTGTCGTTCACCATCACCGCGCTGATCGGCAGATAGGACGCGGACAGCGCCTTCGCGCACACCAGGATATCCGGCACGATATCCAGCGTCTGGCTGCCCCAGTAGGCGCCGGTTCGCCAGAAGCCGCAGATCACCTCGTCGGCCACCAGCAGCACGTCGTATTTGCGCAGCACCGCCTGGATCTTGGGGAAGTAGCCGCGCGGCGGCAGGATCACGCCGCCGGCGCCCATGATGGGTTCCGCCCACATGGCGGCGACTGTATCCGGCCCCTCGGCGAGGATCATCTTCTCCAGTTCGTCGGCGCAGCGTGTGGCGAAATCGTCCTCCGACTCGCCGGGCAGGGCGCCGTGGTAGAAATGCGGCGTCATCGTGTGGATGAAGCCCGGCAGCGGCACGTCGAAGCTGCGATGGTTGGCCGGCAGCCCGGTCAGCGACGCCGATCCAATGGTGATGCCGTGGTAGCCCTTCAGGCGGCCGATGATCTTCTTCTTCTTCGGCCGGCCGAGCGCGTTGTTAAGATACCAGACCATTTTGATCACCGAGTCGTTCGCCTCGGAGCCGGAGTTGGCGAAGAATACCTTGCTCATGGGCACGGGGGCGCGGGCGATCAGCATCTCCGCGAGATCGATCATCGGCTCGTGCGATTTGGCGGTGAACGCGTGGTAGAATGGCAGCTTGCGCATCTGGTTGGCGGCGGCCTGCACCAGGCGTTCGTTGTCGAACCCGAGTGCCGCGCACCACAGGCCGGCGACGGATTCGATGTATTCCTTGCCGGCCTCGTCCCACACCCGCACGCCCTTGCCGCGGGAGATCACGACGGGTCCGACCTGCTGGTGCGCCACCAGGTCGGTGTAGGGATGCAACACATTGGCGATGTCGCGAGCGGCGGCGGAATTCGCGCCGAAGGGCGGGGGCGGTGCCATGGTGACTCCTCATTGGGATACGTAGCCGGAAGCAAGAGACTAGACCCTTCGGCGGGGCGACGGAAACAGGTGGTTGAGAGGTCTGCGGTTATATCTCGATCGCATCAGATATTACCGGCGGACCGTGCCATGAACGCGGTTGCCGTTAATGGCCGGGTCGTGGAGGGACTCGCTGTCATGCGTCTGTATTGGACTGCACATTGCTGATGCGGGATATCGCGCACGACCGTGACTATTTTCCAGCCACATGTCTGATCAGTTCCGAAGTGAACTCTTGCGTCCTGCCCCGCTAGCCGGCCCCCGCCGATCCCGTTACTCATGGTGCAACGTCCAAGAGGATCGAGCGCCAATGTCCAAGCCAATGCTGTTCACCCCGTTGCAGATCAGAAGCGTCACCTTGCGCAACCGCGTGGTGCTGGCGCCAATGCATCAGTATGCCTCCAATCAAGGCTTCGCCACCGACTGGCATCTGATGAACGCCGGCAAATACGCCGCCGGCGGTTGCGGTCTGGTCATGGTCGAATCCACGAAAGTGGAGCGCCGCGGCTGTGGCACGGTCGGCGACCTTGGCTTGTGGAAAGACGAGTTCATCCCCGGCCTGAAACGTATCACCGCCTTCATTAAGGCCCAGGGCGCCACGCCCGCCATCCAGATCGGCCATTCCGGCCGCAAGGCTCGGCTGACGCGCCCGTGGGAAGGCCAACAGCCCCTGACCGCCGATCATCCCGAGATGTTCGACTGGGAAGGATGGGACCTTGTGGGTCCCAGCGCCATCGCGCACAGCGACCGGATGCCCACCCCGCGCGCCTTCAGCCGCGACGAGATTCCGGACCTCGTCACGCATTGGGGCCAGGCCGCCGCCCGCGCGCATCAGGCCGGGTTCGAGGTCCTGGAGATCCACGGCGCGCATGGCTACCTGATCCACCAGTTTCTCTCCCCTGCCGCCAACCGGCGCAATGACGAGTACGGTGGCTCCGACGCCAACCGCATGCGCTTCGCCCTGGAAGTCGCCGAGTGCGTCCGCGCCAACTGGCCCGCCGAAAAGCCGCTGTTCATGCGCCTGTCCTGTGAGGACGACGCCGGATGCGGCCCGGAACAAAGTGTCGTCCTGTCGCGTGAACTGAAGACCAAGGGCGTTGACGTGATCGATTGCAGCGGCGGCGGCATCCTCGAACGCTCGCCCATGGACAGCGTGCGCGCCCGCAAATTCGGCTACCAGGTCCCGTATGCCGAGAAGATCCGCGAAGAAGCCGGCATGATGACCATGGCCGTTGGCCATATCGTCCATGCCGACCAGGCCGAGGCGATCCTTCAGGAAGGCAAGGCCGATCTGATCGCGCTGGCGCGCGAGTTTCTTTACAATCCAAACTGGACGCTCGACGCCGCGCAGAAACTCGGCGCCGATCCGGACTTCGTCAGTGTCCCCCCGGCGATGGGCTGGTGGCTCGGCAAGCGCGCCAAATCTGCTTTTGAAGGCGTGCCATCCACCTACAAGCGCAGCGCAATGGAAGAAGTCGAATGACCCGCGATTACCATATCGGGATGAATGCCGCATACGGCCGCGGCGACATCACAGAACTGTGACTTCGAGGTGCCGCCCGCGCTTACCGCATTGTGATTAACTGCCTGAATGGAACCATCGGTTCCTTCGTTCGGAGGGTTGAGGCAACGTGGCGCCCGATGGGGACGCGAAACATGAGGCATCCGTCGAGGAGGCGGAAGCACTGACCTTGGGGCTTGCTCAGAAGGGTGAAGCGCGTCGACGCCGCGGGCACGATCTGTCGTTGTCGGCGAGGTTACTTCTGCTGGTGGTTGCCAGCGTCTTGCCCCTCGTGGGCATGGGTGCGGTGCGTGAATATCTGCACTATCGAGACGATCGTGAGCGTACATATGACAACCTGCTGACCGTCGCGCGCGGCATGTCCGTTTCGGTGGAGCGCGAGCTGGAGCTTCATGTTTCGGCGCTGGAAACCCTGGCGACATCGCCAGCACTCCAATCCGGCGACCTTGCCGGATTCGACCAGCAGGCCGAGGCGTTCATGAGCCGGCTGCCGGCCGGAAGCACGCTGGAACTCGAGACCCCCGATCTGCAGGTCGTGCGTCTCTACGGCGTGGCGGTACCTCCGGACCGCCCCTTGCCGCACCGTGACCCCAGTGCCGCCGGAAATCAGGTCTTCGATACCGGCCAGCCGCTCGTGACCGATTTGCGAGTCGGGCCTCTCTCCGGCCTTCAGGGATTCAGCGTGGATGTGCCGGTCTTCCGTGAAAGCCGCGTCGCCTACGATCTTCTGGTCACGCTGCGGCCGCCGGTGTTGCAGGATCTGATCGCTCACCAGCGGCTTCCTCCGGATATCATGGTTTCGGTGATCGATGGCGCCGGCACCATCGTGGCACGACAGCCAGATTCGGACAGGTTCATCGGATCGAAGGTTGTGCCTGACCTATGGGCGGAACTGCGAGGCCGCTCCGATGGGATCACGAAGGTCCGGACACTGGACGGCGTGCAAGTCGTGGCCGGGTTCACTCATGTCGCTCCGTTCAATTGGGCCGTCGTCATTGGCGCACCGGAGGATATCGTGCTCGGGCCTATCCGCGGGGCGCTTATCCGAACCGCGGAAGACAGTGCGATCGTCCTCATCGCCGGCGTGATCCTCGCCACATTCGCCGCCCGCCGGATCACCGGTCCGATTGCACGCGTCCGGCGGATGGCCGTGCACGACGACCAGATCGACCCGGCCCATCCCGCCGTCACCGGCCTGCCGGAGACCGACACGGTAGCCCAGGCGCTGGTGACCGCGGCGGCTGAACGGCAGGAAGTCGCCAAGGCGCTGGCGGAGAGTGAACAGCGGTTCCGCGCGTTGTTCGAGGGATCGGCCAGCGGAACGATGTTGCTCGACCCCGATACCATGCGGATCATCGATTGCAACGAGGTCGCGGCGGCTTCCGTCGGCTATTCGGTCGAGGAACTCCGGCTTCGCGAGGTCACCGATTTCGCCATGCAGTCGAGCCCCGAAAGGATGCGGGCGATTTGCGACGCGGTCGTGTCCGGTCAGAGCTGGAGCTACGAGACGCGAATCACGGGCAGACTGGGACCGCGCGACCTGCTGGTCGCGGTCGCGCCGGTGCAGGTTTCCGGCCGGACCCTCGTGCTGATCAATGGAATCGACGTCACCGATCTCCGGCGCGCGGAAGCCGGACTGCGCGTCAACGAAGAAAGGCTCGAACTGGCCCGGCAAGGCGCCAACCTCGGCATCTGGGACTGGGATGTCGCCAACGACACGCTGACCTGGAGCGAGCATCAATGGCGTCTCCATGGGCTGGAGCCGCGACCGGACACACCGCCCCTGGAAGTCTGGCGGCAGACCTTGCATCCCGATGATCGGCGCCACGCTCAGGAGGAACTGGTTCGCGCGCTGAAGTCGCCGGACCATTCGTACGCGATTGAATACAGCGTTGTGCTGCCTGACGGATCGCTCCGCCGGCTGATGGGCCGTGGTCAGACCGTTCGCGATGCCGATGGACGGGCCGTGCGCATGGTCGGGATCAATATGGACGTGACGGCGCGATACGAAGCGGAAATGGCGCGCGACCGGCTGATCTCGATGCTGGAGACCGAGCGGAGCCGGCTGTCGGAAATCATCGAGGCCTTGCCGATCGGCGTGGGCATCGTGGACAGCGCCGGCAGGGTCATTCTGGGCAACGCGGCCATGCAACGGATCGCTGGTCCGGTCCTCCCGTCCATGTCCCCGGACCCGCGCGGCGAGTGGATCGGATATGATGCAGATGGCAACCGTATGTCGCCTGAGAATTTCCCGATCCGGCGTGCGCTCAGGCTGGGCGAGACCACGCTGCCGGGGACCGAGTTCATCTACCGTGACCAGGATGGCACCGAAACCTGGATCAGGGTGGGCGGTCTTCCGCTGCGCTGGGAAGGGGGCAAGGTCCAGGAAGCACTGGGCATCTTCCAGGACATCGACGCCGCGAAGCGGCTGCTGGACATTCAGCAGCGGATCAATGCCGCGCTGGAACAGCGGGTGCGCGAGGAAATGGCGGCGCGCGAGGCGGCGCAGCAGCGCGCCGCCCATGCCGAGAGAATGCATGCCCTCGGCCAGATTGCCGGAGGTATTGCGCACGATTTCAACAATGTCCTGCAGGCGGTGTCCGGCGGGGCGGCGCTGATCGAGCGCCGTCCGGAGGACCCCGAGCGTGTGTTGCGCAATGCCCGCATGGTGCTGGACGCGGCCAAGCGGGGCGCGGCCATCACCAGTCGCCTGCTGGCATTCGCGCGCCGTGGCGACCTGCGGGCGGAAAATGTGGACGTGAGCGCGCTGCTGACGGACATGGGCGAGGTGTTGACGCACACGCTGGGAGGCTCTGTCGTCTGCGACGTTCATGTGCTGCCGGGGCTGCCGCCGCTGTTCGCCGATCGCGGGCAGTTGGAAACTGTGCTGGTCAACCTGGCCACGAATGCGCGCGATGCGATGCCTTCGGGCGGCACGCTGACCTTGTCCGCCGATACTGAAATCGTCTCCACAGGGCTGCCGCATCCGGCCGGCCTCGCGCCGGGGGGGTATGTACGGATCATCGTCAGCGACACCGGCACCGGGATGGAGCAATCCGTGCTCGCCCGCGTGACCGAACCGTTTTTCACCACCAAGGAGCCAGGCAAGGGCACCGGTCTTGGGCTGGCGATGGCGAAGGGATTCGTCGAACAGAGCGGCGGCAGCCTGTCCATCGACAGCGCGGTGGGGCAGGGCACGCGCATCACCCTGTGGCTGCCGAACGCGACAGGCGGCGTGGGGGCCCTGACCGGGGAAGGGCCGCGGCCAGATGCGGATCCGGGCAAGCCATGCGTCCTGCTGGTCGATGACGATACGATCGTGCGGGACGTTCTGACGCTATCGCTGGAAGACTCTGGATACGCGGTGCTTCCGGCGGACGGTGCGACGTCGGCGCTGAATCGCCTGACGTCCGGTGAACGGGTCGATATCATCGTGTCCGACCTGACGATGCCGGGGATGGACGGGTTGACGCTGATCCGTGCGGTGCAGGAATGGCAGCCCAGCCTGCCCGCCATACTGCTGACCGGATATGCCAGCGATGGCGCCGCGCTGGCGATTGGCGGGGCGATCAGCGGCACCTTCTCGCTCCTGCGCAAGCCGGTGTCCGGTACGCAGCTTGCTGACCGGATCGCCTCGCTGCTGGCGGCGAGGAAGCAGACAAGCCGCGCCTGAAGCATCGGCCGTCATCAATCTTTTGGAAACCTTTTGCCGCTAACGCTCTCGCCAGGCGGTCGCCGGGATCGCCACGGAAATGGAGAGTCGCGTGCGGATTTTCGTCAATTTGCCGATCCGGTCGAAAGTCGCCGGCGGGTTTCTGGGCGTGTTGCTGATACTGGCTGTCGTGACGGTCGTGGGCTACGTCCGTTTCGCTTCGATCGTGGATGCGTTCGATCGGGACACGGCCAGTGTTGCCGGGGCCAGGGCGGTCAGCCGCATCGATCGGGATTTCGTGGCGTTGCGTCTCAGCTTGCGCGACTACGCCAGCAGCGGGCGGCCGGAACTTGCCGAGGAAGCGCGGGAAAAAGCCAGGCAGTTGCGTACCGATATCAAACAGCGAATGGGAACCGCCGATGCTCTGAGCGAGGCGGAGGGGCAGGCGAGGCTTCGGCAACTTGATGACCAGGTCGCTGCCTATAGCGAGAGCATCGACAAGGTGATCGCTCTGCGGCAGGAGCAGGACAAGCTGACGAACGGGACGCTGGATCCCATCGGGGTTCGCGCGACACAGGCGATGGATGACCTTGTCGATGCGTCCGAACTGCCCGATCCGACCACGTCGATTCTCGCGGGACGAGCCCGCCGGCAATTCATGCAGTTGCGGGTGGATGTGAACCGGATGACCGCGGGAAGCGACGTGACAGCCCTGCGCGCGGCGGATGAGGATGTGCATCGCCTGCAGGAAACCCTGCACGCGCTGGATGATACGGCCGCCGGAGATGCCTTCGAAAAGCCGGCCCATGAGATCGGCGTGCAGGTAAAATCCTATGTGGATGCCTATCAGCGCAACCGGGTGGTGAACGCCGATCTGACCGTGATCCTGGGCAAGACGATGCCCGAGATGGCGGCGCAGGTCAGTCAGAACGCCGCCGCCATGGTGGAGGCCGCACGGTCCGACCAGGAGGAAATCCAAAGGGATACGATCGAGATTACGCAGCAGGCGCGGATGCTGCTGGTCGCCGCCGGCGGCGCTGGGTTGCTGTTGGGCATTCTGCTCGCCTTCCTGATTGGCCGATCGATTTCCCGCCCCGTGATCGCGATGACCGGTTGCATGGACCGGCTGGCGCGCGGCGAACTCGACGTGGAACTGCCCGCGACCGGCCGGAAGGACGAGATTGGAAAAATGGCCGTCGCGCTCGGCGTCTTCCGCGATAACGCGCAGCGCATGCGGGCGATGGAGGAAGAAAGCGCACGGGAAGCAGGCCAAAGAGCCGCGGCCCGGCAAGCCGAAATGGCTACCCTGGCCGATGGGTTCGAGTCCAAGGTCGGCGGCATGGTGAGCGAACTCGCCGCCGAGGCCGGGCAGCTGCGCGGCACGGCCGAGACGATGGCCGCGACCGCGGCCCAGACAAGACGCCAGGCGGAGGCGGTGAATGCCTCGGCGGAAGGGGCCAGCGCCGGCGTCCAGACAGTCGCCGCGGCGGCGGAGGAACTGACCGCCTCGATTGGTGAGATCAGCCGTCAGGTGGCGCAATCCGCCCGCATCACCAAGCAGGCGGTCGCACATGCGCGCCGCACCGATGAGACGGTCCGCACGCTGGCCGATGGCGCGCGCCGTATCGGCGACGTGGTGGGGCTGATCAGCACCATCGCCGGCCAGACCAATCTGCTGGCGCTGAACGCGACGATCGAGGCGGCGCGGGCGGGCGATGCCGGCAAGGGCTTCGCCGTGGTGGCGTCCGAGGTAAAGAACCTGGCGCTGCAGACCGCGAAAGCAACCGAAGAGATCGGCACGCAGATCCATCAGATCCAGCAAAGCACACAGGACGCGGTGCAGGCGATCAACTCCATCACCGAGGTGATCGAAGAAGTCAGCGCGATCGCCACCAACATCGCCTCGGCCGTGGAAGAGCAGGGGGCTTCGACGGCGGAAATCGCCCGCAATGTCGGCCAGACAGCGCGCGGCACGCAGGAAGTGACCGCGACGATCACTGAGGTTAGCCGGGTCGCCGAACATACCGGGGCAACGGCGGGGGACGTGCTGAGGGCGGCCGGGTTGCTGGCTGGCCAGGCGGACGATCTGTCCGGGGCGGTGAAGCAGTTCGTGGCGACGGTTCGGGCGGCGTAGGGTTTCCGGGAGGCTGACGCCGACGCTCAATCCCCGTCATGGCCCGGCGACCGTCCGGGCCATCTGCCACGGCATGGTGCTGGATCAGATGGTCCGGACCATCACCGGGCCATGACGGGGAAGGGTTGGGGTGTGAGTGTCCGTGCTCAGCCCTCGCGGGCATTCGAACCGGCTGAACGCCGTCCCTCTTTTCAGATCCTGTTCGGCCGTATGATAGCGCTCAGGGCACCTGGTTTGAGCGGCGGCGCGCCGGTGCCGGACAGCAGGGCGTTGGCGGTGCTGGTCAGCGCGGCGGCGCGGAGCGAGGCTGCCCTGCGCTCGGCTGGCGGAAGATGGGCGAGGCCGGCGGTGTATTTCTCCGCCACGTTGGCCATCGCGGTGGCCCACAT
>JARLIN010000015.1 GCA_031291715.1 Rhodopila sp. | reverse complement strand
CTCGCGACACCCAATCCACGACGGTGTTTCATGCTCCCCTCCAGTTGGAGGTCCGGCGATCGCATCGCGCGCCGGCAGAGGGGCACTCAACGGCACAGGCCGGAATTGCGAAAGTCGCATATTTTCGGTCGCTCGGATTGAGTAGCCGAAATAGGGGACAAAGCGTGGGCGCCGTGGGCGGTCAGCCGGGTTTGCTCATTCACTGGCGAGACGCGCGCGAATGATGGGCCGTCGATCCCCACACGGCCGCGTCCGGGTGGTGAGCGTCGCGACGGCGCCACATGGCGGAGGGGTGGACAATATGCTGTGTCTGGCTGATGGAAACGGACGCGAACCCAGCCGGGAGGTGCGCGGCGGGAGAGGGCGCTTATGATCTCACCCTGCCGGCCTGTTGCGCGACCGAGAGTCTGACAGCAAAGTTCGGTTCAGGAACCGGACACAGGCGAGGAGGGCGAGCGAATGAAAATGCGGACGTTCAGGACGGCGGCGCTGGTGATTATCGCTGTCGCCGCCACGGCTCTTGCCCGGGTTCATGCCGCTGTTCCAGAATACAATGCGGTCATCGTCAAGACCTATCCGCACGATCCGCGTGCCTTTACCGAAGGACTGCTTTACTACGGCGGCTTTCTGTATGAAAGCACCGGCCGGAACGGACAGTCCTCGATCCGCAAGGTCATGTTGGAGACCGGTTCTGTTGTGCAACAGCGTGATATTGATCCAAAGTATTTTGGCGAAGGTATCGTTAACTGGAAAGACAGGCTGATTGAACTGACCTGGAAAAGTGAGATCGGCTTCGTTTATGACCTTGCCACCTTTAAGCCGCTTTCGGATTTTCACTATACCGGGGAAGGGTGGGCACTGACCCAGGACGGTTCCCATTTGATCATGAGCGACGGGACCAGCGATCTCCGCATTCTTGAACCGGATAGCTTGAGAGAAATACGTCGCATCCACGTCACCTGCGACGGCCATTCCATCCAAAACATTAATGAACTCGAATGGGTGAAGGGCGAGATCTATGCCAATATCTGGTGGACCAGCCTGATCGTCCGGATCAATCCGGCAACGGGGGAAGTTGTGGGCGTAATCGATCTGACTGATGTGGCCGCCTTGGCCGCCAAGGGAGGCGTGGTCAACGTACTGAACGGCATCGCCTATGATGCGGCTGGCGATCGGCTGTTTGTTACCGGAAAACTCTGGCCGACGCTGTATCAGATCACGCTTTCGCGGCGGCCGGGTGGGAATGATCCCTGCGGTGAACTGCCCCAGGCTCCGGACGCAATTCGATCCACCAGATAACGAGCGCTGCCATCGCGACGGTGGCCTGGACGTTTCGCGCGAGTTGAAGGGGGTGCGGTCGATAGCTGTCCTCGTCATGGCCCGGACTGTCGGCCGGACCATGACGGATAGGCAATGGCTGTAGGTTAATCTTTCGACCGCTTGGTACTGATCGGGTTCGTAGCCTAGCGCACCAAGGTGCGTGGCGTTCCGGGTTTTGCCGGGTCGCTGTAGTCGCCGGCGACCAGCTCTGCCTGATCGAAGAAGTCTGCCACCGCATCGCGGAGCATGGCGGCCTGCACCAGAGGTCTTTGCCCGTCCGCATTGATCGCGCTGAGAGCCAGGGCCTTCCGGGTCTGCACCCAGCGGGGCGGGTCCTCGGCGCGAACCGCCATGTGGGTGATGAGTTGTCTCGCCACTGTCTCAAGCACGGTCAAACGCGCAGCGATTTCATCGCGTTCGGTCATCAGGACTCCTTGGATGTCTGTGATGCAGTGCTGCATAGCATCCGCCGCCGTATCGCGGGACCGGCAATCGCGTCTGCTAACGGGATCGTGAGGTTCGGCGTCGATTTGTTGCGATGCAGCGAAAAAGGGGTTGACGCATCCCGGTTGCCCGCTTAAACGCGGCCCCGGGTCACGTCCCCCCACCGGGACGCTTCTCTTCTGGAAGGGAGAGCTGCAATGGCAGCTGCCGCTACACCGGACATCCGTCCGTCGAATCCTAATTTTTCTTCTGGTCCCTGCGCCAAACGTCCCGGCTTCACGCTGGACGCTCTATCGGGCGCATTTCTCGGCCGCAGCCATCGCGCCGCCGAACCAAAAGCGCGACTGGCCGAGGTCATCGCCCTGTCACGCTCCATCCTGGGCATTCCCGACGATTGGCGCCTCGGCATCGTTCCGGCTTCGGATACCGGCGCGGTCGAAATGGCGCTCTGGTCGCTGCTGGGCGCGCGCGGCGTCGATATCCTCACCTTCGAGAGCTTTGGCGAAGGCTGGGCGACCGACATCGTCAAGCACCTGAAATTGCAGGATGCGCGCGTGCTGTCCGCGCCGTATGGCAAACTGCCTGATCTGGCCGCCGTCGATCCGGCCCGTGACGTCGTCTTCACCTGGAACGGCACCACATCGGGCGTGCGCATGCCGAACGCCGCGTGGATCGCCGATGATCGCCAGGGGCTGACGATCTGCGACGCCACCTCCGCCGCCTTCGCCATGGCGCTGCCGTGGAACAAGCTGGATGTCGTCACCTGGTCCTGGCAGAAAGTGCTGGGCGGCGAGGCGGCGCACGGCATGCTCGCGCTGTCGCCCCGCGCGGTGGAGCGGCTGGAAACCTACACACCCGCCTGGCCCTTGCCGAAGATTTTCCGCCTGACCTCGAAAGGAAAGATCTCGGAAGGCGTGTTCAAGGGCGAAACGATCAACACGCCGTCGATGCTGTGTGTGGAAGACGCGATCGATGGCCTGCGCTGGGCCGAACGCATCGGTGGCCAGCCGGCGCTGATCGCTCGGTCGGAGGCCAATCTGGCTGCCGTCGCCGAATGGGTCGCGCGCAGCGATTGGGCCGGCTTCCTGGCCGAGGACGCGGCGATCCGCTCCTGCACCTCGATCTGCCTGAAGATCATCGCGCCGTGGTTCACCGCGCTGCCGGCGGACGGGCAGGCGAAGGCGGCGAAGCAGTTGGCTTCGCTGCTGGAAAAGCAAGGTGTGGCCTATGACATCGGCGCGTATCGCGATGCGCCGCCGGGCCTGCGCATCTGGGCCGGAGCGACCATCGAAACGTCTGACATCAAGGCGCTGCTGCCCTGGCTCGACTGGGCCGCTGCCCGTGTCGCCGAGTCATTTGCTTCCGCTCAGTAACGATAGGACGTCCCAATGCCCAAGGTATTGATCAGCGACAAGCTGTCGCCGGCTGCTGTCGAGATTTTCCGCAACCGCGGTATCGAAGTCGATCTGAAAACCGGCCTGTCGCCGGCCGAACTGCGTGCCATTATCGGCGATTATGATGGACTGGCTATTCGTTCGGCCACCAAGGTGACGAAGGAACTGCTTGACGCCGCCACCAACCTGAAAGTCGTCGGACGCGCCGGGATTGGCGTGGACAACGTCGATATTCGCTCCGCCACCGCCCGCGGTGTCGTGGTGATGAACACGCCGCACGGCAACACCATCACCACCGCCGAACATGCCATCGCGATGATGTTCGCGCTGGCCCGTCAGCTTCCGGAAGCTTCGGTTTCCACCAAGTCCGGCAAGTGGGAAAAGAACCGCTTCATGGGCGTGGAGCTGACCGCCAAGACGCTCGGTCTGATCGGATGCGGCAACATTGGCTCGATCGTCGCGGACCGCGCGGTTGGCCTGAAAATGCGTGTCCTGGCCTACGACCCGTATTTGTCCGAAAAGCGGGCGCTGGAACTGGGCGTCGAGAAAGCCGATCTCGAGACGTTGCTTGCACGTGCTGATTTTATCACGCTGCACACGCCGCTGACCGATGGGACCCGGAACATCCTGTCGCGTGAAGCATTGGCGAAGACGAAAAAGGGCGTGCGCATCATCAACTGCGCCCGTGGCGGGCTGGTGGATGAGGCCGCGTTGGCCGACGCCATCAAGTCCGGCCACGTCGCCGGCGCGGCCCTGGACGTGTTCGAAACCGAACCGGCGACCGACTCGCCGTTGTTCGGGCTGGAGAACGTCGTCTGCACCCCGCATCTGGGTGCGGCCACGGCCGAGGCGCAGGAGAACGTCGCCCTTCAGGTCGCCGAGCAAATGAGCGACTTCCTGCTGACGGGTGCCGTCACCAACGCGATCAACATGGCTTCGGTCTCGGCCGAGGATGCGCCGCGACTGAAGCCATACCTCGAACTCTGCCGTCTGCTGGGCGCGTTCGCCGGCCAGCTGACCCAGGCGCGCGAGGGCATGCTCCGCAAGGTCACCATCGAGTACGAAGGCCAGGCCGCCGGACTGAACACCCGTCCGCTGACCGCCGCGATGCTGGCCGGGCTGATGTCGCCGCTGATGGAGGGCATCAACATGGTCAACGCGTCCGTCGCGGCGCGCGACCACGGCATCGACGTGGCCGAGACGGTGCACGACCGCCCGACCGAATACCTGACCCTGGTGCGGGTGACGGTGGAAACCGACAACCTGGTTCGTTCGGTCTCCGGCACGCTGTTCGCCGGCTCCCGCCCGCGGATCGTGGAGATCAAGGGCATCAAGGTCGAGGCCGATTTCGCGCCGCACATGCTGTATGTGACGAACCAGGACAAGCCCGGGTTCATCGGCCGCTTCGGCGCGACGATGTCCGAGGCGGGGATCAACATCGCCACGTTCCATCTTGGCCGGGCGGAGCAGGGCGGGGATGCCATCTGCCTGGTTTCGGTGGACGAGCCGGTGCCGGAGAAGGTTCTCGCGATGGTCCGCGCCCTGCCGCTGGTCATGCAGGCGACGGGGCTGGCGTTCTAGCGGCAACTGCCTACCCCAGGGCGTCGTGGGGGGGGGGGGGGGGGGGCGCCCCCCCCCCCGCCCGCCGGGGGGGCCGCCCCCCCCGCGGCAGCACCCCCCACCCCCAACCAT
>JARLIN010000158.1 GCA_031291715.1 Rhodopila sp. | reverse complement strand
GGAGAGAACCATCGGCGCGAGCTTCGCCGACGCGCCGTTAAGCCGGTTCGGCTTCTGGGCCGACTGGACCGTGGCGCCGCGCTGGAACCTCTGCAACGCGCCCAGCTCCGAGGAAGGCAAGGTCAAGGCAGTGGGCGCGTTCCTCCAGAGCGACGACAAGGTGCTGGTCTGCACCCACGCGACGTTGCGCTTCGCCGTGGAGGAATTCGGCGTGGCGGCATTCGACGACCGGTTGATCGCCGTGGATGAGTTCCACCACGTTTCGGCCAATCCCGACAACCGGCTCGGCCAGCAGCTCAGCGCCTTCATCGCCCGCGACAAGGTGCATATCGTGGCGATGACGGGCTCCTATTTCCGCGGCGACGCGGAGGCGGTGCTGGCGCCGCAGGACGAGACGAAATTCGAGACCGTCACCTACACCTATTACGAGCAGCTCAACGGCTACCAGTATCTGAAGCAGCTCGATATCGGCTATTTCTTCTACGCGGGCACCTATGTCGACAGCATCCTCAAGGTGCTAAACCCGGCCGAGAGGACAATCGTCCACATCCCCAACGTCAACTCGCGCGAGAGCACGCGCCAGAAGATCAAGGAAGTGGAGAGCGTCATCGAGGCGCTGGGGGCGTGGCAGGGAACCGATCCTGTGACAGGCTTTCAGCTCGTCACGGCGGCGGACGGGCGCACCTTGAAAATCGCCGATCTGGTCGATGACGATCCCGCCCGGCGCGAGCGCGTAGTGACCGCGCTGCGCGACCCGGCGCAGAAGGACAACCGCGACCATGTCGACATCATCATCGCGCTCGGCATGGCGAAGGAGGGCTTCGACTGGATCTGGTGCGAGCACGCGCTGACCATCGGCTATCGCTCCAGCCTCACCGAGATCGTGCAGATCATCGGCCGGGCCACGCGCGACGCCCCCGGCAAGACCCGCACGCGCTTCACCAACCTGATCGCCGAGCCCGATGCCTCGGAAGAGGCGGTTACCGAGGCTGTCAACGACACGCTGAAGGCGATTGCAGCCAGTCTACTCATGGAGCAGGTGCTGGCCCCGCGCTTCGAGTTCAAGCCGAAGCATCCCGAGAACGAGGCAACCCCAGGCTTCGACTATGGCGAGGGTGGCTACGATCCCGGGAAGTGCAACGTCGGGTTCAGCGAGGAGACCGGGCGGTTCCAGGTCGAGATCAAAGGACTGGTCGTGCCCAAGAGCCCGGAAGCGACGCGCATTTGCCGCGAGGATCTCAACGAGGTGATTGCCGCCTTCGTCCAGGACAAGCCAGCCCTCGAGCGCGGTCTGTTCGACGAGGAACTGGTCCCCGAAGAGCTGACGCAGCTCCGCATGGGCAAGATCATCAAGGACAAATATCCCGAGCTCGACGCCGAGGACCAGGAGGCCGTGCGTCAGCACGCCATCGCCGCGCTCAATCTCACCCAGGAGGCCAAAAAGATCGGCTCCGGCGGCGAAGAAGTCGCCAACACCGCCTTCGTCGACAGCGTGCGCCGGATCGCGATGGATGTGCGCGAGCTGGATATCGACCTGATCGACCGGATCAATCCGTTCGGCGAGGCCTATGCGATCCTGGCCAAGGCCATGAACGAGGGCAGCCTCAAGCAGGTGGCGGCGGCGATCATGGCGAAGCGAACCGCCCTGACGCCCGAGGACGCGAAGGACCTGGCGGTTCGGGCCTTCCAGTTCAAGAAGGAACGCGGACGTCTGCCCGCCGTCAATTCGCCTGACGCCTGGGAGCGGCGGATGGCCGAGGGGGCCGCGGCCTTCGTGCGCTTCAAGGACGAGGGTCGCTATGAGTGACCCCGATCTCGACGAACTGCGGGCCGAGCTTGATGGTTTCGCGCAGCCGGAGAAGAAGGCCGGACGCCCGGCCCGCGAGGAACGCGTTATCGCCGGGTTCGAGGAAATTCAGAACTTCGTCGAAAAGCACGGACGCACACCGCAGCATGGCGAAGACCGGGACATCTTCGAGCGTCTCTATGCCGTCCGCCTTGACCGCCTGCGGGCGCAGCCGGAGTGTCGTTCGCTGCTCCTGCCGATGGACCGCCAGGGGCTGCTCGCGTCGGCGCCGGTGGCTCCAGACGCGGCGGAAGACGAGATGGATGACGACGCGCTGCGGGCCGCGCTGGGTGAGATGATGGGGGCGGACGACATCACGCAGCTCCGCCACGTTCGCACGAACGTTGAGAAGCGCGTGGCCGAAGAGATCGCCAATCGCGAACCCTGTGAGGATTTCCAGCACTTTCGCCCCCTGTTCGAACAGGTGCAGGCCGAGCTTTCCTCCGGCTTGCGACAGACCAAGGCCTTCGAACGGAAATCGGAGATCGCGCCGGGGCGCTTCTACATCCTGGGGGGGCAGAAAGCCTACGTCGCCGCCATGGAAGAACCGTTCGTCAACGAGCACGGCTATACCGACGCGCGGCTGAGGGTCATCTTCGACAACGGAACCGAGAGCAACCTGCTGATGCGGTCTCTGCAGCGAGCGCTGCAGAAAGACCCCGCGGGGCGGCGGATCCTCGATCCTGTGGCCGGCCCGTTGTTTGCCGATCACAGCGAGGATGGAGACGAGGCAAGCGGAACGATCTATGTGCTACGGAGCCGTTCCGACCTCCCGGAAATTGCGGCCCATCGCGATGTTCTCCACAAGATCGGCGTCACCGGCGGGAGTGTCGAACAACGGATCGCCAACGCCAGTCTCGATCCGACGTTCCTGATGGCCGAAGTCGAGGTCGTCGCAACCTACAAATTGTTCAACATCAGCCGGACGAAACTCGAGAACCTGATCCACCGGGTATTCGCCCCTGCCCGCCTGGATGTGGAAATCAAGGATCGGTTCGGACAGGCGATTGTGCCCAGGGAATGGTTCCTGGTTCCGCTTTCCGCCATCGACGAGGCCGTTAAAAGGATCAAGGACGGTACCATTGCCGAATTTGTTTATGACCCGGGTCGCGCGCAATTGATTCAGGCCTACACGCCAGCGCCTTGATTTACATTCATCCTGCCATGATCCCGTCAGGCAAGAGAGCCACCATAAGACGGTAGCCCGCAGGAGAACGGCACGACATATGCTTTTCCGCACCGATGCCGCTGGACGCGTGGTGCGGAGCAGCGCCATGAATTTCGAGCTCAGAGAACTACGGTGGGCGATCCTGGCCGCCGAGTATGGCAGCCTGCGGCAGGCGGCGGAGGCACTGCATATCCGACAATCGACGCTGAGCCGGAGCCTTCGCGGCCTTGAGCACGACTTCGGACAGGTGCTGTTCGAGCGCAGCCACGGTGGCACCCGCCCCACGGCGGAGGGGCTGGAATTCCTGGATGTTGCCCAGCGGATCGTCGTGGAGACGGAGGAACTCGGCGCCCATTTCAAGGGACGCCAGCACGGCCATACCGGCCGATTGACGGTCGGCATCCACACCTCGTTCTCCACCGGCAACCTGCGCGCAACGCTGCTCGACTACCAGAAGCGCTTTCCCGGCGTGAAGCTGTGCCTGGCGGACGGATCGAGCGAGCATCTCCTGTCCGGCCTCGGGAGTTCCGCTGTCGATATTGCCTTCATCGTGGGCACGCATCGGCGGTGGCGGGGCCGTTCGCTGCCGGTGTGGAGCGAGCGCGTCGTGGTGGCCCTTCCGGAGGGGCATCCCCTCGGCAGTCACGACGCGATCCACTGGGGCGATTTGAAGGACGAACAGATCTTACTGGCCCAGCATGGTCCTGGTTCCGAGTTCTACCAGCTGATCGTCTCCCGGATCGGAGATGCCGGGGCCTGCCACATCCAGTACCACGACACGGCGCTCGATCGGGTGCTAACGCTTGTCAGCGCGGGCTATGGTGTTCTGTTCGCCTTGGACGGCGCGACGGGAGTGACCTATCCCGGGGTGATCTTCCGTGAGGTGCATGACACGGAAGGGCCGGTGCGGCTGCATTTCCGGGTCTACTGGCGCCAGGCGAACAGCAATCCGGCGCTGGGACCGTTCCTGGATATCCTGCGCGAGCGCTACCCGGACCTTTCAGGTGCCCCCTGACGCCGAACGCTCTGGAACTTGGCGTGCCCGCATGAAGGCCCGGTCGCCAGCCATGAAGTGGGCGATCATCGGGGCGATCAGCTTGGCCGGATCGGCGACCGTCTGCCCGGTTTCGTGCGCCAGCGCCTCGGCATAGGCGAGCAGGTTGCGATGGACAGAGGCCGGCAGCTCGACGGTGAGTTTGACGGGTTTGTCGTCGGCGAGCGGGCCGAGCTTGAGCCTGGTCACGGGGCACCTCCCCGGGCGTAAGCCGCCAAGACCAAATCGTGCGTTACAACTACACGGACCGGGAAACCGGGGCGGATGGTCAGCGTCGGCTGGATGTTGAGTTGGCGCTGGACGATCTGCTGGCCGGTCTGGCTGACGCTATTGGAGGCGCCGGAGCGGAGCGCCTGGACCAGGCTGTTCTCGCTGCTGGAGGTGCCGGCCTCGGCGCCGACGCTGATGAGGGTCGAAAGCATCGCGGCCTTGGCGAGGTTCCACCAGTGGTAGTCGACCTCGTCCTCGAGGCCGGCATAGCCCTGGGCATCGGCACCGGGCTGGCGCTCCAGGACGATCGAGGTGCCGTCGGGGAGGATGAGGCGGGTCCAGACGAGGAGGACGCGCCTCTGCCCGAAGGCGACGGAGCTGTCGTAGGTGCCGATCAGGCGGGTGCCCTGGGGGATGAGCAGATAGTGGCCTGTGGGGCTGTCGTAGACGGGCTCGGTGACCTGGGCGGTGATCTGGCCGGGGAGATCGGAGCGGATGCCGGTGATGAGGGCGGCGGGAATGACGGTGCCAGCCTGGACGACGTAGGGGGAGGCCTTGGGCTGGAGGCGGTCGGGGCTGACGGTGCGACGGTCAGAGGCCGCTGTCAGGAAGGCGGACTTGCGGTCCTGCATGTTCTGGGCGGCCCCGGCATCGACCGGGGGCGTCTGCGCCGTTCCATTTTCCGTACCGGCACTTCCTGTCCCGGACATGCCAAGGCCAACCGATGGGGCCTGCTGGTTGGTCTGGGCGAAGAGACGGCTGACGCGCGCGGCCTCGCTCTCCTGGGCCGCGCGCTGGGCCTCCGGGTTGGGGCCGGCACTCGGGGCCGCGATGGGGGTTGGGGCGCCGCCGGCATTGAGGATCGGCTTGCCAAGATCGCCGGGCAGTGGCGGGCCGAGCTGCGGCGCCGGACGCGGCAGACCGGTGTAGTCCTTGGGGAGTTCGGCCAAGCCCTCGGCGGCGGGG
>JARLIN010000157.1 GCA_031291715.1 Rhodopila sp. | reverse complement strand
ATCGTCCGGTGCGACTGCGCGGGCCTGACTATAAAGTTGCTGAGCCTCGGTGTGCTTGCCCAGGAGGTCCAGAGCGACTGCCTTGTCCACCAGCGCGCGCACGTCCGCCGGATGGACCGTCAGTACCTTGTCCAACTCGGCGATACCTTGTTCGTTTCGGCCGGACAGCACATCGAGTGCCCCGAGACCGCGCCTGATCTGCATCGGATCCGATGCGCTCGCCAGGCCCTTTGTAAGCACATCGCGCGCAGGGCCGATCTTGCCGGACCGCACCAGGATGTCGGCGTAATGTAATTGAAGCTGGCTGTTGGTCGGCTCCTCAGCCGAAGCCGCGGCATACATCGATAACGCCAGATCCTCGTCGCCCGATGCTTCCGCGGCCGCCGCGATCCGTGCGCGGGCGTCCGCGCTCATTCGGCCGCTTAGCTGTTTGGAGGAGGGATCGGGTGGGGACGAGCAAGCAGCGGCCAGGGCGCAGATAGCTGCCGTCGGTAACCATACGAAACGATAATTGCGTCGTGACATCGATGATATCCTGCTCTGGTTGTTGCGCATGGTTAGTTGGTTATCGCCCCCAGCATGTCGAAGAGGCGGAGAAATGAGCTGCCGACCAGCACGATGAGCAGGCAAGGCATGATAAACAGGATCAGCGGCAGCACGAGCTTCGCCGGAAGCTTCGCAGCCCTTTCTTCGAGCTTGATCATTCGCTGGCGGCGAAGTTCAACGGCCACGGCGCGCAGTGCCTGCCCGAGTGGCGTACCGTATTGCAGGCTCTGTGCCAGCATCGTGGCCAGTCGTTGCATCCCATCGACCCCCGAGCGCTTCGCGAAATTCGCGAATGCTTCCCGCCGATCCGGCAACACGCGGATTTCGTCCAGTAAGCCGCCGAGCGCGTTGGCCGTCGGGCGATTGGAATGCAGCATTTCTTGCGTGACCCGCTCTAGCGCGCTTTCCAGCCCGAGTCCCGCCTCGCTGCATACAACGAGCAAGTCCAGTGCATCGATGACGCCCCGTTGCAGAGCAGCCGTGTAAGGTCGGCGCAGTGCGGCCAACACCCAGTCGGGACCAAGCAACCCGACCGGGATCGAAACACTGATGACTACGGCACGTGTCATCGCGGTGGGAGAAGCGAAATAGCAGTAGAACACCGCGGCGGCCGGGATTAGCACCGTCAGCACTATTTTTCCCCCGAGCACGATGGGCAAGACGCGCCGGGGGTTGAAGCCGGAAACGGCGATCATGCTTTCAATGCCGGCAACATCCTTCTCCGAGTAAATCCGGCTGCTCTTAAGAACGCGTTCCCCGATCGAGTGCAGAAAGCCACCCAATCCGCCAAGACGCATCGTCCGGTAATCGGGGGTGGTACCATTCACAGCCGTTAGCACACGTGCCTCCAGCGTGCGGTAACGTGCTTCTCGCAACAATATGACGGCGGTGACCAGGGCGCACATCGCTGCCGCGGCCATGAACCCAATCGCCAGCCACTGATTTGGTGTCATTCGCGTACCACCCCGGCAATCATCCGCCGCATCATCCAGATCCCAGCCAGCAGGGACGCCACGCCCATCATGAACAGGCGCTTGCCGCGTGGATCGATAAACATCGGATCCAGGTAGCCCGGCCGTATCAATGTCAGGAGGATGCCTGTCACGACTGGAAGAATACTCAGGATTGTCGCGGACACGGTCCCCTCGCCGGCCAGCGCCTTCGCGCGGGCTGCGATCGTGATGCGTTCGCGGACGGTTTCCGCCAGTGTCTGTACCGTCTCGGCCAGATGGCCGCCCGACTTCGTCTGCACGGCAAGGGTTACGGCGAAGATCGCGTATTCCGTGACGCGTGTGCGATGATACAGATTGAGCAGCGCCTCCTGGACGGGGCGGCCGAGGGAGATTTCATTCAATACCTGCACGAACTGCCCACGGGTCGGTTCGGGGGCTTCTCGCGTTATGCCGCGAAATGCCTCCATCACCGGGAAGCCGGCGCGCAACGCGCCGACGACGAACTGCAGCGCATCGGGGAGTTGCCTGCGAAGACTCCCTGTGTAACGATTGTATTGCCATCCGAAAAGACCGCGCAAAACCATGCCTGTGGTAAGGACTCCACTCAGCACGCTTATGGGAAAAGACAGCGTCGTGTAGGCCAGGAATGCCGCCGCGCAGCCTACAATCATGGCGGCGGCCAGTACCAGCGGAACCGGCAGCGAATAGGCTTCGGAAAATTCCGGATCGTAATGGAACAGGCTGCGTACAACTTCCCAGAGCCGTTGGAAGCGGATCTTCGCCCGGCGAATGCTGCGAGCCTGCTGCAGAAGTGCATCCTGTCCGGTAAGCGCCGTAACCAGTTCGATCTGCCGCAGGAGCTTGCGCTTGCGGGAGTCTGCGATAAGAATGACTGGACACGCAACCAATACCGCGGTCAATACGCTCATCGGACCTATCAGCGCCATGGACATTGATCAGATCTCCTGCAAAGCCTCATTCCAGGCCCGGTCCAGTCCGAAATATTCCAGACGATCGGCGAATGCCGAAACTGCTTGCAGGGATTTGTACTGGCCCACGATTCGCCCCTGGGAGTCTTCACGGCCGAATTCGAATTTCACGATGTCATTCATCGTGATCACCTCTCCTTCCAGGTTGCAGATCTCGGAGATCTGGGTCACCCGGCGGACGCCGTCGCGCATCCGTTCGACCTGAACGATCACATCGAGGGCGCTGACGATTTGCGAGCGGATGGCCTTCGTGGGCAGATTGACGTGTCCCATCATGACCATGTTTTCCACCCGGCTCAGTGCATCACGGGTGGTGTTGGCATGGAGTGTGGAGATCGAGCCATCATGCCCGGTATTCATCGCCTGCAGCATGTCGAAGGCTTCGGGGCCGCGAACCTCGCCGATGATGATCCGGTCGGGACGCATGCGAAGCGCATTCCAGACGAGGTCGCGCTGCGTTACCAGACCTGTTCCTTCCAAGCTCATCGGTCGTGTTTCAAGACGAATGACATGCGGTTGCTGCAGTTGTAATTCAGCAGCATCCTCTACCGTGATGATCCGTTCGGCATGGTCGATCGAACGACTCATGGCGTTCATCAGGGTCGTCTTGCCGGAACCGGTGCCGCCGGAAACAAGCACGTTGAGCCGGCTGCGTGCGATGATCTCCAGAAGCCGGGCCACGCCAGAGGACATGCTTCCCAGTTCGACCATGTCTTGCAAGGCCAGGCTGCGCTTGGAGAATTTTCTGATCGAAATGCACGGGCTGTCGATCGCAAGCGGCGGAAAGATCACGTTCACACGGCTGCCGTCGGGAAGGCGAGCGTCCACCATCGGGCTTGCGTCATCGATGCGTCGGCCGACCTGCGCGGCGATCTTCTGGGCGATCGTCGCGATATGCTGTGCATCGCGGAACCGGACATTGGTCCGTTCCAATTTACCGTACCGCTCGACGTAAACGTTGGACGGACCGTTCACCATGATGTCGGTGACCCGCGCGTCGTTCAGCAAGGACTCGAGCGGTCCATAGCCGGTCATGTCATTGGCGAGCTCTTCCGCCACGCGCTGCTGCTCGCGGCCTGAAAGTTCGATCCGGTCCTCCGACGCGATGTCGTGGACGATCTTCTCGATCTGCTGGCGCAGCAAGGCAGCCGGAATCTCAGCCGCGGCCGCCGGGTCTATTTCCTTCAAGACCCTTTCACGCAGGGCGGATGCTTCGATGATCGGATGATGAATGGTTGGAGAGACAGGTATGATCTGCGCCTCAGCCGGTTGGCTTTCCGGCGCCATGTCGCGCTTGCCGAAAATTTTCATTTGCCCAACAGCCTGCGGAACCACGACGAGGAGGGATTGCCGGCGTTCACAGCCGCGATTTCGCGTATCAGCGGGGCCAGATGCTTGCGCAAATCCGGGACCTGTTTGATCGCCGGCACGCCCATGTTGATGGATTCCGTCATTCGTTTGCCAAGCTCCGGAATAAGGATCTGCAATGAGCTTTCGAGCGCCTTTTCGGCGATGTGGGGCGGCAGGCCGCCTCGCATGTCGGCGTGATTGAGAAGTGTAACGACGCGGTCGGCACCAGCCATCCTTATCGCGAGTTGCCGGATCTCGCGCGCATTCCTGACCGAGGCGACATCGGGTTTCATAACCAGTACGACATGACGCGCCAGAGTCAGGATCTGGTGCAGTTCCGGTCGCAATGGCATCGGCAGATCGACGACGACATAGTTGAATTTCTGCCGCAGCAGGGCAAGCACTTGGCGCGCCCCTGCTTCTGTGACGCTGATGCCGGAGCCCAGAGATTCGTCGGCGGCGATAAGACGCATGCGTGCCTCGACCTGGATCGCGGTGCGCTCCAGCAGCAGCGTATCGGCCTTGTCTGGGTCTTCCAGCGCGATGCGCAGCCCAGGCCCCGGGCGTGCGCCCAGCATCAGGGCCGCTGCGCCGTGCTGGAGATTCAGATCCAGCAGCGCGACGCTGCCTTTCACCGCGTCGGCCAGCTCGATCGCCGTGCTCACCGCGATCGTCGTCGCCCCTGCGCCACCTGACGCGCCGCACACCGCGACAACATGGCCGCCGCGGGTCGCGGGCTGATGGGCGCGATCCGGTGCGAAATGCCGCGCCAGCAGCCGCTCCACCGTATCGCGTGTCAGCGGTTTCGGCAGATATTCCGCGACACCGATCTCGTTCACCAGCAGGCGGTAGAAGGCGATATCGGGGTCCTCGCCGACAACCGCCACGGTCACGTCGGGCGGACAAACGCGTGCCAGGTGATCGAGCGCCGAGAGGGGATCATCGATACCGGTGATGTCCACGATGATGGCCTGTGGTGCGTCGTCCTTTTCAAGGAATCGTATCGCCTGAAGTATAGTCCCGCGTCGCAGCACGAGCTCATTCGCGATGCCGCCAAGACCCGTCCGCAGGGCGGCCTCGCTGACTTCGTCGCTGACGTAAGCGACGATCCGGCCTGCAATGTTCGTGGTGGAGGCGGTCGGCGTTTTCGTATTCGCCAGGAGTGAGATGGACATCACCAATTCCTTATTTCGCTTGGCTAGGATCCGCGCTGACTGGTTGATCCTGGGAAGACGCACTACTGCCGCCCAACTCCGACGCATTGGCGACCGGCAGATGTGCGCGCCGGCCGGTCAGCAGCCGCGATATCGCGGGCGATGCCTCGGCACTGAGGCTGCCGGGGGCATCGACGCCGTTGCTCAGGTCGTTCGGATCGGCGACCATCACGCGCAGGTTGGCGTCGTTACTCCCGAGTGGAGCCCATGTGTGCGGCCGCTGAAAGGGATCGAGCGGTGCGCATCCGGCGGCAAGCAGCAGGAGCATCAGGCAATGGGATGGGCGCATGATATTCCTCATTTCAGGATGAAGCCGGCATCGAGAGGCGGCTGGCCGGCGGTTGGGGCGATCTGACGCCCGAAAAGGATGCGGTCGAGGTCGGTGGCGGGTTTGAACCCGTCGGTCGGCACCCGCAGCGCCACCGGGTTGGAGGTGGGTTTGACGATGTATGGTGTCACGATGATCACCAATTCGCTTTCGCCACGCTGGAAGTCGTTTGACTTGAACAACGCGCCCAACACCGGAACTTCGCCGATACCTGGCAGCGCATTGGTCATGTCGCTGCTGGTCTTCTGCAGCAGACCCGCGATCGCGAAGCTTTGGCCGCTGCCGAGTTCGACTGTCGTTTCCGCCCGTCGCACCGTCAGCGCGGGTATGGTCAGGACCCCACCGGCGACCGGCTCGCTGACGGCGCCTACGCTGGAAAGCTGACTGACCTCCGGCCGGACACGCAGGTTCAGCCGACCGTTGGAGAGCACCGTGGGCACGACGGCGAGGCTCACGCCGAACTGCTTGAATTCGACAGAGATCGAGGTGGCGCCGTTGGTGACATTGCCGGCGATCGGGATTGGGAATTCGCCGCCCGCCAGGAAGCTGGCGGACTCGCCCGATTGCGCCGTAAGGTTGGGCTCTGCCAGGACGGTGATGAGCTGATCTGCGGCCAGCGCATCGATGACGCCGTTGATATCACGCGTTCCCGACGAGTAGCCGGCGCCGAGCTGGTACGGCACCGCGCTGGCACCTGACAGGGCAGTCAGGCCAAGCGGCAGAAGCGGGCTTATCACCCCTCCGGTGGCGGCACCGGTCAGCACGCCAAACTGCCAGTTGCCGCCTTTGCCCAATGCCTGCCAGTTGAAGCCGAGCTGGCGGGTGACCGTACGGTTGATTTCCGCAATACGGACGCGGACGTTGACCTGAATGCTCTCCAGCACGGTCATCTCATCCGTGATGGTGCCCTTCTCGCCAACATACCCTCGGGCGATCGCGTTTGCCTGCTGCGCGGCGGCGGCGGTCGGCACGGTGCCTTCTAGGATCATTGCGGTGCCCGCCGCCCGCACATGCACATTGGTCGCGCCGCTCACGAATTGCCCGATCGCTGCTTGCGCGGCCATGGCTGTCGCGGCAGACACGCCCGGCGCTGGACCGCCGGTGGCGGCCCTGGCTGCGCCGCCCGTAACCGTGACGTCGTATTGCACGATCGCCGCGCCGGCATCGGTCGTCGCGATAACCGTGGTGTGTCCCGGCGCCGTGCCCATCAGGAACAGGCTGGTCGGAGATGCGGGCTGGACCCGAGCCACATTTGGATCGGCCGACATGACCGTGGCAGCCGGCTGTGGCAGGCGCAGCAGCATCCCGCTTCCGGCCGCGATCGAAATCGGCTGGGTCTGGGTCGCCTTGGATGGTGCAGCGGAGGGCCCCGAGGGGGGTGTCGCGGCAGGCGGCGTGGGGGACTGAGGGGCGGGCGGGTTGGTCTGTGCCAGACCTGGCGGCATCGTGGCGACAAGCAACGCCATGAGCGCCGCGGTCAGGATGGGAACAGTAGGTCTCATTGGAACGTCACCTCGTTGCGCTTTTCGCCTTCGATCACCTGGACCTTCACACCGACGGGCTGCTCCGTTTTCGACAGCGCGGGAGATACGTCCCCGCTGAACAGCGTGGGCTGCTCAGTGCCTGCCGTCGTGGGACCGTCGATCGCGCGGACCGCTAACGCGAGGTGGCCAAGCTGTTGTGCGATGGTCACGCGCTCTGCCTGGTCGGTGGCGACCTGCAGCGTCACGGTCCGCGCGACATGGCCGGCGGTGGCACCGTCAGCCGGCGCGCTGCGCACGATGTCCTGGTCCACGGCGATGACCCGCACGTTGGTCAGGACCGTCTCGCTGAGCACGCGACGGGCGAGCGGTGCGACGGTGTGCTCCATCTCCTGCGTCAGGATCACGTCCACCCTGTCACCGGGCCAGATCAGCCCCGAGACGCCGCTGACGGCATCGACTGCCAAAGAAACGGCCCGCGTTCCCGGCTCCAGCACGGCCGCAAGGAAGCCGCGGTCCCGCGGCCGCAGCAGGTCCGCCTGGGTGATCATCGCTCCCGCCTCCAAATAACGGCGGATCAGGGCGCCGCGCAGGCTGGCGCGGTTCTCCGGCAGGTCGGTGATCGCGTTCGCCGGCACCTGGTCTGGCAGGGCGGACTTCAGCCCGAAATCCTCATCGCGCACGAACGTGCCGGCCGGCAACGGATGGGCGGCGACGAAATAGCCGGTCTGCAACGGGGATATCGGCCCCTCGTTCAATGTCGAGGTCACCGCCGGCCGCACGGGGGCGGCGAGCTGGTAGGCGATCATGCCAAGCGCGACTGTAGTGATAATCATCAGGACGGAAACGACGAGGCGCAGCGACATGGCTTTAGCTCCCGAGGTTGGACAACAGGGCCCAGGCACCGCCGGCGGCGATGGCGACGCCATAGGGCATCGGGGCGTGGCGCCGGATGCGCCAGCGTTCGATCCGCCACACACGGCGTAGTGCCGGTGCGCCGGCAGGACATGGGACGGGGGGAGGCAGGCGGCGCCCCAAGAGGTGGAGTAGCGCCAGGACCCCGCCGGCCAAGGCGGTGGCGGACAGAAAATGAAGTGAATCCAACGGTGCCAAACCGATCGTGGTGGCACTCATCAGCTTGACGTCTCCGCCACCGAGAGCGCCGCGCGCATGGGCGAAGACGAGCAGGAAGAACAACAGGACAGACAGGCCGATCGACCAGGCAAGCGCCGCCGGGCCGGCAATCGCCCTGGCGGCCACTCCGGCAGCCGCGATCGCGAGGGTCGTGCTGTTCGGGAGAATGCGGGTCGCGAGGTCCGACCACGCCGCATAGGCCAGCGCCGTGATGGTCAAAGCCGCGATGATCGGAGGCAATGCTTCTGGCATCGGAACACTCGTGTTGGGGGCGTTCGGCAATTCAGTCGCGAAGGAAAGAAGAAGGGCGTGGCGCCGTCGGATGTTGGCAGTCTTGGAACCACGCCCTGCTTGCCAGTCGATTCAAACGGTCGCGGGGTCTTTAGCCCCCCAGCGCCGTGCTAACCTTCCCCATCAAGGTGCTGAGGTTGCCGCCAATCGTTGTCATCAGGGCCCCCATCGCCACGACGGTCACGGCGGCGATCACACCGTATTCGAGAGCGGTGACTCCCTTGCGGTCGGCCAGGGCGGAATTCAGGAAAGACTTGAGACGATCGAACATTCTATTACCCTTTCTGTTCGGACGGTGTTGAGGATGTACTTGGACAAGGCAGTCGTAACTCCAGGCACAAAGCCCTCACCCAAGTGCGGTCATTGGTGAACCGCGATCTTTCTGATACCGGCAGGCTCATAGTTGGGCCACTAAAATAGATGCTGATAACTAATATTTGTGCTTCCATGTCGAAGCATTATCGAACTAAAACATAAGTTGATCACAATACGTTGATTGCTTGTCTTGTTACCGGTTCGGTCTGTTCCCAACCGATATCACTACAACGGGAGATCACGATACATTTGTTTGACGGATGCGGCCGTCTGCCGAGGCCGATCGCGCCGGAAGGGGTAGTACATATAAAGTACATATTTCGATCGAGATTATGCCAACCGGCGAAGAGAGCGACGCATCATCCCGTCTCCACTGTCACGGCCGGGCGCGATCCAGGTCATCTGAGCCGGCACCGTGACGGGGGCGTATCAGCCTCGGCGCCGGTCGGTATTATGCCTACCGGCGGAAAGATCGACCCCATTTGCGCGAAACTAAGGGAACGGGCACCGAGATTTACTTGTGTGCCATGGCCGGGCCTGGCCCGGCCAGCCAGGTTTCGCGATGCCAATCCTAGCAAAGTCGCGCGTAGCCGGGCCAAGCCTGTCTAGGGGGCATTGATGTTGAGCGCGTGCTTCGTCCCCTAGGTTAGCGCCTGTAGGTCAAGCCCGGGTGACGAAGAAGGAAAACCGATCCGGAATGTTCGTGAGCTTCGACGCCGGCCGGCACGGCATCCATATAAGGGCGTCTCATGGATGCGTTAGCACAACAAAAACCAGTGACGCACATTATCGTGATTCCTATACTTATATGGAGTGGAAGGAAATCATCAACAGTTTGGGAAAAACAGCGCCAAATATTGACTGATTATAATAGTTCCGGCTAATCGTCCGGCCGGGGCGTTAACGGGCCCAAACCATGATGCGACGTGCCCTGTGACCGTGCGAGAAGATGGCGATCCTATTGGGTCTCCGTACCGACCGGACCAGAACAGTCTGCATCGTCCGTGCCTCTGGCTTGCGTAACGATCAAGCGGTGCGGCATTGTATTGGACGGGTCTCTGACATCATGGCAACAGTATTCGTGAAGCCTCTATTCATCGGCCGGATCGTGGTCCATTTGCGTCCATGGCTGGACGCGACGAAGGACCGCAAGGGCGTATCGGCGCTCGAGTTCGCGATCACCGCACCCGTGCTGTTTCTCGTCCTATTCGGCATAATCCAGCTTGGCATTACTTTTAACAACTACGTAACCCTGACCAATGGCGTGCGCGTGGGTTCGCGAGTGTTGGCGGCCGATCGCGGCAGCGCGACGCCATATACCGATGCCACGACCGCGGTTTACAATTCTGCACCGGCCCTGACCAAAGCGAGCTTGACGCTCACTCTGACAGTCAATGGTGCGGCCTGTACCAGCGATACCACTTGCCAGACGGCGCTCACCGCCGGGGTGGGGAACGCTGCGACCGTGCAGGCCAGCTACCCCTGCGACCTGACGATCATGGGCGTCAACTATGCGCCCGGGTGCACCCTGACCTCTACGACAACGGAGCGTGTAGAATGAGAAAGAAGATGTCCTCCGCCGCTTCCTTTATCCGGACCCTCAAGAGCGACCGGCGCGGCGCGACTGCCCTGATGGTAGGTGTCGCGATCGTGGTGCTTGTTGGGTTGGCTGGTTT
>JARLIN010000156.1 GCA_031291715.1 Rhodopila sp. | reverse complement strand
GGCATCGCCACGGCATGCGGGAGCGTACCAGTGGTGATGACCACTTCGGCCTGCTCCGCGAGGTGGATGTCTGCCGGTGTCGCATCGAAGGCCACTTCGACAAGGCGTTCCTCGTTCACTGCATCGCTCTGGATTTCGATCCGCGCGACACGCCCTGGGAACGTGTGTCCCGGCTGCGACCTCAGCCTGATGGTAGCGGCCTGCCCGACCACAAGATTGCCCGCCAGCCGTTCGTCGATATAGGCCAGCACCCAGATACTCGCCGGATCGACCAGCGTGAACACGGCCTGGCCCGGGTTGGGCATGCTGCCAAGCTGGAGATTGCGCGACACCACCCAGGCATCGTAGGGCGCCGGCAGCGTGTAGTTGTCGAGCGTCGCCTGCTGCAACGTCACCTGCGCTACCGCCGCCGTCTTCGTCGCCTGAGCCACGTCCAACTCCGACCGCGCAACGCCTAGATTGGCGGCAGCGGTCAGTTCGGCTGTCTTGGTGGTCTGGGTTTCTTCCAGCGAGGCATAGCCGCTTTTTACGAGCTCGGCGCGTCTTTTCGCTACGGTCATTGCGTTCGCCAGGCCGGCCTCGGCACTGGCAATGTCCGCGCGCGCCTTGGCGATGCTCGCCTCAGCCTGGAGCATGCCTGCCCGGGCCTGACCGAGCTGCGCCTGGACCTCGCGAGAATCGAGGCGGGCTAGAATGGTTCCCGCCGCTATCCGGTCGCCTTCGTCGGCATCAAGTTCGGTCAGGACGCCGGCCACCTTGAAGGCGACGTTCGATTGCACCCGCGCGCCCACCGTGCCGAGGCCGAACACCTGAACAGGCAGACCCGACTGCGCGGATGCGGTCTCGACGGCCACCGGGCGGAAGAACAAATGGTAGCTATGCAGGCTCGCCCAGCCAACCAGCAACACGCCCACAACCGCCAGAACCCACCGCCACCAACGACGGCGCGGGCGGCGGGGAAGCGGGCTGCCGCGCGCGATCCGGGTGGGCTCCCCGGCGGGAAGCTCAACACGGCTGGGCGGTTCCTTAAACGACACGGTGGACATACCGACTCCCCGGCATACGACGCAGTAACTGGCCGCGTTGCGCAGAACATGATCCTGACCTGTCACCAGGCTTTGTCACTTGCACCCAAGATTGTCGCAGGATGTGCCACAGCCGGCACTCGACACATTCTGTGACACATTCGCTGCCCACCCGACCACTCGCCCGAGGCAGTGGAATTTCGCCATCAGGCTGGGTCCCAACCGGCCAGGCAGCCATGGTGCGAGCCGACAAATCGACGATGGCGTGGGCAGGGACATAAGCTCTCCACGATTGGC
Organism: Rhodopila sp.; assembly: GCA_031291715.1. GTDB lineage: Bacteria > Pseudomonadota > Alphaproteobacteria > Acetobacterales > Acetobacteraceae > Rhodopila. The sequence continues at coordinate 4,542 of JARLIN010000156.1, read as the reverse complement.
AATGCACCGTAGACGCGTAAGCACATTCGCCATATGATTCGCGTCATATATGGCTGCAGATCACGGGAAGCGCGGATTGTCCCCTCCGAAACAGTTGGACGTCTGGACGGACTTGGTTGCGGCAGAGTCGATACGGCTGCGCTCTCTCGCCAGCGGGCAATCCCTGTTCCAGCAGGGTGAACCAGTCAGCGCCCTTTACCGGCTCGAGTCAGGAAGGGTGCGGCTGGTTCGGCACACGGAGAACGGAACGGAGGTCGTGGTGCATATTGCACGACCTGGCGAGACCTTTGCCGAAGCGAGTGCCTTCGCCGATGCCTACCATTGCGATGCGGTAGCGGAGACAGCGTCCCGGGTTGTGGCCATGCCGAAGGCGGCCTTCCTTGCCGCCTTGGCGCGGGATCCGGAAACAAGCGTGCGCTTTGCCCGCGTGCTTGCCAGGCAAGTGGTGGATCTGCGCGCCAGAATCGAGCTGCGCAACATCAGGTCGGCACACGAGCGCCTGCTCACCTGGTTGCGCCTGCGTGCAGACGGGAACCCGCTCCGGGCGGCCCTGGACGGAACGTGGACCGACGTGGCGGCCGAGATCGGCCTGACACGCGAGGCGCTTTATCGTGCTTTGGCAAAACTCGATGCCGAGGGCAGGATCGTTCGTACGCGTCGCGAAGTTCTGGTCCGGGATTGGCCCGAGTTGGTGCGTAAATGGCAGCCGTACCAGGACATCGCCCCAGCAGGGACCGCTGCGACATGACGCCCCGGTGATCGCGGATATGATTCCGATCATATTCGTTTGACGCTTTCCGGATATAGACTTCTATGTGCGAGTCACAGAGGGGGAGAACCGATGCCGCGGGTGCTGATGTTGCCGATCGTGGTCGCGTTGTTCATGACAACGACGGCCGTGCTGGCCCAGCACGCCGAGATGATGGGTCACAACCCAACCGGAGCAATGTCGGTTGCTGATCCGCGCGTGCGACTTTCATTTCCTCCAGCACTTCAGGCGCATTTTCTCGGCAACATGCGCGAACACATACAGACCGTCGATGCAATCCTCCAGGCGCTTGCCGAGGCCGACTTCGACCAGGCTTCGCGGGTGGCCAAGGAAAATCTCGGCCTCGATTCCCCATCGGCCGCTGGCTGCAAGCCGTCCGAAGCGCCGGCTGCCGGCGGTGCAGCGAAGCCTGCGGACTCGATGGACGCGATGATGCAGCTCTACATGCCAGAGCCGATGCGACAGGTCGGTTTGGCGATGCATACCGCAGCCAGCGAATTCGCCCGGGTCGCGCTTGAGGCAAAGCAGCATCATGACACGACGTCGGCTGTCGCTGCACTCGCGGCGGTCACCCAGAACTGCGTGGCGTGCCATTCAGCCTATCGCGTGAGGTGACCAACTAGTGGTGAAAATCAGACGGATGGTACCCCGTTGGAGGAGGACCGCAGGCTATTCGGCGGCCATTATCCGCCCAGCGGGCACCGAGCGCAGTTCGCCCCGCGCCTGACTGACGATTTGCCATCCGCCCCACAGACCAAGACCGCCCATGATCGCAGCAACGATGACATCCGGCCAGCCTGTCCCGGTGCCGAAAACCCCCAAGGCAGCGAACAACACCGCCGCATTGCCAATCGCGTCATTGCGCGAGCAAATCCAGACGGAACGCATATTAGCGTCGCCCCCGCGGAAGCGATACAGCATCAAGGCCACGCCGCCGTTGGCGATCAATGCGGCGATGCCGACCACGCCCATGACTTCAGCCCGTGGCAGCGTGCCATGGAAGGCGTGCCATGCTGTGCTACCGAGCACCCATAATGCGAAGGCTATGAGAGTGCCCCCCTTGACCGCAGCAGCACGGGAGCGCCATGTCAGCGCCATCCCGGCTACGCCCAGGCTGATGGCGTAATTCGCAGCATCACCGAAGAAATCTAGAGCGTCGGCTTGGAGGGCCGTCGAGCCAGCGGCGGCACCGGCAGCAATCTCGGTCACGAAGAAACCGGCATTGACCGCGAGCGCGATCCATAGCACGCGCCGCAACTTGCGGCTGTTGAGCGTGTCTGAACTGGCGGCAGATGAGCAGGTGACGTCGTGACAGCAGGCCATGCAAGCACCTCGGCAGGTTGCGTGGCCCATGCTATAAACCTTGTAGCCACTACAGGGTCAAGGGATCGATAATGAACATAGGGGAGCTATCAAGGGCGGCAGACACAAAGGCGGAAACCATCCGCTATTACGAACGGATTGGCCTGTTCCCGCCACCGCCGCGCACGACCGGAAACTACCGTGACTATTCAGCCACGCATACCAGTCGCCTCATCTTCATCCGGCGTGCCCGCGACCTCGGGTTTTCTATCGAGCGAATTCGGGCTCTGCTCGATCTTGCCGACCAGAGGGAGCGGTCATGCGAAGCCGTTGACGCCATCGCCCACGAGCATCTGGCGGACGTTGAGCGGAAGCTGACCGACTTGTCGGCGTTGAGGCGCGAATTGGATTCACTGATTAGGCAGTGCCGCCACGGCACGGTTGCCGAGTGCCGTATCCTCGAAGCCCTTGCCCCTGACGCAAAGCGTATATAACTCATCAGAGCTGTGGAAAAACGCGTGCCTCCGGCTGGTACCATCTGTCGGATTTTGACCACCAGCTTGGCTAGGCACAACCGGTCCCTGGCTGCCCGAAGGGTGCCTCACGAGATGCCAAGGGGAGGGCGGTTCAGGCCGACAGCCATCGCGCGATGTCCTCGGCCTTCGGCAGACCGCCCGCGTGCATGACCTTGCCATCGACCACGACGCCCGGCGTGGAGGCGATACCGTAGCCGGCGATCGCTGCGTAGTCGGTCACCTTTTCGATGCGAACGGAAACCCCAAGCCGGGTAGCTTCCGCCTGCACCATCTCGGCGGTCGCCACACAGCGCTTGCAGCCCGGGCCAAGCACCTTCACGTCCTTCACGGCAACACTCCATTTCTTGTCAGATCAAGGCATTGAACAGGTAGCCGACGGCCAGAATGCCGACGGTGACGACGCCGATGAACACGGCGATCAGTCGCACCGAGAGCACGCGGCGCAAAAGAATGGTTTCCGGCGCCGAAATCGCGGTGACCGCCATCATGAAGGCGAGCACGGTGCCGAGCGCGGCGCCCTTGCCGAGCAGCGCCTCGACGACGGGAATGATGCCGGCGGCGTTGGAGTAAATCGGCACGGCGATGAGCACCACGGCCGGAACAGACCACCAGGCACCGCGGCCCATGATGGAAGCCAGCAACTCCGTCGGCACGTAGCCGTGAATGAAGGCGCCCGCACCGATGCCAACGATCATCCACATCCAGACGCGGCCGACGATGTCGCGCATCGCATCCAGGCCCGCCTTGATGCGGTCGATCGACGACAGGCTCTGCCCGGGCAGATCGACGGAGGCGGTGCGCAGGTCGCGCACCCACGGCTCCAGCCATCCCTCCAGATGCAGCAGCCCGATCACCCAGCCGGAAACGATGGCCACCGCCAGGCCAAAGCCGAGATAGATCAGCGCAACCTTCCAGCCAACCAGGCCGAACAGCAGGCCGAGCGCCACCTCGTTGACCATTGGCGCGGAGATCAGGAAGGAGAAGGTCACCCCGAGCGGCACGCCGGCGGAGACGAAGCCGATGAACATCGGCACCGCCGAGCAGGAGCAGAACGGCGTCACGATGCCGAGCGTGGCGGCCACGACGTTGCCCGCGCCTTCGTGCCGCCCGGCGAGCATGGCGCGTGTTCGTTCGGCCGAGAAGAAGCTGCGCACCACGCCCATGCCGAACACGACAATGGTGAGCAGCAACAGCACCTTGGGTGTGTCGAGGGCGAAGAAGCTCAAGGCCTCGTGCAGATGAGTGCCGGGCGTGACCGGCAGCTCGCCGACGAGCCAGATGGAGAACGGCTCAAGCTGGCTGTAGATCGCCACCCAGAGCACCAGCGCGGCCACGGTGCCGCCGATCCAGATCGGCGCGCCGGGCTGGGCGGAGCGGGCGGAGGCGACTGCCGGGGCGCTCATGCGGCGATCCTTTCGGGAGCCGCCGGAAGCGCCAGCGCGGCATCGACCAGCGCGGTCACGGCGGGGGGCAGGTCCGGCGCGCGACGGTAGCGCACCCATTGCGCGTCGCGTCGGTCGACCAGCAGGCCGGCGGCCTTCAGCACGGCCATGTGCCGCGACATGCGCGACTGGGTGGCGCCGAGGACCTGCATCAGCTCGCAGACGCAGTGTTCCTTCCCGTCCCAGAGGATTCGGATCGCACCGAGCCGGGTCGGCTCGGACAACGCGCTCATGAGGTTGCAAGCGTCCATTCACTTATCCGCTTATGCGCTTTAGCACATTATAAGGGCACGGCGACCGTCCCGCAAGGGGTAAACCCACCGCCGGCGGCGGATCGGTCCGGCTTACTGTAAACCGGCGCCCGACCGGAACCCCCGTCCGATGCGTTACAGCACCTTGATATCTCTATCTTAATTTCGTTTGGGCTGGGGTCCCGATCGGTGCCGATCGGGACCCCACAAAGATCTTAGTTTATTGAGCGAATCTAGAGCCT
>JARLIN010000155.1 GCA_031291715.1 Rhodopila sp. | reverse complement strand
TAGCCCCAGCCGCGGTTACCGCGCTGCGCCCAATGATCGAAATCTTCCCGCTGGCCCCGGTTGTAGATCATGCCATTGATGGAGCTGGACCCGCCAAGCGTCCGCCCCTGCGTGGTGGGAATGCGGCGGCCGTTCGTACCCTCGCCCGGCTCGGTCTGGAACTGCCAGGTGTAGGCCGGGTTGAACAGCATCTTGATGAAGCCGGCCGGGATATGGATGTACGGGTGGCGATCGGGCGGCCCACATTCCAGCACGCAGACCGTAACGCCCGGATCTTCTGTCAGGCGCTTGCACAGCACCGACCCCGCGGCCCCGCTGCCGACGATCACATAATCGAACGTATCGCCACTTGACGTCCCATTTGGCGCCATCACGCTTCCCCCATGCGGCCCCGGCGGTTTGATCGCCAGCCTCTTCCATTCTAAGCTGGCGTTTCAGACCAATCCAAGCCACGAGGCCCGAGGATGGAGTATGTCTGCGACGCACCGCACAATCGGACCTGGTTCCGCCTCGTCACCGAAGGCGAGGCCGTAACCGAGTCCCTGGAAATGCGCCACGCGGTCGAAAAGCACTACCGGCGGGAGCGAGAGCGCGCCGCCGATGCTTTCCACCCCACCACATCGGTGTTCATCGAGCAGGACATCAACAAGGAAGACCATATCCGCAAGGCCATGCCGCTTTTCCTGACGCTGCGTGATCAGGACGGGAAAGCGCTGGTCACCGCGATGTTGCCGCCAAGAGGCAAGGGCGGCGGTGGCTGCATCGTCGTCGGACCGGGCAACGCCGATCCCTACCCCGAGCATGGCGACGCGATCACTGCCTTGGGGGACCATTTCGGAGTTACTCTCGACCGCGGCAGTTGTTACCCCTATCGTCGCTAGAGCATGATCGCGTGAGGCGGTACGCCGGAGCGCCATCTCCGACCAAGGCTTCCACAGGAGGATCAACCATGGCTATCACGTTGGAAAAGTTCGCCACTGACTGTCATGCCGCGTTGAAGGCACAGCCGGGCACCCCTGGGCGGGAGCAGGTGCGCAAACTGGTCGAGCAGGCGCTCGCAGACCCGGAATTCATCGCGACCTATATCCCGCCAGGCACGCCGGAGCGGCATTTGCTGTATGAAGACGCTGAACTCGGCTTCGCCATCCTGGCCCATGGCTATATTGGTCCGAAGGGCAGCAAGCCGCACGACCATGGTCCCTCCTGGGCGATCTACGGCCAGGCGGCGGGCGAGACCATCATGACCGACTGGGCCTGCGTCGCCCGTCCCACCGACGGCGCCCCCGGCAAGGCGAGCTTTATCAAGGACTATGTGATGAAACCCGGTGATGCGTATCTGTATGACGTCGGTGTGCTGCACTCGCCGGAGCGGAAGGATGATACCCGCCTGCTCCGGATCGAGGGGTTGAACATGGCGAAGGTGAAGCGCTTCCCTTACGAAGTCGTGGAGCTTAGCCGGGCGGCGGAATGATCTGCCGCTCCTCGATCACGTAGGTCTTGATCCGGCCGATAAACAGCGCGCCGTCATCCGTTAGCGCCTTCATTTCCGGCGTAGCGGCGGCGCGCTGGAAGCTTTCCAGATTGTCGTACCAAAGCTCGGCGATGCCGTCGGCCTCAACGTCCGTTTCGGGAATGTCGGGACGTGTGCGGGTACCGGTGATGTGCGATTGCACATAGCGGCGGATACCCGGCACCGCATGTGCGAGCGGGCCATGAATGTCGAACCAGTGGCGCACGAACTCTTCGTGGGTGATGCCTTCCTTCCGGGTGAGCAGGGCAAGGACCTTGATCATTTCATTTTCTCCCTTTGAGCCGATACAATCTGAATAGATAGAAAGAGGCAGGCTGTCAGCCGTTCCAGTCAAGGCTGTCATATAAAAAGACCCGCTCAAAGGCTGGTCGCATGCCGCGCCGGATTCCAGCGCTCGGCGGCTGACGCGCAGCGTTCGACATCCTCTTCCAACATCAGGCCCTGGGCAACCAGTTCACGCGCCGCCGAGGTGATCGCTGCGACATAGGCCCGCCAGTCCGCATACCGCTCCAAGACCGCCGGCCGCGGATCACCCGTCGCCGTCCGTTCGGCGGCCGTATCGGGAAATGGAATATAGCTCCCCTCGAACTTCCACTGCACGCCGTGTCCGTAACCCCGTGCCCGGGGATTCCAGCCTGTGTATGTCCCAAGCGGCGCACTCACCATCGGTGCCCGGACGCCCGGCACGTCGTTGCCATCCGCATCGACCGAAGGAACCAGAACGGTGTAACGCAGCCCGGGTCCACCATCAGGATCGTTTCGGCCGTGCACGACAGACGGAGGCTCCCGCAAGATCCCACGTCCGGCGTCTGGCCCGAAGTCCAGCAACGGCAGTGCGTTCGGCTCCGCCAGCGTCATCACACCGGGAATGGCCGGGAACTGTTCGCGCCATTTCGAAAAATCCACCAGCGTTCCTTCCGCCCGCGTCGGAACCCGGCTATCCGGCGGTTTCGTGCCATCCGTCGCCCATCTGTCCATCGCGTCCAGCATCGCGCGGAACAGCATCGACGTGGCGACGGTATTGGAGAAATTCTGCCCAATCCCCCTCACCGGCGACTTCAACAACGGATTTGCCGAGTGCTGAGAACTGGCCCAGCAATAGACCCTTACTGTCTCGGGCTGAGGCAGATCATTCCCCAGCGTGTCCGTATGCACCAGCGAGCCGCGCCGCACCCAGTATTCCGTCGCCGTCTGGGTATGGAACACCAGCGGATCGGTCTCCGGCCGCTTCAGGATGGCATCTTCACGACCCGTCAGGTGATCGACCGACCGTGCATAGGAAAACGGAAACGAATCAGCGATGTTGAAATGATCTTCATATTGCTGGCCGCCGGACACGATCGGGCTGGCGAAACGATGGTTCAGCCATTTGCGTCCCGCGCCCGCCACATGCGGCATCACGCCGTCAAATACCCGCCGGCCCGCCGCATCGCCGTTGTAGCCGCGATAGACAAAGTCCCGCAGACAGCGCCCGGTCTGCGAACGTCCCCAGCCGTACGCCCTGCGTGTGCCAGCCAAGGGGTTGTCTCTGTTTTCCCGGTATTTCAGGAAGCTGACGAAATCCCGCACGGCGACATGGCCCAGCCCCATGACCTTGGGATCCTTGGCGGTGTAGATCAATTCATAGATCCAGCCCGGTTGGAACCCCGCCGGGTAATGGATGAAATTGTCAGCCGCCACGATAGCGCGCTCCGGCGCCGTCGACTCCGCTCCGGCGCCTGTCAGTTCCAGTGCGAAATCCCAATCCTGTCCCGGAATGATTTCAGGCCGGTCATACGGATACCGCCGCCTTGTCAGTACCGCGTCATGCTTATCAGCGACGGGATAAGAATACGCCGATATCCGCCCACTGAGCGGCATCGTGGCGACAGGCGGGCCGTCGATGATGATCTCCGTCCGTACGCGCCCGGTGATCGTCCGGCCATTATCGGTGGCCACAGGAACATCGAGCACCATGCGGCCATCACCCGGCAGGATATCTCCTTCCCAAGCGAGCCAGGCGACGGCGTAGCCGCGCCGCATCAGGAATCCGTTGCCAGCATGGTCCAAGGTCAGCGGGTCGTTGCTGTGCGGCGCATCATTAAAAAATTGCAGTGCCCGCTTGTGCCCGCGGTTGCCATAATCGAAGAACACACGCCGATTGCCGGCTCCAACCGGCTTCAGGATCATGAAATCCGCCTCGAACCGTACGAGCCCATTAGGATCGCGCGGCGCCTTGTCGAGATCCACGACGTCCGCCTGCGCTGGCGCCTGGGGATCGACGGCGAAAAGCACGCGCCCCGTCAGGCGTTCATAGGCGCCTGCCTCGCCGAACGTGTGGCCGCCGGCGAACGGTCGCCGGTCGTCGATGCGGATTTCCACAGTGCTGTCCATGCGCGACGCCTCCCCAGACCGAACCCAGTCTGCGCGATGGATCGTCGCGCCTCAAGCTTTGGACAGGACCTCCTGCCGTTCAACCAGCACGGCTTCGATGGCCCTGTGCAGATCTGCCGCGCGGAACGGCTTACGAATCAACCGGTCGCCGAGGATCAGGGTATCTTCGATTTCGTCCGCGTACCCCGAAATGAACACGATCGACACATCCGGCCGTTGCGCCTTCGCCGCCGTCGCAAGCTGCGATCCATTCATTCCGGACATGACCAGATCAGTCAGCAGGATGTCGGTGCCGACGTCCTGCTTCAGGGCCGCCAACGCCGCCTCGCCGCTATCGACGTCGCGCACATTGTAGCCAAGCTCCCGCAGCATCGCGGCGGTCACGGCGCGGACGGGATCGTCATCGTCTACCAGCAGGATCGTGGCATTCGTGCCCTTCAGCGGCGTTTCGCGCCGGTCACCCGACGCCCGCAGCGGCATGATCGTCGCGCGCGGTAGATCGACCGTCACCGCGGTTCCACGCCCAAACTCAGATTCGATGCGGACCTCGCCGCCTGACTGCCGGGCGGTGCCGAAAACCTGCGACAGACCAAGGCCAGACCCGCCACCCGGCGGTTTGGTGGTAAAGAACGGCTCGAAAACCCGGGCCAGGATGTCCGGCGGGATTCCAGTCCCGGTATCTCTTACGGTGATCCCGACATAATCGCCGGCCGGCGGACCATCGGTGCCTGGCGTTTCGGTCCGGCGATGATTGGCTGTTTCGATCGTAACGACGCCGCCATCCTGCATCGCATCGCGGGCGTTGATCACCAGGTTCAGGATGACCAGCTCGATCTGGCTTTGATCGACCATCGCAGGCCACAGATCGTCCGCCAACACGAAATGGGCGTGAACCCGCACCCCCAGCGCGCTATCCAGCAGATCGCGCATGCCCCGAATCGTCGCGTTCAGATCAACCGCTTTTGGCATCAAAGGCTGCCGGCGAGCGAACGCGAGCAGGTGCCCGGTCAGTGTCGCGCCGCGTTCCGCGGCCGACCGTATGGCCGACAAACGAGCCGCCACCACACCGTTCCCATCGTCGCCCCCGCCGCGGCGTTGCAAGATATCGACATTGCCGAGCACCACGGTCAGCAGGTTGTTGAAGTCATGCGCCACCCCACCAGTCAGTTGGCCGATCGCCTCGATACGCTGGGCCTGCCGAAGTGCGCCCTCGGCCTTTTCCCGCTCCGCGATCTGTTGCAAAAGCCGGTCTTTCGCCTGCTCTGCCATTCCGTGGGCGGCATGAGTTTGCTCCAGCAGGCGCTCGACCTGGCGGGATCGCCGGGACAGGGACAGCAGCAGGATGACGACCGCCCCGCCTGGCAGCAACGCGATGGCGACCAGCGCCAGCGCCTCACGCCGCCAATCGACCAGGATGCGTCCCTGCTCGACCGAAATCATCACCGCGAGCGGGAATGCACGCAGCGCGCGGATCGCGGTTACGCGGATGCTGCCGTCCACCGGACTTTCCATCAGCAGGGTTCCGGCCTGGGCGTGCGCCAACACTTCCTTGAATGGCGGCAGGTCGCCAAAGCTGGTGCCGATCGCTTTATCAACGTGTGGAAACCGGGCCAACACCGTACCATCGCGCAAATGCAGCACAATGGCACCATTCTCGTTCAGTTCGACAGCGCGATAGAAATCCTCGAAGTAGCTTAGATTGATGGAACCGACCACCATGCCAGTCAGCGTGCCGTCGGCCGCGCAAATCGGCCGGGCGAGTAACGCGTTCCATTTGTTCTCGGCGACGCGGAAAGGGGGAGAAATCAGCAGACCGGCACGCGGGTTCGCCCGATAACGCACAAGCAGCGCCTCGACGGTCGCGGGCGGCGTGGTGGACCGGTCCGAATCGCTTGAAGCGATCGCCTGCCCAGACGCATCGACGGCCACGATCGCAGCGAGTTGACGGACGCCCCTGATCCGGCGCCGCAATGTCTCACCGACGCCATCCATGTACGGCTGCTGCGCCTGCACCGTTTCCAATGCACCCAGCACCAGCAGATCGACCGCTTCGACCGCGCGTCCGGTCTGTTCCGCGAACACCATGTCCAGGCGCGCCATCTGCCGCTCGGTATCGGCGATGACTGCCCTGCGGCTTGTGTGCAGTTCGTAGAAAGCAGCGCCCGCCACGAGAATCAGCACGGCGCCGGCCGCGATACGGAGGGCCACGCTTACAGATACAAAGTGGCGCAAGGGCGGCCGTAGGGCCTGCCTGTTCATGTTATATTTTCCGTACCCCCGGCGCTCGCTACCCGAGGGATCGTTAACACAAAAGCGAGCGATGGGAAGGGATACTCACGGCTTCGTGATTGACCACCTGCTCGGCCGGAACCGACCCAGGACGGCCGCAATCAGTATGCCGACAGATGCATAGGGACCGGGCGAGACAAAGCCGACGATAGGATTCGCCGCAATCAGATGTTCCAGCATGTTGGTATCCCCGCTAGCGCGCACCGGCCAGCCGCATCGGTGCGCCTTGCGCGTACGCCACGATCTGTTCGAAACACTCGCGGAAATAGAGTTCGAAATTGTCCCACTCGGCCCAGCCCAGATGTGGCGTGCACAAGACGTTGGGCATCGACAGGAACGGATGATTGCCACCGGTGACGGGTTCCTGCTCATAGACATCGACCGCCGCGTAACCCGGACGGCCCGCCCGCAAGGCCGCGAGTAGCGTGCCTGGCTGGATCAGCTCCGCCCGGGAGGTGTTAATCAGGAGCGCGGTTGGCTTCATCCGGGCAAGGTCATCCGGCCCGACGATTCCGCTTGTATCCGGACGCAAGCGGACATGCAGCGACAACACATCGGAGCGTTCGAACAGATCGCTCTTGCTGGCGGCGAAATCGTAGCCCGCCGCACGCGCCTTCTTCGCGGACGTTTCCTGGCCCCAGGCCAGCACGTGCATCCCCATTCCCGCGCCGGCGCGCGCCACCAGCGACCCGATCGCGCCCAGGCCGAAGATGCCGAGCGTACTGCCGGACAGACGATGCGACAGTGTGCATGGCCACTCCCCACGGCGCATCCGTTCCGCCTCCAGCGCGATATTGCGGCGGGCGGCGACCATTAGCGCCACGGTCAGTTCCGCCGGCGCGATGGGAGAATTGCTGGCGCCGGTCGAGACCAGGACGTTGTGATCCTTGCAGGCGGCGTAATCGATGGTGGTCGCGGCACGCCCGACCAGCGCGATCAGGCGCAAGTTCGGCAGACGCTCGATCAGCGCGCGGGAGAAATTTACCCGTTCCCGGATCGCGACGACCACCTCGGCGGGGTGAAGGCGTTCGATCAGTTGCTCCAGGTCCGCGGCGGGTTCGCGGTAGCGGACCACGTCATGGCCGTGCAGCAGGGTGAAGCAGGACAGGCGATCGACAATGTCCTGGTAGTCGTCTGGGATGGCTATTTTCATGACTTTACCGATACTACACGTTTCACGGCCATGCGATGATGGATTGCGTATGGCGCCGTTATCGTCATGCTCCGGCTGATCCGCACCACCTATCGCGGCACCGCGCCGGCAGAGCCGGACCATGATGATCGGCGCTGTATCAAGCCATATAGTCCCGCAGCAAACGACCCCAGCCAAACACTGGAGCGTGGTACCCCGCCAGCCGCAGTACCGCCCACAGACTGACTTGGTTCGTCGTTGGCACCGGCTTGCCGATCATTGATTCCAGCCGGTCCACGATCCCCATCGTCAGCCAGTTGCCGCAGGCCAGCATCACCGCCTGAGCCTCCGGCCGATCGAGCGCGACACCCAGGTCGTAAGCAGTCTGTTCGCCCAGCAGACCGATCTCGAGGTTGCTCACATGGCCAAGCGCCCGATGGGCCAGCACGGTGAACCCGCTCGCCTCGATAAAGGCCGCCGACGTAACATTGGTCGCCTCGCTCCATGGTGCGGCGATCACCAGACGTTTCACCTGCAGTGCCGTCAGCGCCTGGATCAGCGCGGTGGAGGCGGTCGTTGCCTTCTTCCCGGACGCGGTTTCGATCCGCCTGATCAGTTCTTGATCGTATCCGAGCCCATTGCGAGAACTCGGCGCCGTCGCCGCCAGCACGATCGCATCGACATCTGCATCCGCCAGCTTCTGGCTTTCGGTCTCGATATCCTCGACGATCCGCGCGGTGGAGGACGGCTCCACAGTCCGCAGCGGCAGGCGCGCGACATGCAGCGTCACCCCATCCGGCAGAATGCGGGTGAACTCTGGTTCCTGCGTCGTATTGGACGAAGGAAGCAGCAGTCCAATCCGCCGGCAATCCTGGCGCGCAGGCATAGCCTTTCTTTTCCTCCGATTTTACAGGCGAGACTGTCCCAAACGCCCCACCAGGAGTCAAACCGGCCTTTCCATCCTCGGCCATTCCGTTAGCATGCCGTCAGATGAGGGACGCGCCGGACAACAACACGGGCCAGGACTATCCCAGGCTGCGGCCAGGCGACAAAGGCTGGCAGCGCACCCTTTGGGCGATGGTCGGCATACAGTTCGTCATGACCGCGGCGATCAACTTCCTCAGCCCGATCATTCCGCTGATGCTGCCGAAACTCGGCGTCGAGACGGTCGAGGGCGTGGATGTCTGGTCTGGCATTATCACCGGCGCCACGTCGTTCGTCGCCGCATTCGCCTCGCCGATCTGGGGCCGTGTGGCGGACAGGCACGGCCGCAAACTGTCGCTGCTGCGCTCCAGTTTCGCCATCGCGCTCTTTACGGCGCTGATGGGGTTGTCCACCAATGTCTGGCAGTTCTTCGGTGCCCGCGCGGTCATGGGTGCCTTCGCCGGCTTCTCTTCCGCCGCCATCGCTCTTGTTGCCAGCCAGGTACCGGAGCGACGGCTCGGCTACGCGCTAGGTTGGCTGTCATCGGGCCAGCTGATCGGTTCGCTGGTCGGCCCCGTCATTGGCGGTATCCTGGCCGACATCACCGGCAGCTACCGCATGCCATTTTTCTGGTGCGCCGGCATCACATGCGCCGGATTGGCGCTGGTCTGGGCGGTGGTGACCGAGGATTTCACGCCGGTGAAACCAACCGGCAAGGGCCTGTCATTGTTCTCCAGTCTCAGCCTGTTGACGGGATCGGCCGGCCTGAGCGCACTGTTCCTGGTCCTGTTGATGGCACAGTTCAGCACGCGCACCGTACAGCCTGTCGTCACCATCTTCGTGCAGGAACTGATCGGCTCGCCGCCACAAATCGCCACCCTGGCCGGAATCGCGTTCTCCATCACCGGCCTGGCGAATCTGATATCCGCACCGTTCCTCGGGAATCGCAGCGACATTATCGGCTACCGGAAGGTGCTGCTGATCTGCCTGCTGGGCGCAACCCTGACCAGCGCGCCGCAAATTTTCGTCGGCAGCTATTGGGCGTTCGTGGCCGAGCGCTTCGCCGTCGGATTGTTCATCGGCGGCATCCTGCCGACCGCCAACGCCCTGATCGGCCGCAGCGTGTCACGGGCAAATCGCGGCACCATCTACGGCATGACCGCATCGGCAACGTTCCTGGGCAATTCGCTGGGGCCATTGACGGGCGGCGGTATCGCGGCCGGCTTCGGAATACGGTGGGTGTTCGTGGTGACAACAGTATTGTTGGCGTCGAACCTGGCCTGGGTGTGGTTCACCGTGCCGGAGCTGCGGGACGGGCCGGGCGATTGATTTCGGGCATGAAGCGGCGGTTGGTATTACGTTGTTCCGAAACGATGTTGAATGTCTCTTTCAGACCGCCAGCAGTCCGACGAGATCATCCTCCAGCACCGCGCAGGTCAGCTTTCCGCCAATTCCAGCTCCGGTATCAAGCCCGATCCTGTTGACGGCAATCGGCACCGATGGGCTGGACGAATGCCCATGCACCACGATCACCCCCAGATCCTGCTCGGTTGACAGGAACGGATGGCGCATCGTGACCAAATCGTCCCTCGCCTGCTCCCCCAGCGGAACACCGGGCCGGATCCCCGCGTGAACGAACAGGTAATCGCCCTCCCGATGCGTCAGCGCCAGGCCACGCAGCCAACTGACATGTGACGGCGGCAAGGCTGCCTCCCAGTCCTCGCGAGGCAGATCAGCGCTCAGGCCCCAGCTAGCCAGCGCCTCCTTACCGCCGGCCCACAGCCAATCGGTGGCCGCGGCACGGTCGCCGGACAGCGCGTCCAGCAGCATCCGCTCATGGTCGCCCAGCAGGTTGACGACCGGGACACCTTGTACGGGCGGGCCGCTCGCCAGAAGCGCCACCACGCCGGCGCTGTCCGGCCCCTGATCGATATAGTCGCCCAAGTGCACCAGCACGGCCGACCCGGTCGGGCGCGCCGCGAGATCGGCTGCGATCAGCGCGTGCAACGCTGACAATTTTTCGCGGTAGCCATGAATGTCGCCGATCGCATAGACGCGTCGCCCGCGCGGCAACCGGCCCGGCGCACGCATGAACCGGATCGCATCAGCCGACCCGGCCATCGGACGCGGCCCGCTGAACGTGGGAATTGCGGCGGCATCCAGCGCGGCACGCATACCCGGGCGACGGTGCGGGCGCCTCATCGGCACGTCCGCCTGTTTCTTCTTTTCACAACCCTGCTAACCTGTCCCGGTAGGAGCAATCGGAGGGAACCCTTGGCCAAAATCACATTCCCCGTGGAAGCGAGCCACATCATGATGTTCGCGCGCGCGGTGGGCGATACCAATCCTGTTTATCACGACGCGGCGGCGGCGAAAGATACCGAGGCCGGTGGCATCATCGCCCCGCCCAGCTTTCCCCAGGCGGTCGCTCAGTTCGACCCCGAATACCACCTGCGCCCGAAACCGGGTCAGAAATGGTTCGGCTCCGCCAAAGGTCCCTCGGGGATCGAGGGCAAGCCTGCCTCCTCCGGCGGGCTGCATGCCGAACAGCATTTCGAATACCACCGCCATATCCGCCCCGGCGACGTGCTGACCGTGGAGACCAAACCCGGCAAGGTCTGGGAAAAGGAAAGCAAGCGCGCCGGCAAGCTGACGTTTCGGGAACGGGTCACCGAGTACCGCGACCAAAATGGAGAGCTGGTGATCACCGCCCGTGGCGTCGGCGTCACGACCGAACGTCCCGTGGACCAGGGCTAAAGGGAGGATAAAGACATGGCACTGAAAGCATCCGCCCTTAAGGTCGGCGACACCCACAGCGAGCGCGTTGTGGAAAATCTCTCACGCACCCAGATCGTTCAGTACGCCGGTGCATCGGGCGACTACAACCCGCTACATTCGGATGAGGTCTATACGACCCAGGTCGCCGGCTATCCCAGCGTCTTCGCGCACGGGATGCTGACCATGGGCCTGACCGGAAAAATGCTGACAAACTATGTCGGCGACGGCACGCTGACCAAGTTCGGCGTGCGGTTCACCAACCAGGTGTGGCCGGGCGACACGCTCGACTCGAAGGCCACCGTCGAAGCGATCCGGGAAGAAGGCGGCCAGCACTTCGTTGATCTGGCCCTATCCACCACCAACCAGGACGGCAAGGAAGTCGTTTCTGGATCGGCGACGGCCCGCATCGACCCATAAACGCTTCGGCGCGAAATCCGCGATCGTCCAGCCAACCCTGCTTCCAGGGCGTCGCTGGACGATCGTGCGTTGCGATCCGGTCTGCGGCTGACCGATGTGCGAACCATGCAGTTCCTACTGCCTGGTCTCAGGCTTGATCTGCCTTGGACGCCCGTCCTCATCGACGACGACAAAGGTGAACTCGGCTTGTGTCACCTTGATGCGTTCCCCGCACCCTTGCCGGAGCACCCAGACTTCCACATCCAGCGTGATCGATGTGCGTCCGATCTGCTTCACATCGGTATAGAAACAGACGGTATCCCCGACCTTGACCGGCTGCATGAACACCATGTTCGAGACAGCGACCGTAACGGTCGGGCCTTCCGCCAACCGTGTCGTCGTCATCGCCGCGGCCGCATCCATGGAGGCCATGATCCAGCCGCCAAACATGTTGCCGGCTGGATTGGTATTTGCTGGCATCGCCAAAT
This sequence comes from Rhodopila sp., assembly GCA_031291715.1. Lineage (GTDB taxonomy): Bacteria > Pseudomonadota > Alphaproteobacteria > Acetobacterales > Acetobacteraceae > Rhodopila. Next base: position 6,191 of record JARLIN010000155.1, on the reverse strand, counting down.
GTCGAGCGGCAAGTTCCCCCCGCGGCGCGGCGGAGTGGATTGCCTCATAGTCGTCCCGTGGCATCACTGCCGTATCCATGATCAAAGCCTCCTGTGTGAAGGAATGCCCCGTCTGCGTTGAGGGAACACGCCGAACTGTCTTGGCGTCAGCGGCTCCGCCTTGGTGAGGAGCGGTACCGAGAGGGTAATCCTCAAACCCTGGTGGAAAACGGGATCGCCAGTCTGACTGACGACAACCGCAACGTCGTCATGACGCGCTGCGACTGTACGGCGGAACTGACGCTGACATGCCGACCTGTCTCAAAGGCCGTTTCGGCTATCAGGATGCTCGCACGCTCTTGGCGCCGGGCGAGTCGTTTCTCCTCGCCGGGCGACTTTTTATTCCCGGCGGTAGGTACCGTTGGCGATCGTGAACACGTCGGAGCGGCCGAGGCCGAGATCCCACAGTTCCTTGTCGCTGAACGCATGCAATTCCTGCATTTCTCGCGCCCGCTGGCGGCGCGCCATCCAAGAGGCGCGAAGACGATCGAGACCTGCATGCAGGCGCGACAACCAAACACTCATTTCACGCACGATATGCGGCTGACCCGGAGAGATGAGCCGAACGTCTTCGAACAGGTTCATTTGCACGATCCTTCGGATAGGCCGGGCAAAGCCCGGCTGTGGGGCGAAGGACGTTCCCCTCTATTGTGCAGTGCACCATAAGGGATTGCCACCGCATGGTGTCAAGATCATCGTCAATATAGGCCTGCGTGAGCGTCGTATGCGTTATCCCGCAACATACTGATATAATGGTGGGATTTTGACTTGGATTAATATTGAGACAGTTTGTGAGAGATTCCGGGCACTGACGGGTTCGACCGATGCTGGGTCAAAGTCCGAGAGTGGCGAATCCGTCGAGATCCGGCGGCTTCGTCGACAGCAGGCGGCGGTTGGTATCGCGCGCGGGGTTGGCGGGGCGGCCGCGCGCAAAACCAAGACTCATATCGACCGCCGTTGACCCATTTTCATGGGTCAACATCAAGGGCGGTTGGTATAAGTCGAATTCGCTCTTGGCTAACCCGATCTCGGTACAGTGGTGCGTATTCCAAGCGCGACGCACGCATCCCCTCGTCCTTACGCGTCAGGCAGCCGGCGGTCTGTGAGCAGTTTCAGAAGCTTTCCTTCGCCGAGACTGAAGGAGATTTCACGGAACGCGAAATAGGGTAGCAGGATCAGCAGCATCAGCAGGCTTGTCGCGAAGGCCTCCGGCAATGTGCCGCCCGCGAGTGCGGCAACCGCCTCACGGGCCGAGTGACCGTGAAGAAGGGCCACGGTGGCCTCCTCGACGACCGACAGGACAATCAACAGCGGCAGGAATAGCAGTGACTTGTGAAGAATGGCGAACATGAGGCGACCGCGCGTGCTGGGCCCACCGATCTTGAGCGCGTGCCCGAGCAGGATGAACTTGGCAAGAATCAGCGCCTTCACGACCGCCAGGCCATAAGGCGTATAGCTGATGCCCTGCCCCCGCAGGATCGATGCCTTGTAGAACAGGAGCGCGGCGAAGCATACGTAGAGATAGGCGAATACAGCGGCGTACTGCACCAACTCATGGCGCGCCCGTTTTGCCAACGTCGCGTGCGTACCTGGCGGCTGTTCCATCAATGTCGCCTAACCGATGCCGATCCTGTCCGGGCGGTTCCACGTCTATATCGTGCTCGCCTCACGGTGGCGGTACGACGCGGTAATATACCCCGTTCGCTCCGTAGGCGGGGCTGAACCAGTATCCGCTGCAATTATAATAGGCCTTTCCATAATAGGTCGAATAGCTGCATCCCGCGGGCAAGGCCGCATATACATCGCCATAGGCATAAGCCGCCGCGGCAGCGTTCGCGTTCGCAGTGTTTGCCGCCGCCACGCCGACCGCGGTGCCCACTGCCAGGCCAGCCGCGCCGGCGGCAACCGCCGCCCCGCCCCCATTCCATCCGCCGCAGTTGTAGCAGCCGGTCCCGTAGTACTGGTTGACCACCGCGGGCGGGTGATAGGCGCCGCCATAGGTCGCGGTTCCGGTGTAGTGGTTGCCATAGGCATATTGGCCGTTGCTTTCGGCCCCCCAGTGCCCGTTATTCGTGGCGACAGCACCGCCGTACGAGCCTGTCGCGTAGTGCGTGCCATAGGCTGTGGTGCCATAGCTTCCGGAGTTGGTATGCCCGCTCGCGCTGGTCGCCGACCAGCTTCCATTGCTGGCCTCGGCCGTCCCACCCCTGGAGGAGGTCGCATAGTGTGTCCCGCTACTGGTCGTGCCGTAGGTGCCCGATCCATAATGGCCGTTCGCGCCCGCGGCCCAATGTCCGCCGCCGGCCTCGGCACCCCAGCGTCCGCCGCCGTAGGTTTCGCCGCCCCGCATCCAGGCGCCGGCAGGCTGGATCTGAACCAGCGCGACCGCGGCAGCCGCGAGCACCACACTGTTCTTTCGCATGATGAGGCCTCCTCTCTTCAGGGCTTGCCGGGCGGTGGGGCATCGGGGCGCGCGAAATCCATCCGCGGCGCCTTGAGCGCAAGCGCGGAGGTGAAATCCGCGTCCTTCATCGGCGGGTTGAGACGCCAGTTGGAGAACTGGATCTCATAACGCGCCTGGGTTGGGTCCTTTGGGTAGACCGCGCGAATCATGCGCGGCAGCCCGTCATTGATGCCGATCCAGATCTCGGCCTGCACGTTGGCGTTGGAGATCGCCACAATGTCGGTAATGGTATCACCAATAACGTGAGACTGACCGACGACGAAGGCGGAGGTCAGCCCATCCGACAGGTTCTTGTACGGATCGGAGACAATCACCTCGGTGAACGGGAAGTAGATCGCAGCCTTGTCGTACGCCTCCTTGATCGCGGCCTCGATCGTCGGCGGCGCATCGGCGACCGCCACAAGGTTCGCGGCCGGCGTGTAGGCGATCATCCTCTTGCCATCGAGGTAGAAGTCCGACGCCGGGCCGTCTCCTGGGGTGATGACGCGCAGCTTGTCCGGGCGCTGCATCGCGACCTGGGACAAGGTCGCGTAGTAGAGCGGCTGGCCGTTACGTGCCGGAGATTCGTAGATGGTGACGGCAGTGAAGCTCATCGACCTGGCGCTCGCGAGCCGCTGGCTCGTCGCCTTCAGCATTTCGAGCGCGGCCGGTTCGATCGCCGGATGTTCCGGCGGCGGCGGCTGGGCCGGTGGCTGCGGCTGCTGTGCTTGTGCCGAGGTGAGCGCGAGCAACGGGATGACCAGCAGAATTGCCAGATGGCGAATTGACGGGACTGTCATGCAAGGCCTCTCCATGTCATCAAACGGCGGTGCTGCTGGGCCGTGAGGCCGGCGATCATCGGCACATCCGAATAGGGATTTCGTCGCGCCCAAAGAACGGCATCGTACCCGTATGCATGCCCTTGCAGATGCACGACCGCGCGGGCACAGCCAGCAGGCGCGAATAGGCCGCAAGGGCCACTTCGGAACGCTGGGAGATACGTTCCAAGGCACCTCCCATCATTTTATCTATCTTTCTACCGGACCTCTGGTACTGCCCCGCCCGGACGGCTGCCTATGCACATCCGGCAATTTTGGTGGAAAATGCCCCGAATGACGCAGCCCGCCCCGTCGGGACCGCGGCAGGACTAGCCTGGCGCTTCGACGATAGGTCTTCTGATTTTCATCCGAGCCGGCACGGGACGCCAATCCGTCAACCGGGCAAGGGCGCGTTGAGCCTCCGCTCTTGCTCCAGCAGCGCCTTCTTCCGCGGCACGCCCCAGCGATATCCTGTCAGGCCGCCGTCGCTGCCCACAACACGGTGGCAGGGAACGGCGAGCGACACGGGATTGGTTGCGCAAGACCGTGCGACCGCACGGATCGCCTTCGGGTTTCCCGCCATCGCCGCGAGCTGCGCGTAAGTTCGCGTCTCGCCGGCAGGAATGCTGCACAACGTTCGCCAGACTCGCTGCTGGAATGCGGTTCCCCGCAGGTCCAGCGGCAGTTCCAAAGCCTGTTTAGGTTCGCGCAGAAAATCCAGTACCGCCCGAACGGTTCCGGCAAGTGCGGGATCGTCGGTGGTGAGGGTGGCGTGCGGAAACCGCCGGCGCAGGTCGCCCATCAAAGCATCGTCCGGTTCGGCGAAGCCGATGAAGCACACCCCTTTATCCGTGGCGCCGACCAGCAGCCGACCGAAGGGGCAGTCGGCGAAGGCAGTACGGATGCACTCGCCCTGGCCGCCACGCCGGGCCGCACCGGGGGTCATACCAAGCAGCGAGGCGGTTTTTTCATACACGCGGCTTTCGGAACCGAAGCCGGCTTCGGCCACCGCGTCGATCACCCGGTTGCCATCCGCCAAGGCAGCATGCAGCCGGCGGGCGCGAACGCCCTCGGCATAGCTGCGCGGCGTCAGGCCGGTATGATCGCGGAACATCCGCAGGAAGTGGAAGCGTGAGTAGCCCGACCGCTTCGCGAGAGCCTCCAGCGAGGGGATGTCTTCGCTGGCCTCGATGAAGTCGCTGGCGTCCCGGACCACATCCTGGGCGATCCGCGCACGCTCACCTTTCGGGTCGCAGCGCTTGCAGGCACGAAAGCCGGCGGCCTCGGCCTCCGGCAGGGACCGGAAGAACCGCACGTTCTTGCGCAGCGGCCGGGGCGAGGGACAGCCTGGGCGGCAATACACGCCCATGGTCGTCACCGCATAAAAGAAATCGGCGCCAGACTGCCGGTTGAGGACCTGATCCCAGAGATGCTCTTCCGCGACCCGGTCGATGATGTGTGTGTCTTGCATGGTGCGCAATGTGGTGCGGGCGGTCATCCTACCGCCATCCGCGGATTGCGGCGACTCAAAAGCGAGACCGCGCGAGGCGGAACACGTCCGAGCGCCTGAATCTCCCGCGCGGACAAAGCGAAAGGGCCGGGAGCTTCCGCCCCCGGCCCAGACCGGTCACATCGCCGCGGCGAACGTCAACGGATGATGATCTCCACGCGCCGGTTCTGGGGCTCCCGCACGCCCGGGCCAGTGGCCACCAGCAGGTGGGTGTCGCCAAAGCCCTGGATGTTGATGACGTTCCGCGGCACGCCGTCACGCACCAGTTCGCCCGCCACCGCATTGGCTCGACGAACCGAGAGAGCCTGGTTGTACTGCGGCTTGCCGGAGGTGTCGGCGTAGCCGTTGACCTCGATCCGCGTGACCTGCACGCGGGTCGAATTATCCGCGGCCTCTTTCACGATCGCCTTCGCGCGGTCCGTCAGGTCGGCCTTATCCCAGTCGAAAAACACCAGATACGACCGCGCCGGTGCGGGGGCGGGCGCGGCGGCCGGGGCCGGCGCCGTCGGTGGGGCCGGCGGCGGCGGCACGTTGAACGCGTAGCGGACGCCGACCACGACGTCATGGTTGTACTGATTATGCAGCTTCAACACCGCCGGGACGGTCGGACCGCCGGTTGTCACGGTGCCGTCGAACTTCTCGCCGCCCAGGATGTCCATGAACCGGTAATCCACTGTCAGCGACAGGCCCGGCATGTTCGGAACCGGGAAGGATGCGCCCAGGATCGCCTGCCAGGCGAATGTGCCTTGCTGGTCGCTGGTTCCGAAACCGAACGGTCCGCCGGGCTGGGTAGAGGTGACACCATTCAGCTTGGTCCACTGGTAGCCGGCGCCCGCGCCGAGATACGGGTAGACCCACGGGGAACCCACATCCAGGTCAAATAGAGCATTGGCCATCACACCCCAGGTGCGAACCGTGCCGCTGCTCGCGGTCGGAAACGGCGTCCCAAGGATGTGGAGCAAGTCGCTGCGCGCGAAGTCCCCTTCAATCTCGAAACGGAAGCCATTGCCCAGGCCGTATCCAACCGCGAGGTTTGAATTGAATCCAAACCCTTCATCCAGTTGTACCCGCCCCGTCCCGAAACCGGGCGTCAACGGTGTCGCGTTCGGGTCCTGAGGGGCATGCAGCCCTGCCCCAGCCCCAACGTATACACCGGTCAGCGGTTGGGCCAACGCAGCGACTGGCGTCGCGAGCAAGGCGGTAGCGAGGGTCATACCACGGAAACGCATGCGTCTTAGCTCCTCGTCAGGGTCGTGATCGTCCGGGATAGGACCAACAACATGGAACCGGTCTCAGTGTCTCGGGTCTGTGGGTGGGCCGGGGGGGGGGCCCCCCCATTCCGCTCACTAACACCTTATTTTTATTTTCCTTCCCCCCCAGC
>JARLIN010000154.1 GCA_031291715.1 Rhodopila sp. | reverse complement strand
GCCGTAGATCTCCTTCTCGACCCCCTCGAAATTGTAGTCGGCCGAGCGCTTGGCGAACTCGCCACCCAGGATCTCGTCCCAGTTGGGCCCGCGCTCGATCTTCTCCATTCGCTGGCCGGTGATCTTCGAGCGCGGCCGGGCGGTCGGGAACGCCTTCATCTCCGGCGCGGACTGCAGGATGCCGTAATCGAAATCGAACGGCTCGTAGTAGTCGTCGATCTCCGGCAGGTCGGGATTGGCGAAGATGTTGGACAGAACACGCCATTTGCCGCCGATGCGCGGTTCGATCGCGCCGTTGCGCCGGCGGCGCCAACCGCCCTTCCAGCGCTCCTGGTTTTCCCAGTCCTTCGGATAACCAATGCCGGGCTTGGTCTCGACATTGTTGAACCACGCGTATTCCATGCCTTCGCGGCTGGTCCACACGTTCTTGCAGGTGACGGAGCAGGTGTGGCACCCGATACATTTGTCGAGGTTCAGCACCATGGCGATCTGCGCGCGGATTTTCATGCCACAGCTCCCTTCCCAACGGTGGCGGGCTCAGAGCCATCCAGCCAATCGATCTTGCTCATGCGCCGGATGACGATGAATTCGTCGCGGTTGGACCCCACTGTCCCGTAGTAGTTGAAGCCGTAGCTTTGCTGGGCGTAGCCGCCGATCATGTGGGTTGGCTTCAGCACCACGCGAGTGACCGAGTTGTGGATGCCGCCGCGATGACCGGTGATCTCGCTCCCCGGCATGTTCACGATCTTCTCTTGCGCGTGGTACATCATGGCCGTGCCGGGATTGACCCGCTGCGACACGACCGCGCGCGCGACCAGCGCCCCGTTGGTGTTGTAGGCCTCGACCCAATCGTTATCGACGATGCCGGCCAGCCGCGCATCGTCCTCGCTGATCCAGATGCAAGGCCCGCCTCGGCTCAAGGTCAGCATCAAGAGATTGTCGGTATAGGTGCTGTGGATGCCCCACTTCTGGTGGGGCGTGACGAAGTTCAGCACGATCTCAGGATTGCCGTTTGCGTGCTTGCCCATGACCGAGGCCGTGCCCTTGGTGTCCACGGGCGGGCGCCACGTCACCAGCGCCTCGCCGAACGCCCGCATCCACAAATGGTCCTGGTAGAGCTGCTGGCGGCCCGTCAGCGTGCGCCAGGGGATGAGTTCGTGCACATTGGTGTAGCCCGCGCTGTAGCAGACCTTGTCGCTCTCGATGCCCGACCAGGTCGGCGAGGAGATGATTTTCCGGGGTTGCGCCACGATGTCGCGAAACCGGATCTTCTCGTCTTCTTTCGCCGCGGCAAGGTGGGCGTGCTCCCGGCCGGTGATCTTGCCGAGCGCATTCCACGCCTTGACCGCGACCTCGCCATTGGTTTCCGGTGCCAGGCTCAGAATCGCCTCGATCGCATCGACATCGGTCTCCAGCTTCGGCTGCCCCGTCGCGGCGCCGGATTGGACCGTGCCATTGAGCGCCGCCAGGAATTCCACCTCATGTTCGGTGTTCCAGCCGATCCCCTTGCCGCCATTGCCGAGATTTTTCAACAAAGGCCCGATAGAGGCGAAGCGGGCATAAAGACTGGGATAGTCGCGCTCGACGACAGAGACCGCCGGCATCGTCCGCCCCGGCACCGGGTCGGTTTCCCCCCGCCTCCAATCCTGGACATCGTAGGGCTGCGCCAACTCCGCCGGCGTGTCGTGCAGGATCGGCGACAGCACGACGTCGGTCTCGAGCCCCAGCACTTCGGGGCAGATCTCGGAGAATTTGGCCGCCAGACCTTTGTAGATGTCCCAATCGGTCCGCGCCTCCCAGGCCGGGTCGACGGCTGCCGTCAGCGGATGGATGAACGGGTGCATGTCCGAGGTGTTCAGGTCGTTCTTCTCGTACCAGGTCGCCGTCGGCAGCACGATGTCGGAGTAGACGCAGGTGGTGGACATGCGGAAATCTAGCGTCACCAACAGATCAAGCTTTCCTTCCGGCGCCACTTCATGCCACGCCACATCCTGTGGCTTTTCGCGGCCCTCGACGCCCAGATCCTTGCCCAACAGACCGTTGGTCGTGCCGAGCAGATGCTTGAGGAAGTATTCGTGGCCCTTGCCCGACGACCCCAGCAGGTTCGAGCGCCACACGAATAGGTTGCGCGGCCAGTTCGCCGGGTCGTCCGGATCGTGGCACGACAGCTCCAGTTCGCCCGAGCGCACCGCCTTCGCCACATAGTCTTTCGGTTCCAGGCTCGCCTGCCTGGCCCGTGCGGCGATGCTGAGCGGGTTCTGCTTCAACTGCGGGGCCGAGGGCAGCCAGCCCATACGCTCGGCGCGCACGTTGTAATCGATCATCGACCCGCTCCAGTCGCCATCGGGTGCGGTTGGAGACAGGATCTCGGAAATCTTCAGCGTCTCGTAACGCCATTGATCGGTATGCGCATAGAAGAACGACGTGCCATTCATCTGGCGTGGCGGGCGGTTCCAGTCGAGGCCGAAGGCGATCGGCAGCCAGCCGGTCTGCGGCCGCAATTTCTCCTGGCCGACATAGTGCGACCAGCCGCCACCGGATTGTCCGACGCAACCGCACAGGATCAGCAGATTCATGATCCCGCGGTACGTCATATCCATGTGGTACCAGTGGTTCACGCCGGCGCCGAGGATGACCATCGAGCGGCCGTTGGTCTTCTCCGCGTTGGTGGCGAACTCGCGCGCGACGTGAATGATATGCGCCCGCGGCACACCGGTGACGCTTTCCGCCCAGGCCGGGGTGTAGGGCTCGTCCTGATCGTAGTCGGAGGCGACGCCGGCGCCGCCAAGTCCGCGGTCCACGCCGTAATTGCCGCAGAGCAGATCGAACACCGTCGCTACCAGCGTGTCGCCGTCCTTCAGACCGATCAGCCGTGCGGGAATGGTGCGGGTGATGATCTCCGGGTGTTCGGTGCTGGCGAATCCGTTGGTGGCTGCCCCGCCGAAATAGGGGAAGGCCACGGGTGCCGTGGTGCTGCCTTCAATCAGACTGAGCGCCAGCGACGTATCCGTGCCATCGCTCCGCTTCGAGTCCAGGTTCCACTTGCCGTCCTCGCCCCAGCGGAATCCGGCCGAGCCCAGCGGCACCACCGGCTGGCCCGTTTCGTCCAGCGCCACCGTCTTCCAAGCGGCATTGTTGGCCTCGCCGAGGCCATCGGCAAAATCATCGGCACGCAGCAGGCGTTCCGGCACATAGCCGTCCCCTTTGCGCACCAGGCGGACCAGCATCGGCAGGTCGGAATACTTCCTGACGTAGTCGCTGAAGTAGGGGACGGTCCGATCGAGGTGGAACTCGCGCAGGATGACGTGGCCCATCGCCATCGCCAGGGCAGCATCGGTCCCCTGTTTCGGGTGCAGCCACAGATCGGCAAACTTCGTCGCCTCGGCATAGTCCGGCGAGATGACGGCGCTCTTCGTGCCCTTGTAGCGGACCTCGGTGTAGAAATGCGCGTCGGGCGTGCGGGTCTGCGGAACGTTCGATCCCCAGATGATCAGATAGCCGGCATTGTACCAGTCGGCACTTTCCGGCACGTCCGTCTGCTCGCCCCAGGTCATCGGGCTGGCCGGTGGCAGGTCGCAATACCAATCATAGAACGACAGGCAGACACCGCCGAGCAATGACAAGTAGCGAGCGCCGGCCGCATACGACACCATCGACATGGCCGGAATCGGCGAGAAGCGGATCACCCGGTCGGGTCCATATGTCTTCTCGGTGTAGGCCTTCGCCGCGCCGATGATGTCGTTGACCTCGTCCCATGTGGCGCGAACCAGACCGCCCAGTCCCCGCCGGCTGGTGTAGCTGGCGCGCCGATCCGAGTTCTCGACGATCGATGCCCACGCCGCGACGGGAGTGAGCGTCGTCCGTGCCTCGCGCCACAGCTTCAGCAGGCGACCGCGAACCAGCGGGTGTTTCACACGGTTGGCCGAATAAAGGTACCAGGAGTAGCTGGCGCCGCGCGCGCAGCCGCGCGGCTCGTGATTCGGCAGGTCCGGGCGCGTACGGGGGTAATCGGTCTGCTGGGTCTCCCAGGTCACGATTCCGCCTTTGACGTAAATCTTCCAGGAGCAGGAGCCCGTGCAATTCACGCCGTGCGTGGACCGCACGATTTTGTCGTGCTGCCAGCGCTTGCGGTAGCCGTCCTCCCAGTCGCGTGGTTCGTCGGTGACGATGCCGTGCCCGTCGGAAAACGTGTCGACCTGCTTTTTGAAGAAGGTCAGCCGATCGAGAAAGTGGCTCATTCGCACCTCTACGGTTCGCGCCCGCCCACTGCAGCGGCCTGTGACAACCTGGAGCGACAATGAAGGCCATCAGATGGCCGGTCATTGATTTAGATCAGAGCTTCACGTGCTTTGATACGTCATATGATGTGATGTAGATCACGCATTGGAAGACCGGCTTTCGGGCACTCGCGAGTTGGAACGGAGCAGAACGCTGTGGAACATGATTCGCCGCCCATTCGGTCCGCTCCAGTGGCTCCAGCGGCAAGCCCGCTTGAACCGGAACAGTGGTCGTCGGCGCCAGAGGCGCTCCGGCAGGTGTCGTGGTTGCGGGGCGTTCCGGTCAAAACTCTCGACGCGCTGGCGGGTCAATCCGTGCTGCATCGCGTGCCGGCAGGCAGCATGCTGTTCGACCAGTCAGAGACACCGACCTTCGCCCAGATCCTGCTGTCCGGCAGCATCGAGTTATTGGGTGTGCGCGATCAGGCTGAGACCCTCGTCGAATTGCTGCAGCCCGTCGATCTGGTGATCCCGGCCGCAGTCATCAGCGGACTGCCCTATCTGATGCGTGCCCGCGTCCACGAGGAAGCCCAACTCGTTCTGATCCGCGCCGAGGCATTCCGCGACGCTGTCGCATCCGATCACGCACTTTGCCGCGCCATTCTCGCCTGTCTCTCCGCGCAGTTCCGGCGGCAAGTGCGCCATGAGAAGAACCTGAAGTTGCGCTCCGCGGAGGAGCGGGTTGGCTGCTATCTCGTGGCGCTCATCGGACAGTCGGGCACCGACACCGCCATTCGGCTACCGATCGAAAAGCGGTTGATCGCCTCGCAGCTCGGCATGACGCGCGAGACCTTCTCGCGCGCCCTGTCCGGCATGGCGAAGGTCGGAATCATCGTCCGTGGCGATGTCATGCACATCGCGAATTCGACCGCCGCCCGCACCCGGTTTCCTCTCGATCCCCTCATCGACGGTCAGGAACCGATCAAGCCCCTTCACGACAGGAAATCCTGACCATGGATACGACGGCCAATATCCCGCGTTCCGTTGCGATAAGGGTGCTGCTGGTAACGACCCTGGCCTTCGCCGTCTGCTTTGCCGCCTGGCTGATGTTTGGAGTCACCGGCATCCCCATCCGCAAAGAACTGGGCCTCAACGCGTCGGAATTCGGCCTGTTGACGGCTACACCGGTGTTGACCGGTGCGCTGTTTCGATTGCCGCTGGGAATCTGGACGGACCGGTTCGGCGGCCGCATCGTGATGTTCCTGCTGCTGGTCGGTTGCGCCGTGCCGCTCTGGCTGTCGTCCTATGCGGTCGCGCTGTGGCAGTTGCTGCTGCTGGGATTGGCATTGGGACTGGTCGGCGCGTCCTTTGCGATCGGGACGCCGTACGTCGCCAGGTTCTTTCCCAAGGAGAGGAAGGGCTTCGCCATGGGCTTCTTCGGCGCCGGGGTGACCGGAGCCGCCATCAACATGTTCGTGGCGCCCTCCTTGGTCTCGAATTTTGGCTGGCAGAGCGTGCCGAAGGTTTACGCCGTAAGCCTGCTGGTAACCGCTGTGCTGTTCTGGTTCCTCGCCGCGCCAGATCCGGGAAAATCCGATAACTCCGTGCCAATTCGTCAGCAGTTAGCCGTTCTTCGCGATCCGCGCGTCTGGAAATACTGCCAATACTATTCGATCGTTTTTGGTGGCTTTACGGCTGTGTCGGTCTGGCTGCCGCAGTATTTCGTCAACGAATATCATTTCCCAATCACGCAGGCGGCACTGATGGCGGCATGTTTTGCGCTGCCGGCAGGCGTCCTCCGCGCCCTCGGCGGATATCTGTCGGACAAGTTTGGCGCGCACAATGTGACTTGGTGGGTGCTATGGGCTGCCTGGATTTGCCTATTCCTGTTATCCTATCCGCAGACCGACTTCGTGATTCAGACGACCCACGGTCCAGCGTCGTTCCATCTCGGCCTGCCCGACTGGGGATTTACGCTGCTCCTCTTCATCCTCGGTGTTTCCTTCGCCTGCGGGATGGCGTCCACGTTCAAATACGTCAGCGATGACTTTCCAGCCAATATGGGGGTCGTGTCAGGGATTATCGGCATGGCGGGTGGCCTGGGCGGGTTTCTATTGCCTATCCTCTTCGGGATGATCCTCGATCTGACCGGTATCTACTCGAGCTGCTTCATGCTGCTCTACGGTATCGTCTGGGTCTCGCTCATCTTGTCGTATCTGACTGAAGTCCGCCGGACGCGCGTCATCGGCGGGTGACAGCTCGGACACTCTTCCCGCGGTTCCATCGATGAGTGCGCCGTAACGAGCGCAACCATGGACCGGCGTCCGACAATGCAGTGGCCCGCGGGGCCAAGCAGATTTCAGGTCGCGGTCTTTATCTACTGAGTTCTTGTCAGCGCGCCCTCGTCGTCGCATTGACCGCCTTCGCCCTCACAGACGGTTTCGAACTCGTCGTGCTCGATGTCCTCGGATAGCTGATCGAGCGTAAGCGTGAAGGCGAATTGTCGCCTCGGCCGAAGGCCCGAGCGCAGGGGGGACGGCAGGCGTGATTTCGAGGCAGACGACACCCGGACCGACAAACCGCCCCTGGCCGCCGAAACCGACTGTTTCATCATCGTCGTGTTCGACCGACCGGGGCGTGAGACTTTTCCGTTTGCGCAGATCGCGGCCATAGTCATGCGCCGAATCCAGACGAGCATACGGCGTAACGCCGCCGCGGATGATGCGATGCAGTGAGATCTATATCAAAAATATCTACCGATCCGGCGATTCTATGCGTCATCTTCGGCTAGATATTGATATATCTATTTATGGTATAATTCCGTTTTCTTAATCGTCGATCGGATAGAGACCAGATTCCGCTACCTGCTATAGAGTTCTCAGTTTGTTGTTTATTTCAGATTGCACATGGTGCTTGGACCGGCGGTTACACCCTCTCTGAGCTTGGCTCACCTCAATGGAGAAAGGATAGACCCTGCGCCGAGATCCGAGCAGGCCGACAGGCAGGACTCATACTGTCGTTCCGAGAATATGACCTTAGATATACCCCGTTAAAGCTGTGCAGTATAAATTATTATGGACATATTCCCATGTATAAATTTGACTATATCAAATTGATGTAGATCAATTCTGAAATTTAGCTGAACAGAAGGTATTCTCTTGTAGACTTTATACGGATAATTAACGTTCGTATGCGAATTTTTCACGGCGAAACAGCAGATTTACGTGAATTTGGCGATTCCTGACGGGGGAATGCCATCCTACAACCCAGTCAATTTGTCGGCAGAATCCGGCGCTCCGTGCTCGGACTTTTGGAGCACTGCATGGCGATCACCGCTGCGATCGGTATGAACCACCGAATGTATCGAACGTCCGCAGCTGTCTGAACCCGGCCTCTGCAATCACCCGTGTCAGCACGATGCGATCCCACGAGGCTTGATCCCGTGGCCCTGATCTTGATTGCAGGTTGCAAGACGGGAGACGTTGGCTCGGAGTTTCCCGACCCCGAAGTGCATCTTCAGACCTGTCAGCTCGACCGTCCCAACATCCGCGTGTGCCGGTCGATCGACGGACCGTACGGGATCTCGCGTCTCCGTTCCAAGTTTCCGACCTCAGACCGTGTCCGGCGGACGATGCCGTGGATGCGACTGGTGATTCACGCCCAACCAAACAGCAACCGTTCCTTGAGGTACGCCATGTCTCTCGCCAAGAAGATCGCCGTCCAAGCCAGTACCGAAGAGCAGGACGATCACGCTGCCGGTTCGCCGATCGGCAGCTCGCGGCTGGCAGCGGAGGCGCAGAAGCGCAAGGCGCGGACCTATGCGCGCCAGCAGAAGGCGGCCGAACGGATCGCCTCGGCGACCGCCCAACTGTCGAGCGGCATCGCTCAGGCTGCGTCGGCGGCGGAAGAGCTGCGCAAGGCTGCCGAGCAGATCGCGGTTGGCTCCGAGCAGGCGGCCAGCGCGGCGCAAAAGTCGCTGAAGGCGGTCGACCAGGGTGGCGCTCTGATCCTCAAGGCCAAGGGCAATGCCGACACGTCGCTGCGCAAGACCGAGGCTCTCGTGGTGCTGATCGGCGATCTCGGCGGCCAAATCCGTGCCTCGATCGAGGCCATCGCCAAGGCATCGGAACGGCAGGACTCCTCGGTGAAGATGGTCGAGGAGGTGGATCGACAGGCGGCCACGATCGGCGAAGTGGTGAAGGCGGTCGCGCGCATCGCCGACCAGACCAATCTTCTCGCCCTCTATGCCGCCATCGACGCGGCCCGCGCCGGCCAGCACGGCAAGGGATTTGCCGTCGTCGCCGACGAAGTCCGTACCTTGGCCGAGACCAGCGAGAAGTCTGCCCGCGATATCCAGGATTTGATCGCGCAGATCCAGAAGGACGTGAAGACCACCGCT